>JABSQW010000377.1 GCA_013215605.1 Myxococcales bacterium
CGGCCTGGTCCCACGCGGCCGGCTCGGCCAGCGACGTCGGTGGCGCCACGAGCCCCAGAACGACCACCAGAACCACGACACGCAAACCTTCGAGCATTGCCAAACCTCCCATTCAGCGAGGCACGGAGGCGCCCCTCGCGTGCACCCTACCCCGCGCGGAGCGCCAACGCGGAGCAAATCGTGCCAAGCTCCTGGGCCGCGCGGATTCACATGCAGCCCCCCGGAGAAGGCTTTAGGATACGGCGGGGAGAACGAGCCGTGACGAATTTCCACACGGGCCTCGAGTCGGTCGACATCTTCTCACCCGACAGCTACGCCGAGCGCGGATACCCGCATGCGGACTTTGCGCGGCTGCGCAAAGAGGCGCCCGTGTTCTGGTACCCGCGCAACGAGGTGCGGCCCTTCTGGGCGATCACCCGGCACGCCGACATCGTGTCGATCTCGAAGCAGCCCGAGCACTTCCTCAACGCGCCTAACAGCATCGACATCCCGGCCGAGCCTGGCGCCGCAGAGTACGAGCTTCCGCCCACGATCGTCTCCATGGATCTGCCGAAGCACCGCATCTACCGCCAGCTGATGAGCCGGCGCTTCACACCCCGGGCCCTGCACCAGCTCAGGGCGGACATCGAGCAGATCGGCCGCGAAATCGTCGACGGGTTGGCGGAGGGTGGGCTCGACGGAGAGTGCGATTTCGTAGAGCGAGTGGCCATGCCGCTCCCCATGGCGGTGATCGCATGGCTGCTCGGTGTTCCTCGCGAGGACTGGAACCAGCTGTTCGACTGGACCAACCAGGCGGCCGCCCCCGCCGATCCCGACTTCGCAGGCGCGGGTGAACACGCGGGGCAGACGCGCGAGCGGGCCAACTCGGAGTTGTTCGCCTACTTCTCGCAACTCATCGAGGCCAGGCGCCGGAAGCCAGAAGACGATCTCGTCAGCCTGCTGGGCGCCGCGCAGCTGGACGGCAAGCCGCTTCCCGACCACGAGCTGCTGTCCTACTGCATGCTGCTGATCGTGGGCGGCAACGAGACGACGCGCAACGCGACCACGGGCGGAATGCTGGCGTTGATCGAGAACCCGGATCAGCTCGCGCTCGTGCAGCGCGACCCGGCGCTGCTGAAACCGGCGGTCGAGGAGATCCTCCGCTGGACCACGCCCATCGTGCACATGGGTCGCACCTCCGCCCATGACGTGGAGCTGCACGGCCAGAAGATCCGCGCAGGCGATATCCTGGCGCTGTTCTACCCGTCGGCGAACCGCGACGAGCAGGTGTTCGACGAGCCCTTCGCCTTCAGGGTGGAGCGCTCGCCGAATCGGCACCTGGCATTCGGCGTCGGTGAACACTTCTGCCTGGGTGCGCATTTGGCGCGCGTCGAGCTCCAGGTGGTCTTCCGCCACTTGATCGAGCGCCTGGCCGACGCGGAGGTCGCCGGCCCGATCGAGCGCCTGCGATCACTCTTCGTCGGCGGCATCAAGCACCTGCCGATCCGCTATCGCCTGCGAGCCGCAGCCTGAGCCGCGTGAACTGCTAGCGCGAGCGCACGACCTCGGCGGAATGAAAGCCAAAGTTCGGAGTGGCGATGTCCAATCCGAGCAGCGCCCTGCCATAGACTCGCCCCCAGACGTCCCAGTCGGTCCCCACGTGGGTCACCCCGGCACCGACGTCGCGGTAGGCGCGCTCCACCGGGTCACCTTCGCTTACACCGTGCGCGCCGCCGCGGTAGAGGAGGCTCTCGACTGCCTCGAGAAGCAATCGGGCACTGAAAGCCTGGTTGCGCCGCCACGTGGCCCGCTGGAGCACGGTGGGCGGCTTGCCGCTGCCGTAGGCCTCGGTGGCCTGGGCCACGTCGCGTTGGAGCAGCGTCTCCGCCGCGTCGAGGCGAGCCGCGACGTCCGCGATCCGCAGATGTACCGCCTGCGTGTCGGCGAGCTTCTCGCCCAACATGTTCGTGCGCGTCCCGAAGCGCTCGGCGGTGGCATCGATGGCCCCGTATGTGGCGCCGATCAGCGCCGGTGCAATCGTCCAGCCCAGCCAGTCGCACACCGGCACGCGGTACCACGCGCCATCGTGGACGCCATGGCCCTGCACCTTCACGCCATCCTCCGGTGTGCGATTGGCGTCGGCCCAGAGCAGGGTCCGGTGCTCGGGCACGAACTGTTCGCGCACCACGATGTCGTTGCTGGCGGTGCCCTTCAGGCCCATGGCGTGCCAGGTGTCGACGATCTCGTACTCACCCTCTGCGCGGTCGAGCAGGAACAACCGCATCTCGGGCACCGGCCCGCCACCCTCTCGCTCTACGCGCGCCAGAATGAGGTCGAGGTCGCAGTTCCAGGAACCGCTCGCAAACTCCCAGTGGCCATCGAGCCGATAGCCCCCGTCGACTGGTCGCGCGCCCCCGCGCTTCGGCGACCAGCCGGTGGAGATGAGGCGAGCGTCGCGCTCCGGGTCTCCACTGGCCCAGATCTCTCGCTGTGTCTCCTCCGGAAACAGCGCGAGGATGAGCTGGTGCATGGCATTGTTCTCGTACACCCAGGCCGTGCTCGCACAGCCCCGCCCCAGCTCGATCGCAACCTTCACATAGACCGAGAAGTCGAACTCGAAGCCGCCGAAGGCCCGCGGTTGGAGGATGCGGAACAAGCCCGCCTCCTTGAGTTCGCGGATCGACTCCTCGGGCACGCGGCGCTCGCGCTCGCAGCGCGCGGCGCGCTCTGCCAGCTTCGGCGCGAGAGCGCGCGCCCGGGCGACGAGCTCTTCTTCCTGAGCCGGCGGTGTACTCACCGGAGCTCCGGGCTCACAGCGTCGCCAGGTCGGGGTCGACACCCGGCACGACCGGAACGAAAGGCGCGACGAAGAGCGTGCGCCCGCAACCCCGTGATTCGAGTGCGGTCGGGAGGTCGGCGAAGCACTCCCCCCAGACGTCCAACGGATCGCACTCGACGAAGCAGGCGACGAGCACGCGTTCGCCGACGCCCGGCACCTCGGGCGCGGCCTTCGGCCACCAGTCCGCCTTGGGGAGCGGGGTGAAGCAAAGGGCCTGTGCGATGGGCGACTTCTCCATCACGCCCGGCAGCGCATCACGCAGCAGCGCATCGCGCAGCGACTCCAGTGACTGACCGGGTCCGCGCTCCACCCACGCCAGCACGATGCCCGGGTAGCGACGATCCAGGGCCAGCTCCGGCGGCACTCCGTCCGGGTCGCGCAGCGCACCGCCCAGGTAGTCCCAGCTCGCCGTGCTCAGCACGTCGCGCTGATCGAAATTGCGGCCCTGCGCAGCGAGCTCCTTCATCTGCTCGGCGACCCACGCCTGCTGGTCGGCGAGGCGGTCCTTCTGGATCCACATCGCCGCAAGAAACGTGCCCCGCTCGGGAGGCTCGGCGATGGGATTCTCGCGCGGCTGACGCAGCACCTTGTGCTGCCGCGTCGCGAGCCAGCGCTGTGAGGCCATCGTCCAGGGTGCAAAAGAGCCGGCTGCGATCAGATGGTCGCGCTCGTAATAGCGGTTCCAGGCGAGTTCAAAGCCGGGGTGCGGCTCCACGAAGGCAAATATTGCGTGGCCCAGCTCGACGCGCTCGTCCGACATCTGCACCAGTATCGCAGGCACGGGGCCGCGGTGGTCGTGCTTTCGTGCACATCAGCTCCGCTGATCTGAAGCTTGTCATCCGGGGTGATCCGCCCGTACGCTGCCCCTATGGGATTACAAGGCCTCAGCTACCTCGGACTGGCGAGCACCGACCCGGCGCCCTGGCGGGCTTTCGCGACGGACCTCCTGGGCCTGATGCCGACTGCGGCACCCACGAAAGCCGCCGCGGAGGACGGATCGCTCTTCTTCCGCATGGACACCCGCAGCTGGCGGCTGGCCGTGCACCCCGCGCAACAGAACGGCCTCGCCTACGTGGGCTGGGAGCTCGCCGACCGGCCGGCGTTCGACGCCGCCATCGAACGGGCGCGCGCCGCTGGCGCCGAGGTCGAGCAGCCGGGCGAAGTCCTGCGCGCCGCACGCGGGGTCACCGAGTTGGCGCGCTTCCGCGATCCGTGGGGCTTCGTCCACGAGCTGTTCACCGGAGCGCCATACGACTTCGAGGTGCCCTTCCTTTCGCCGGCAGGTGTCTCGGGCTTCCTCACGCAGGGCGTCGGAATCGGCCACTTGATGGTCACGGTCCCCGACTTCCGTGAGGCCGAGGCCTTCTACGTGGATGCGATCGGCCTGCGCGTCACCGATCGCATGGACATGGACGGCGGTAAGGGCGCCAGCTTCCTGCGCGCCAGTCCGCGCCATCACAGCCTTGCCGTCACCGACGTGTTCCCCGAGCCGGGCTTCCACCATTTCATGATCGAAACGCAACAACTCGACGACGTTGGCCGCGCGTGGGACCGCGTGCAGGATCTCGGCATCCCGATCAAGATGAGCCTCGGCCAGCACGCCAACGACCCGCTCGTATCGTTCTACGCCGAGACACCGTCGGGCTTCGATGTGGAGCTCGGCTGGAATGGGCTCATCGTCGACGAGGCGAGCTGGACCGTGCGCGAATTCGGCGGCAGCGGCGAACTCTGGGGCCACCGCGGCGCCGCGATGGAGCCGATCACACAGGCACGCGCCAACGCCTCGGGCCAGGACTAGGCCCGCGTGGACGCGCCGCGCGTCTGCATCCTCGGGGCCGGAGGCCTGGGCTCCGTCGTCGGTGGCTGGCTCGCCGAGTCCGGGGCGCGGGTCACGCTCGTCGCACGCCCGTCGCACGTCGAAGCGATCCGTGCGCGCGGACTCGAGATCACGGGCATCCGCGGTGCCAGCAACATTCGCAGCGGTCTCGATGCCGTGTCGAGCGCTGACGAGGTGCGCGGCCCGATCGACGCGCTGATCCTGTGTGTGAAGGCACGAGACACCGATGCGGCGTTGAGCGGGGCAGACGCCCTCCGCGACGAGACCCGTCTCGCGCTGTCGCTCCAGAACAGCGTCGCCAAGGACGACGCTCTCGGTGCGTGGATCGGGGCGGATCGAGTGGTAGGCGCGTCGACGACCGAAGCCGGCACACTGGAGGGACCGGGCCGTGTGCGCCACGTCGCCACCGCGCCAACCGCGTTCTACTTCGGCGAACTCGACGGCACATCTAGCGCGCGGGTGGCCGCGCTCGTCGACACCTTCAACAAGGCGGGCTTTGCCTCGCGCCAGCCTTCGGACATCCGGCACGTCGAGTGGGAGAAGCTGCTCCAGATCTCAGTGCTGGCCGCCTGGTCGGTCTCCAGCATGGGCATGATGCCGGACGGCTCCGTGGCGGAAGCGCTCGTGGTGCGCGAGGCGGCCGAGCACTACGTCGCCATCACGCAGGAGCTTCTCGCCGTCTACCGGGCCTGCGGCTACGAGCCTCAGGACTTCTTCCAGCCGTTCTCGCGCTTCCGTGAATTCGAGCGCTGGAGCTTCGAGGAAGCGGTCGCCGGCATGCAGGAGCAGGGCCGACGCATGCTCGACCAGGGCGTCGTCGGACGCCCGTCGCTCCACGTCGACTTGATGCGCGGCAGGCCCACGGAAGTCGAGCAGTCCCTCGCCCTCTTCCTGGTCGAGGCCGATCGTCACGGGATCGCCGTGCCCACGGCCCGCGCCGGCTACCGCATCATCCGCACCCTCGAGCAGATGCTCGGATAGATCGCGAGGAGAGAAATTCATGGCCAGCCGCATGCTCGACCGGGGTGAAGACGACGAGCTCACCCACCCGGACCTCAAGCCGCCCGTCTTCACCGACCCGGCGGAGGAGCGCGCCCACCGCAAAGCGCGGCTCGCCGGAGCCTGCAGGATCTTCGCGAAACTCGGCTACGACCACTGGGTGGCGGGGCACATCACGGTGCGCGATCCGGTGCGCGCCAACCACTTCTGGGCAAACCCCCTGGGTGTCTCGTGGCACCGCATTCGCGTCAGCGACCTCCTGCTGGTCGACTTCGACGCGAATGTCGTCGAGGGAGAACGACCGCTCAATGCCGCGGCCTTTGCCATCCACGCAGAATTGCACGCGAGCCGCGACGACGTCGTCGCCGCAGCGCACGCGCACACCCCCTACGGCCGCGCCTGGTCGGCGACCGGGCGCCCCCTCGAGCCCATCAGCCAGGACCACTGCGCGTTCTACGGCGACCACGCCGTCTTCGACGACTACACCGGCGCCGTCTACGACCGCGACGAGTCGCACCGCTTCACCACTGCGCTCGGTTCGGGCAAAGCGTTGATCCTCGCGAATCATGGGTTGCTCACCGTCGGACAGTCCGTCGACGAAGCGGCGTTCTGGCTGCACCTGCTCGAGCGCTGCGCGCAGACCATGCTGCTGGTCGGAGCGCTGGCGCCGCGAGACGACGAACCCGCCTATCACGTGCTCTCCGACGAGGTCGCGGCGCGCGCCCGCGAGCAGGTCGGCGAGCCCCAGCACGGTTGGCGGGGCTTCCAACCGCTCTGGGACGAGATCGTTGCCGAGTCACCCGACTTCCTGGATTGACGGAAGCGAGGAAAGCGAGATGGGACAGGTACACCGCTGGGAAACGATTCGCGCAGGCGACTCACTCCCCGTCATCGAGCGAACCACGGGCTTTGGCCACTGGAACCGCTACGCCGCGGTGAACGACGAGTTCATCGACGTACACATGGACAGCGCCGCCGCGCAGGCAGCGGGCCAACCCGACGTCTTCGGCATGGGCAACCTGCGCATCGGCTACGTCCACAACGCTCTCCACGATTGGCTGGCCGGTGGAGGCGACATCGCGGAATTCGGTTGCCAGTTTCGCCAGCTCAACTTCCTGGGAGACTGCCTGCGCACGCAGTGCGTCGTGACCGAGACGGCGCAGCGCGACGGGCAGCGCCTCGTCTCGCTCGACGTCGCCGTGCTGAACCAGAAGGACGAGAGCACCATGCCGGGCACGGCGACGGTCGTGTTCTTCCCCGACGGCAAGGGCAGTGCCCTCCCCGAACCGCCGGCCACCGTGGTGCCCGGCGACCGCGCGCCGGGCGTCCATCTCGACGACGAGACCCTCGGCTGGCTGGGCCGGCCACTCGAGCCCGACGTCGCGTTGCCTGTCGGTGCCAACGACATCAAGCGCTGGGCGATGGCGACCTACTACCCGGAAGACCCGCCCGCAGAATTTCTCGACGAGGAGGCAGCCGCACGCGGCCCGTGGGGCGAGCTGGTGTCGCCGCGCGACTTCAACCCGTTCGCGTGGACGAAGTGCACCCCCCCCGACACCTATCCTTGGATGCGCGGCATGGGCACCGAGCCCGGGCGGCGCGGTCTGAACGGCGGCCAACGCAACCGCTACTTCGCGCCCATCCGCGTCGGAGACGTCATCACTTCGGTAGTCACGCTGGTCGACGCCTACGAGAAGGAGGGACGCCTGGGTCCGATGATGTTTCTGATCGACGAGGCTCGCCTCACGAATCAACGCGGTGAACTGGTGCGAATCGGGCAGCGCACGACGATCTACCACTGAGATGGCGTCCTCCTCCCCCCTGTTCGAGCCGCTGCGCCTCGGCCCGATCGAGGCCGCCGGAAGAGTCTTCAAGACTGCCACGGCCGAGACCCGCGCCAGCGAGGATGGCTTCGTCAGCGACGAGCTCGTCGACTGTTATGCGTGGCTCGCGCGTGGAGGGACGCCGCTCATCATCACCGGAAACCTCTACGTCGCGGCGCAGGGCAAGAGCACCTACCGGATGTGCGGCGCCGACCAGGACGACAAGACAGCCGGGCTCGCGCGCCTGGCCGACACCTGCCATCGCTTCGGTGCGAAGCTCGTTGGGCAGCTCAACCACTGCGGCCGGCAGGTGATCGTGGGCCACACCGGCGTCGATGAGCCCGTCTCGGCGTCGTCGGTGCGCGAGCCCGTGATGGGTGCGAGGCCGCGCGAGCTGCGCTCGGACGAGCTCCCGGGGATCGTCGACGCCTTCGCTGCAGCCGCCGTGCGCTGTCGGGACGCCGGCTTCGACGGAGTCCAGATCCACGCCGCCCACGGCTACCTGCTGAACCAGTTTCTCACTCCGCACACGAACCGCAGAGGCGACGCCTACGGGGGCTCGTTCGACAATCGGCTGCGTCTCGTTCGCGAGGTCGTGGGCGAGACACGCCGGCGCGTCGGGCCTGACTTCGCGCTGCTCCTCAAGCTGAACGGCGACGACCTGCTGCCACTGCGCAAGGGACTTCATGTCGACGACAACGTTGCCATTGCGCGCGAGCTGGTCGCCGAGGGAATCGACGCGATCGAGGTCAGCGTCGGCCACTACGAGTCGGGTTTCCCGATGACGGCCGGACGCTTCGACGGTTTCTACCGGGAGCTCGCGGTTCACGGCGCCGGACAGCACATGGATCGCATGCGCCGGTTTTCGATGACGTACTTCGACCGGGTCTTCGGCGCCCTCTCGAACCGGCTTTGGCCCGTTCGCGAGGGCTTCAACCTCGAGTACGCGCGGCGCTTCAAGCGAGAGCTTTCCGTGCCCGTGATCTGTGTCGGCGGTTTCAATACGCGGGCCGCGATGGAGGAAGCGATCCGTGTCGGCGCCACGGACGCCGTCTCGTGCGGGCGGGCTTTCATCGCGGACCCGTTCCTGGTGGAGCACCTGCGCACCGGAGAGCCGGGGCCGCGCTGTGACTACTGCAACCTTTGCCTCGCGCGCTCGGGGACGGGCCCCGTCGACTGCTTCAACCCGACGGTGCGCGCCGAGAAAGAGAAGCTCCTGGCTGCGAAAGGACCCTGTTGAGTAGCGAAGAAACCCTCTCTCCCGCACAGCAACGCATGCTCGAGGCGTACCTGCGCCACACGGCGTCCGAGTTCGAGACGCAGAACGCCGACGAGGCGCTCACGACCATGGGCGAACGACCCAACGTGATCCTGCTCCCGTCGCTGACAGGCGGCCTGGGTCGAGACGAGGTGCACGGCTTCTACGCCGATTACTTCATCTTCGGGATGCCCGAGGACGTCGAATTCGTGCCGGTCTCACGGATCGTGGCGAACGACACGATCGTCGAGGAGAGCGTTCTGCGCTTCACCCACACGGCCGAGATCAGCTGGATGTTGCCGGGCCTGGAGCCAACCGGGCGCCGGGTGGAGGTGGGTGTCTGCACGGTGGTCAGGATGCAGGACGACAAGGTCGTTCACGAACACGTCTACTGGGACCAGGCGAGTGTCCTCAACCAGCTCGGCCTCCTCGACGCGGAGAACCTTCCCGTGGTCGGGGCCGAGGCGGCGCGACAGCTCCTCGAACCCACGGGGCCCTTGAATCAGCTGATCGAGCGCGCCCGCCGTCGTGCAGCAGGAGGTGAGGGGACATGAACCGGCGCCCGCACGCGAAGGTGGAGGAGATCCGGCGTCGCATCGACCATCCGATCGTCGATGCAGATGCTCACCAGCTCGAGACGGTACCGGTGCTACTCGACTACCTGCGCGAAGTGGGCGGGAACGACATGCCCGACCGGTTCCTCGCGTTCCTCGCCCACCAGCGACGCACGTTCGAGATGACGCCCGCGGAGCGGCTCGACACGCGCACGTCCATGCCCGTCTGGTGGCCCATCCCCACCGAGAACACCCTCGACCGCGCCACGACGCAGCTGCCGCGCCTCCTCTACGAGCGGATGGACGAGCTCGGGCTCGACTTCGGCATCATCTACCCGGGAATCGGGCTGCAGATCATCACGCTCCCGGGCATGGCGGACGAGGAGCTGCGTCGGGCCAGCGCCCGCGCCTTCAACACCTGTTTCGCCGATCTGTTCGGTGAGTTCTCGGATCGCCTGACGCCCACGGCAGTGATCCCGATGCACACGCCCGAGGAGGCCGTCGCCGAGCTCGAATACGCGGTGGACGTGCTGGGCCTGAAGGCGGCCGTCTTTGCTGGCGACGTGCTGCGCCCGGTTCCTCGCTTCGCACGCGAGCACCCCGAACTCGCGAGGGAGGTGCTCTACCCGGACTGCTTCGGTCTCGATTCGCCCTACGACTACGACCCGGTGTGGGCCAAGTGTGTCGAATTGGGCGTGGCACCGACCTCCCACTCCGGACCGATCGGTTGGGGCACGCGCAGCAGCCCAACGCTCCACCAGTACAACCAGCTCGGCGGTTTCGCCGAAGGGGGCGAGGCACTGCTCAAGGCGCTCTGGTTCGGCGGCGTGACGCGCCGCTTCCCGACGCTGAACTTTGGATTCCTCGAGGGCGGCGCGGCCTGGGCGTGCAGCACGTATACGCGCATGCTCGACCACTGGAAGAAGCGCAACGCGGAGTCGATCCGGCATCTCGACCCCGCGCGGATGGATCAGCAGCTCTTCGGAGAGCTCATCGACGACTACGGACACGAGAAGATCCAGGCCTACCGCGATCCGTTGGTGCAGAACTCCCTGTGGATGCCGAGCCCCGAGGAGCTCGACGACTGGCGGGCCTGCGAGGTGTCGACGGCGCAGGAATTGGCGGAACTCTTCGTACCCCGCTTCTTCTTCGGCTGCGAGGGCGACGACCGCATGAATGCCATCGCTTTCGACGAGCGCTTGAATCCCTTCGGCGCCCGCTTGCGCGCAATGTTCGGCTCGGACATCGGGCACTTCGACGTCGTGGACATGCGCGAGGTGCTGGCGGAAACGTGGGAGCTGGTGGACGACGAACTGATCGACGAGAACGACTTCGCCGACTTCGCGTTTGGCAACGCCGTTCGCCTGCACGGCGGCATGAACCCCGACTTCTTCAAGGGAACGGTCGTCGAGGACGCCGCGGCGCGGTTGCTGAAGGAAGATGCGTGACCGCCCCGCACCCTCCGTCCCTACGGCGCGAAGGAAGCCTTACCGGCGTCGAGCAGCAAGCTGCCCTCCTGGTTCACGACGCGGTAGTGAACGCCCGTCTCCTCGACCCAGATCTCCGTCACGAGCACGTCGCCGTTGTAGCCAGGTTTCGAAAAGCGGCCGGAGAGTGTGCGCAAGAGCTCGGGCTTCGAGTCGCCGACCGCGCGCAAGATTGCGCGACACGCGATGCCGAGCGTGTTGAGGCCCATCAAGATCGGCCCCTTGAAGCCCGCCTCCTGCGCGACCGCCGGATCGACGTGGATCGCGTTCTGATCGCGACCGGCGTGACGGTAGAGAAGCGTCTGGAT
Organism: Myxococcales bacterium; assembly: GCA_013215605.1. Taxonomy (GTDB): domain Bacteria; phylum Myxococcota_A; class UBA9160; order UBA9160; family SMWR01; genus JABSQW01. The sequence continues at coordinate 11,085 of JABSQW010000377.1, forward strand.
GGGAAGCGTCTGGGTTTCGACGCGGTGATCGGGCTCGCGCTCGGGGATCTTCGCGCCCCCACTGCTCGGCCCGCGCTCGCCGCCGAAGCCGCCGTGACCCATCACGAAGAGACTCGTCGTAGCCGTGAAGACCGGTGCGCCCGTGGCCGTGTCGTTCGCCTCGACTGCGAGCACGACGAGCGCTCCCGAGCCCTTGTCGTAGATACCCGCCACGCGCGTCGTGGTTTGTACGTCGCCGCTGGGCCCGACGGGAGAGTGGATCTCGAGCGCCTGCTCGCCGTGGACGATCTCGTGGGGCGCGTAGTCGCCAGTGGCGAAGCCGGGATCGGGCCACGACGCCGACTCGGCGGCCATCACACCGGCCAGCACGAAGGTCGGATAGACCTTCAGCGCCGATCCGGCGGCGCTCTCACTCACGAATTCGAGGTCGTCCCAGCCCGCGCCCTGCGCGAGCGCGTACAGCGCGCAATCGGGCGGGTCCCAGCTGCGCCGCGCAGGCTCGGAGCGCGCACCCACTCGGTCGAGGTACATCGTCATGGCGGTGATTGTCGCACACACGCCGCCGCGAAAAGGAAAGCGTGCAACACCTGATCCGTGAGACACGCCTGTGGCCTCTCGTCGAGGAGCGCGCGGGTCTCACGCCCGACGCGCTGCTCGGGCAGGACGAACTCGGTCGCAGCCTCACGTTCGGCGCCTTCCAGGTGCGGGCCGAGCGGGTCGCCGCCGCACTGGCGGAACGCGGAGTCGGGCCAGGCGACCGGGTTGCCTGGCAGCTTCCCGGCTGGCTCGAGTCGTTCGTACTGGTGGCTGCCCTCGCCCGGATCGGCGCAGTGCAGAGCCCCATCCTGCCCATCTACCGCGAGCGCGAGGTCGGGTTCATCCTGCGCCAGGCGCGGCCGAAGCTGTTCGTGGTGCCGCGCGAATGGCGGGGCTTCGCGTTCGAGACCTACGCGCGGCAGCTGCTGACGGAGATCGTCAGCGAGAGCCAGCCGATGAGCCTGCTGGTGTGCGATCGGTCACTCCCCGAAGCGTCTCCGCACGAGCTCCCGCCCTGGGAACCCGGAAACGAGCGGTCGCCGCGCTGGATCTTCTACACCTCCGGTACGACGGGCGACCCGAAGGGAGCGCTCCACTCCGACGAAACACTCGGCGCGGGCTCGCTCGGCGTGGCCGAACGGTTCGAGCTCTCCCCCGACGACCGCTATCCCGTCGTCTTCCCGTTCACCCACATCGGTGGCATCGGCATGCTCTTCGTACAGCTCATGACCGGCTGCTCGGCGGCGTTGGTCGAGCAGTACGACGAGCAGAAGACACCCTCGTTCCTTGCCGAGCAAGACATCACGCTCGCTGCGGGCGGGACGCCGCTCGTGATGCGCTACCTCCAGTACCAGCGGCAACACCCGGAACACCGGCTCTTTCCAAGGCTGCGCATGGCCATGGGGGGCGCCGCGCCAAAACCGCCGCAGCTCCACGACGAGGTCAAGGAACACCTCGGCGGCGCCGGAGTCGTCTCCGTCTACGGCCTGACCGAGGTACCGTTCGCCGCGGTGGGCTCGCCGCGCGACCCCGACGTCGCACTCGCGACGACCGAGGGGCGCGGCGCCGGAGGAGCGGAGCTGCGCTGCGTGAGTGCGGATGGGCGGAGCTGCGCGACAGGCGTAGAAGGGGAGCTCCAGGTGCGCGGACCGCAGGTGTGCATCGGCTACCTCGACAGTGCGCGCGACGCCGAGGCTTTCACCGACGACGGCTGGTTCCGCACGGGCGACCTCGCGCGGCTCGACGCCGACGGATTCGTGAGCGTGACCGGGCGGCTCAAGGAGATCATCATCCGCAAGGGCGAGAACATCTCCGCCAAGGAGGTCGAAGACGTGCTCTACGCGCACCCGGGCATCCGGGAGATCGCGGTCATCGGCGTTCCCGACGCAGAGACGGGGGAGCGCTGTTGCGCAGTCGTCGTGGCCGAGCCGAACGCGGCGCTCGACCTGGACGAGCTCGCGCGTTTCTGTCGTACTGCGGGACTGGCGACGCAGAAGTGGCCCGAGCGTCTGGAGCAGCTGGACGAACTCCCGCGCAACGCGAGCGGCAAGGTGCGCAAGATCGATCTCGAGCGTCGCTTCGGCGAGCGCGAGTGAAGGGGCGGGGGCTGTGATGGAACTCTCTTGCTCGCTGCCGCCGGGTCCGCGTACGGTCGAGTACGCCCAGCTCGCCGAATCGCTCGGCTACCGGCGGCTGTGGCTCTACGACTCGCCGCTCCTCTACCCGGACGTCTGGATGACACTCGGGCGCGTCGCCGAGGCAACGACGACGCTAGGCCTCGGGCCGGGCGTGCTCGTACCGGGCCTGCGACACGTGGCGACAACGGCCGCAGCAATCGCGACGCTCGAGTCGCTGGCGCCCGGGCGCGTCGCGGTCGCGGTCGGAACCGGCTTCACCGCACGAAGGCTGCTCGGCGTGCCGCCGCTGGCCTGGAAGCACGTGGAAACATTCCTGAGTGGGCTGCGCGCACTGCTCCGCGGCGATACCGCCTCCATCGATGGCCAGCCCGTGCGCATGTTGCACCCGGAGGGCTTCGCGCCACCGCGGCCACTCGCGACCCCGATTCTCGTCGCCGCCAACGGTCCACGCGGCTGCGCGGTCGCGCAGCAGCACGGCGACGGCGTGATGGCCATTGCCGACCCGCCGGCGGGCTTCGCCTGGTGTGCGGTCGCGCGCTCGGGAACGCTGCTCGAACCCGGCGAAACTCTCGAATCGCGGCGTGTCTTCGAGGCGCTCGCACCCGGGATCGCGCTCGTCTATCACGCGACCTACGAGGCGGCCGGATCCGCGGTCGACCATCTGCCGGGTGGCCGGAACTGGCGCGAGGCCACCGAGCGGGTTCCCGAAGCGCAGCGGCACCTGCACATCCACGAGGGCCACTGCGTCGCCGTGCCGGAGCGCGAGCGCCCCTTCCTCGATCCGCAGGTCGGGGCCATGACCTTCACTGGCAGCGCTGCCGAGCTGCGAGAGCGCTTCGCGGCGTTGGAACGCGCCGGCGCCACCGAGCTGCTGTACTCGCCTGCCGGCCCCGACATCCCGCGCGAGCTGCGCGCCATGGCGCTAGCTCTCCGCGATGGTTAGCAACGACGCGACATTTCCCGATCGACCTCGTTCTATTCGACGTCGTTCCCCATAACAGACCTCGCGAAAACGCAGCTTGAGCTTCCTATCTGCTAGGACTCGGTCCCCGGCGAGGGGTAGCCGGTGATCATTCCGCCGTCCGCCGTGAACTCGGACCCCGTCGAGTACGCGCTGTCGTCCGACGCCAGGAAGAGCACGAGCTTCGCGATGTCCTCGGGCTCGCCGGTCCGCCCGAGGGGCGTCCAGCGCGCCGTGAAGTCGTCGAGCACCGTGCGACCTTCGGGACGCGGCGTACCCTTCGGGTTGCCGATCATCGTGTGAATGAAGCCCGGGTGCACGGAGTTCACGCGGATGCCGCGGTCTCCCAGCTCCATGGCGGCGGCCTTCGTCATTCCGCGCACCGCCCACTTGCTCGCGATGTAGTGCAGCACGCTGGTCGCACCCACGAGGCCATCGATGGAGGAGATGTTGATGATCGAGCCTCCCCCGGCCGCGGTCATGGGCTCGATGGCGGCCTTCATGCCGAGGAAGACGCCCGTCTGGTTCACTTCGGTGACGCGGCGGTAGTCTTCGAGGGTCATCTCCGCGAACGGCACGATCTCGCCGATGCCCGCGTTGTTGACCAGCACATCGAGCTTGCCGAATGCGGCCGTCGTCGCGGCAGTGGCCGCCGCCCAGTCTTCTTCCCGCGTCACGTCCAGGTGCTGGAAGATCGCGCTGCTTCCGATCTCACTCGCGACGGCCTTGCCCTCGTCGTCGATGATGTCGCAGACCGCCACCTTCGCGCCCTCGGCGGCAAACAACTGCGCCTCGGCCTGACCCATACCGCGAGCTGCACCGCTCACGAGCGCCACCTTACCGTCCAAACGGCCCATCGCATCTTCCTCCTGATCCGTCGTCGAGAACGATCCTATGACTTCGCTGTCGAGAACTCCAGCACTTCGACGACCCCGCGCGGAGAGCCGATGGGTCGGGAGCCGGAACGAGATCGACGCAACGCCCCCCGGGCGCTTCCGCTGCGCGAATCTCACCGACGAATGGAAGGGTTCGAAGGTCGGCGGGTTCCGATGGTAGGGTTGTGGATCGTGAGTCGTGACTTCCTCGACGCGATGGAAAGGAGGCGACCGTTGAACCCGATCCCTGTTGGAAAGCGTTTCGGACCTGTCGTTCAGGTCGCCTATCTCGTCCCGAATGTCGACGACGCCATGGAGCAGTGGGTGCGCCAGGCAGGCATCGGACCGTGGACGTGCATCCGCAACATCGAGCTCGACGCGATCTACGAAGAGAAGCCGCTCGTGCTTCGCCTCCACGAGGCCCTCTCGTATGCCGAAGGCCTGCAGATTCAACTCGTGCAATCACTCAACGACCCCGCCGAGGCGACGCCCTACCGCAGCTCCATCGAGCAGGGTCGCTACGGACTCCACCACGTGGCGTTCTTCTCGACGGACATCGATGCGGACGTGGCCACGGCGGAGGCCCAGGGCTTCGAGCGCACCTGCGAGATGCAGAGCGGAGACGGTCACCGCTACTTCTACTGCCGCTCCAGGTTCCTGCCCGACACCTGGTTCGAATTCCTCGAGGTCTACCCGCTGCTCACGAAGATCTTCGAGGAGGGGATCGCCGACGCGGCCCAATGGGATGGCCGGGA
>JABSQW010000378.1 GCA_013215605.1 Myxococcales bacterium
AGGAGACGCTCCAGAAGGTGCTGCACGACAACGCCGCAGCGCTCTACGGCATTCCGTAGGGCGCGCCGCCACTCGTGAAATCATCGCCGGCCGCTGCATCGCAGCCGTCATCGGGGATCTTCCATGACGCCCATACTCGGACGTTCGGCGGGAACGCAGCGTGAACTACCGATCCCCTTCGACCGGGCAGCCGCCTAGTCCTCGGGAACGATGAACCTCAGGCAGCCCGAATCCTCGAGGATCGCGTCGAGCACGCGGGTGTCGTCGAGCATCCAGTAGCGAGTGCGCAGGGCGGCGAACGAGCTCGCCGGCCCGACCTGGAGGTTCTCGCCGACCTCGAGACCGTCCAGCGCCGCCGCCATGAAAACGTACCACCTGTGGGAGCGTCCCGTGACCGTCCGGCCGCGGAGAAGCCATGCGGTAAAGTCAGGGGCATTCCATGGCCGCCCGCTTCGCCCAACCCACCTTCTGGGTACTCGCGCTTTTGTTTGCCTGCGGGCTCGCGCTTCGAGTCGGCTTCGTGCACACCACGAAGCTCGCCGAGCCGATCCACTCCGACGCCCTGCAATACCTCGCCTACGCGTCGAACCTCGTCGATCGGGGCGTGTACTCGAAGGACACGACCGCCCCCCCGACGCCCGACTCCTTTCGCGCGCCCGGCTATCCGATGCTCGTCGCGCTGTCGCTATGGATCGCGGCGGATGACGGCGTCGGCACCGACAACGCGGCCTACCGGTTCCTGCTGAACGTGCAGGCCGTGCTCGGTGCGCTCATGGTTCCCCTCACGTTCGCACTCGGTCGACGCTTCCTGCCCACGTGGGCGGCCGTCGTCGCGGCGGGCGCCGTCGCGCTGTCTCCCCACCTCGTCTCGCTCACGTTCTACGTTCTGACCGAGACCCTCTACGGGCTGCTCGCGCTCGCTGGCGTCACGGCGTTCACGATCGCTCTGGAGAAGCGCCGTGTGGCCTGGTTCGCGGGCTCCGGGCTGCTCTTGAGTGGTGCGTTCCTGACGAACTCCACGGCCCTCCCCCTCCCGCTGATCTTCGCCGCCCTGGCGCTGACGCTCTGTGGCTTCACACGGGGGAGCAGCGACTGGCGGCGCGTCGCGACACACCTCGCCGTGTTCATCGCCGTCTTCTTCACCCTGCCGGCCGCGTGGTCGGTGCGCAACGCCGTCAACGTTCCCGACGGCGCGCGCACCGGGTCCGACCGGGCGTTCTCGACGATGACCCACGGCATCTACCCGGGCTGGGTCCACGAGGATCCGCGCTTTCGCTATTACGCGTATCGCGACGACCCCCGAGCGAAGGAGATCCGCTCCTCGCTGGGCTCATTCGCGCGGATCCTGTGGGAACGTGTTCGCGAGCGTCCCGCGCGCTACTTGAGCTGGTTCCTCGTCGAGAAGCCCTACTACGGTTGGAGCTGGAACATCCTCCAGGGCGAGGGCGACGTGTACGTCTACCTCACGAAGGCCTCGCTCTACCGGGCGAATGCACTCGCCGACGCCACGCGTCGCACGATGAAGCTCCTGCATCCGCTCGTCCTGATCGCGACCTGCCTGGGGCTGCCGCTGTGTCTCGTCGGGCTGCGCTCGCTGCGCGGAAGCGCGCTCCTCGTCGCCACTCCGGTGCTGCTGGCGGCACTGGTCGTGTACTACACGGCGGTGTTCGTCGTATTCGCGCCTTGGCCCCGCTACTCGATTCCACTGCGGCCCGAGCTCTACCTGTTCGCGATGTGGTCGGCGCTCGCCGTCGCGCGCCGGGTCGCTGACTTCGCCGGAGCGCGGCCTGCCACGTGAGCGCGTTGCGCGACGAACGAGCGTTCGATTCGGCGACTGCCGCTCTGCTCGTCGGCGTGGTGCTGATCGGACTCGCCCTCCGACTCACGGGCCTCGACTGGGGACTTCCGAACGAGCGAGCCCTCGGCGAGCCGCCGTTTCACCCCGACGAGAAGGTGGCCGTCGCCCAGGGCGCACAGCTCTACTCGAAGCCCACGGGCACCACCTTCATCTGGGGCGGAGCGCTCTACATGCGCACGGCCCACCTCGTGCACAAGGTGGCCCTCGCATCGAGTGAGGGTCGCCATCGCGACGGGGGACTGCGCATCTCGGTCCGAGCGCTGCGCCGTCTGAACGTCGTGTTCTCGCTGATCACCGTGGTGATCGTCGCGGCCATTGCCGGTCGCCTCTTCGGTCCCATCCCGGGCGTCGTGGCGGCCGCGCTCATGGCATTCGTGCCGGGTCCCCTGCTCGACGCCCACTATGCCCGACCCGATTCGCTTCTGTGCATGCTGTGCGCCGCGTCGCTCGCCTGTGCGGTACGGGTGGCACTTCGCGGAGGGACGGAGTGGCTGCTCGCCGGTGC
>JABSQW010000038.1 GCA_013215605.1 Myxococcales bacterium
ACGCCGCACTCGCGAAGCACAGTCGCGATCAGGAGCGCGACGCCGACCGCGGCGGCCAGACGCTCGCGGCCGCCGCCGGCTTCGATCCCATGGGCATGCCGAAATTCCTGAAGGACCTCGACGCGGTCGAACGACTGACCGTGGGGTGGTCGCGATTGCCGAACTTCTTTGCCACGCACCCGACGACGCCCGAGCGAATGGCTACCGCGGTGAACCGCGCCGAGACCCTCGAGTGGAAGCGCGCGACTGGCATTGCCCACAACCGCACCGGACTGCTCGGGCGCCTCGACGGACTCACCCTGGGTCCGAACCCCGAAGAGGGTGTGTTCGAGGGCACGCGGTTCCTGCACCCCGACCTCGGCTTTACGCTGCGTTTTCCGGAGGGTTGGGAGCTCTTCAACAGCCACCAGGCGGTCGGAGCCATTTCGCCGAACGGCGACGTCCAGCTCACGCTTACACTCGCCGGACGGGGAGACGATCCGGAGGTGGCCGCACGGGAGTTCATCGCGAAGCGCGCCCCGGAGCTCCGTACCGACATCGAACGCACCCAGACGCTCGAGATCGGCGGGCTCAAGGCCTTCCGCCTCGAGGGAACTGCCCAGACACCGAACGGCAGCGCGAAGGGACACATCACGTGGATCGCCTTCGACGGACTCGTGTACGAGATCTCGTCGTTCGCGCCGTCGCGGGTGGCCGCCAGCTATCTCGGGCGAACGCGCAGCGTGGCGCGCAGTTTTCGCGCGATGACGGACGGCGAGCGCGACATCGTGCAGGTGGTTCGGTTGCGCATCGAGCGCTCCCGCAGAGGCGAGACACTCGGCGTGCTGCTCGCGCGCAGCGACAACACCCTCGACCCCAACTTCGTGGCCGTGTCGAACGACCTCTACCTCGAACAGAAGCTCGTGGCGGGAACGCTCATCAAGATCGGAATCGCCGAGCCTTACGTGCCGAAGGCGGTGCGGGAGCTTCGCCTGACGCTGGACGAGGAAGAGCAAAGACAGCGGCAGCGGTCAACGGAATAGGGACTCGACAGTCCGTTGACCGCTCACGCCGTTCTTGGGCGAAAACTCACCAACGTGATGTCGTCCACATCCTCGTAGTGGGCCTCGACGGGCAAGCCCACGCGCAGGTCGGAGACTTCGCAATCGGCGATGCGAGCCGTCATGCGCGGACCACAATCGAGCTCGACGAGGGCCACGGCGAACGGCGCGAACGCCCGGAAGGCCGGATCGTGGGCGATCCGATCCACGGTGTAGGAGTAGATCTCGCCGAGGCCATTCGTGTCCTGCCATGTCCAGTCGTCTCCCAGGCACTTCGGGCAGCGGCTGCGCGGGTAGTAGAAGAATCCGTCGCGCGGGCAGCGCTGCAGCCGGAGCTTTCGCTTCTTCGCGGCGTCGAAGAACGGCTGCGTGGTGGGGGTCGGCTGGGGGAGCGGCCGCCCATCGGAAGCGAAGATCGCCATCACGCGCCCTCCAGGATCAGGGCGACCTGCTCGGCGAGCATGCCACCGGTTCCGTTCCCGTAAGCGAGATCGCACTTCGGGAGCTGTCGCTTTCCAGCGCGCCCCTGGATCTGGAGCACCATCTCGGTGAAGTGCGAGAGCCCGCCGGCGAAACCCGCCTGGCCCATGCCGAGCTGTCCGCCGTGGGTGTTGAGCGGCCAGTCGCCACGGTCGTAGCGGAAGTCGTGCTCGTCGATGAAGTCCTGCCCCTGGCCTTTCTTGCAGAAGCCAGCGTCCTCGATCGTGAGCAATACCGTGATCGTGTAGCAGTCGTACATCGACGCGAGGTCGATGGCGTCGCGACGGGCCCCTGCCATCTTGAACGCCCGCTCCGCCGCGGCGCGGATCGGCGTGTCGATGATGTCCGGGGCGTACGCGAGGTTCTTGTGCGTCAGATGCTCGCCGAATCCGGAGACGAACACGGGTCGGTGGGTACAGCGTTTTGCGCGCTCGGCGGTGGTGAGCAGCACCGCGCCGCCGCCGAAGCACGGCATGACCGCCTCGAGGAGCTTCAGCGGGTCGGCGAGGAGCCGCGAATCGAGGACATCCTGGATCGTGATCGGGCGGTCGCGGAAGATCGCCTTGGGGTTTGCGAGGGCGTTGTAGCGCTCCTGCACCGCCACCTTGGCGAGGGTCTCGGGCTCGACGCCGTAGAGTTCGCGGTAGCGGGTGGCGGCCATGGCGAAGCTCGGCGTCGCAGCCGCGAGGCCCGACGGGATGTCGAACTGACCCTGAGGCGAGCCCCAGGCATCAGCCCCGAAGTACGCGGGCATCTGGATCGGACCCCTGGCGCGGGTGACTTCGGGTGGGGGAGGGGCGGGGAGCATCGGCAGGGCGACGAGGGCCGTCTCGCAGGCTCCCACCTCGATGGCGGCGGCAGCCCGCCAGATCATTCCGGCTCCGGTGGCTCCTCCGAGGTCGACAACCTCGTTGAAGTTCGATCGCAAGCCCAGGTACTCGGCGGCCGCTGAGGGGCCGAAGAGCGGCGACTCGGGGATCGAGGTGGTGAGGATTCCGTCGAGCTCTCCCTTCTCCATCCCGGCATCGGCGAGACACTCCGCGGCGAGCTTCGCGATCGCTTCGAGGGTGAACATCGGCTCGTCCCAGACGCGCTGGGGCGCCCATTCGCTGAGGCCCACGATGGCGGCTGCTCGTTTTCCCATGCGCTGCTCCTTTCGTTTCGCGATCGGATCTCATCGGACGTCGTCCCCGCGGGACCGGTAGCCCCTGGGGTATTTCGAAAATTACTGGCATACCATATTCTAGATTAAATTTGATTTACTTAGTATCAAAACTATTCTACTAGAATTAATTTGAATAGTTAATATTATTATACCGAGAATCAACGACCGGAAAAATCCGGTGTCCGCTTCTCCATGAACGCCTTGACGCCCTCGGCGAAGTCTTCGCTCTCGAAGCAGGCCCGCACGGCGCGGTGGACGGATTCCATCTCCCGTCGGCCGGGTTCCTTGCGGAGCTCCGCCGCAGATCGCTTGATCGAACGAACCGTGAGTGGGGCGTTCTCGGCGATCTGGCCCGCGAGCTTCCGGACCCCTGCCTCGAGATCTTCGGCGGGAAGGACGCGGTTGACGAGCCCGATCCGGAGTGCTTCGTCGCTCGCGAAGCGACGGGCGCTGAACAAGATTTCCACGGCCTGGGGGAAGCCCACGACGTTGGCGAGGGCCTCGACCCCGAAGGACTCGTAGCCGATGCCGAGCCGCGCCGCGGGGATCGAGAAGGACGCGTCGGCGGACGCGTAACGGATGTCGGCGGCCAGGGCGAGCAGCACACCTCCGCCGATGCAGTGACCGTGAATCATCGCGATCGACGGCTTCTCGAGGGCGTGGAGGGACTCGAAGCCGTCTCCCCCGGTGCGGGTCAGATTGGCCTTGGTCTTGTCGCCGGTCTCCTTGGCGAACTGAGAGATGTCCGCACCGGAGACGAAGGATGTCTCGCCGGCTCCGCGCATGACCACCACGCGGACGTCATCGTCCCCGTCGAAGCGGCGGACGGCTTCCGCCATCTCGCCCCACATGTTGGGCGACATCGCGTTGCGCCGCTCCGGGTGGTCGAAGAGGATCCACCCGATACGCCCGTCCTTCTCCGAGTGAACGCATCCGCTCATGGCGCGTGCGCGCTCGCCCTACGGGTGACCGATGATCGCGATGCCGCAGGCCTGGGGAGCGCCGCCAATGTTGTGACTCAGCGCGAGCTTCGCGTTCTTTACCTGCCGCTCGCCGGCCTGCCCGCGCAGCTGCAGGGTGTTCTCGTAGATCATCCGCACGCCGGTGGCGCCCGTCGGGTGGCCAAAGGTCTTGAGGCCACCGTCGGTGTTCACCGGCAGTTCGCCGCTGAGCTCGAAGACCCCGCTGGCAACGAAGTCCTTGGCTTCCCCCTTCTTGCACAGGCCGAGGTCCTCGTAGGTGAGCATCTCGGTGAGGGTGAAGCAGTCGTGCACCTGGCAGACGTCGAGCTCGCGGAACGGCTCGGTAATGCCGGCCTGGCGGTACGCGTCCTTCGCCGCGACTTGTGTGGGTTTCCAGGAGAGGAAGTCGAAGTTCGGATCCGACTGCGGGTTCGCGCCGACGGCGATCGTGATCGCCTTCACGTTGATCGGATCGTCGCGGAAACTCCTGCCGAGATCGGCCCGTGTGATCACGGCGGCGGCCGCGCCGTCGGACTGGGCCGCGCAATCGTAGAGGCCGAAGGGCCAGGAGATGATTCGCGCGTTCAGAACGTCGTCGACGGTAATCTCGCGTTTCAACATCGACTTCGGCGCGAGCGTGCCGTTGTGGTGGTTCTTGACGGCGATCTTCGCGAGGTCTTCGCGGCCCGCGTCGAAGGTCTGGAAGTAGCGAGCTGCGCAGAGCGAGAACCAGCCGGCAGGGGTCGCGGGCAGGCCGCGCACGCGATCGAAGCTCACCGACGGACCCGAGACGCCGCGATCCTTCGGCTTGTCGAAGCCCACCACGAGCACCGTGTCGTACATCCCGGCCGCGACGCACATCACGCCGTAGCGGAAGGTGTCCGTGCCGGTTTCGCAGTAGTTCGAGAGCTTGCTGATCGGCCGGTCGAAGAGTTTGAGGGCCTCCGCGACTTCACCCGTTCCACCGTTTGGATAGACGGCACCGCAGAACACGGCCTCGATCTGTTTCTGCGGGTCCTCGATGCCCGCGTCCGCGTAGGCCTCGTAGGCGGCCTCGACGATCATGTCCTCGCGCGACATGTCCCAGTTTTCGCCGAACTTGCAGGCACCTACGCCAACGATGGCGACCTTGTCTCGGATGTTCTTGCTCATGGGGTCTCCTCGGTCGATTGGGGATCGATCGAATGCCGGGTTCAGCTTTCGGCGGCGACGGCCTTCCAGAAGTAGTTGGCCTTACCGCCGGCGTTGTGGATCTTGCGAAACGCAAACTCGACGGGCAGATCGAGGACGGCGTCCTCCGGCCGCGCATCGGCGAGTTGGATCTGCACGTGACAGCCGTCGATCTCGGCCATGATCATGATGGCCGGCGGCTCGGGGGCGGGGAAGAAGTAGTCGAAGGTGTGCGCGAGCAGGCGCCCGGGCTTGTCGGAGAGCCGGTAGGGCTCCCACTGGTCCTTTGCGTAGCACTGGTAACACACGCGCGGCTGCGGGAAGTGCACCTGGCCGCACGACGTGCACTTGCCGCCGACGAAGGAGAGGTCGGCGTCGCGCTCGCGGAAGCGGACGGTCGCCGAGAGGCCCGGGTCACCGCCGGCCACCCACTCCTTCGGGTCGAGGCTGCGCGAGCGCAGGTAGGTGTCGTAGCTCTTGATCGCGGTGCGGCGGGCGAGATAGCCCGACATGCCGCGCCGTTCACCCAGCTTCTCGATGTGCTCGGAGATCTGGAACGACAGGGCGTCGCAGCCGTCGCCGTAGCTCGCAACGAGGATGCGCTCGCCGGACTTCGCGGTTTCGAGCGCGTGTGCGAAGAGCATCAGTGCGAACGCGCATCCGGTGTTGCCGAGCTTCCCGAACAGCGGTTCCTGCAGCTGCTCCTTGGCGAGACCGATGCCCCTCGTTGCACCGCCGAGACTGCGTGCGTCGGGTGCGTACAGAGCGGCCTTCGTGAAGTCCCCCGGCGCGAGGCCGAGCTTCTCGAAGAGACCCAGTACGCCTTCGACGATGACTGGGGTGTAGCCCTCGGTGACGACGAAGCGGTCCTCCCACGTGTGGGTGTAGGGATCGTTCTGGATCCGCCAGAGATCCTGAATCTCGTTGGCCACCGAGTGGGAGCCTTCGAAGGTCGCGATGGCATGGCTGTCGCTCACGAGGAACGCGACGGCGCCGTCGCCGAGCTTCGACTCGAGCGCACCGCGCGGGGCGCCCATCCGGCAGTCGCTCGCGATGACGAGGAGGTTGCGCGCCGAACCGGCGCTGACGCTGTCGAAGGCGCTGCGCAGCGCGTTGGTCCCGGCGCGCAGCGAGCCGGCGACGTCGCTGGTACTGACGTCGCGCCGCAGGTCGAGGGCCTTGGCGATCAGCGCGGCGCCCTGCTTCTCGGCCATCGCGTAGCTCGTGGACGCGAAGATCACGCCGTCGACCGCGTTGCGGTCGAAGCCCGTGAGGCAATCGAGCGCTGCGGCGACACCCATCGTCACGGCGTCCTCGTCGTAGTAGGCGACCGCCTTCTCGGGTCCCCCTTGCTTCGCCGGGCGACCCTGGATGGTCGCGAGGGGAAGGCGTGTGTACGGCACGTACGCGCCGTAGGCTGAGATTCCCGACATGCTTTGCTCCTGCGGAAGACCGGCGGGGGTGTGCGGGGAGTGCCCGGGAACCGTCGGGTTGCGCGCTCGTGCATTCTAACAGACCGCGGGGACCGTTCTATACTGCACGGCCGTCGCCCGTCGGCGCAAGCAGGGGACCTCGTGGGCAACGATCGCAGTGGGGAACGGATCTCATACGGGCGCGGGCTCAGCGTCCTCGCGGAGCGAGATCCTGGCCGGATCGCACTGGTGCACGAAGACGAGACCGTGACCCGCGACGCCCTCGAGCGCGGCGCAAATCGCCTCGCGCGTGAGTTCGAAGCGCGCGGCGTCGGACTCGGCGACCTCGTCACGATCGCTCTCCCGAACAGTGTCGCGTTCGTCGAGACTGCGTTCGCGATCTGGAAGCTCGGCGCCGTCCCGCAGCCGATTTCATCGCATCTGCCGGAAGCGGAGCGAGCAGCGCTCATCGACCTCGCGAAGCCGGCGCTCGTCGTCGGCGTCGACGAGGGTCGCTACCCCGGACGCCCCAGTATCCCAGCGGGGTTCGAAGCATCGAACGAGCGTTCCGATGCGCCCCTCCCAGACCGCGTATCGCCCGAGCGCCAGGCGCTGGCTTCCGGAGGTAGCACGGGTCGGCCCAAGCTGATCATCGACGTGCTCCCGGCCGAGTTCGATCCCGAAGAGGGCTTCTACGCCGTCAACCCGGGACAGATCGCGCTGGTCCCCGGTCCGATGTACCACGCCGGTCCGTTTCTCAACGGTCTGCTCAGTATTCTCGCGGGAGGCGCGGCCATCGTGATGTCGCGCTTCGATCCGGCGCGCAGTCTCGAGCTGATCGACCGTCACGGAGTGCAGTTCGTGAACTTCGTGCCGACGATGCTGCAGAGAATCTGGCGGCTTCCCGGCGCCGAGCGGGAACGCTTTCACTTGACGTCGCTCGAACGCGTCGTGTCGAGCGGTGCGGCGTGTCCCGTGTGGTTGAAGCTCGCGTGGATGGACTGGATCGGCGACGCGCGCTTCGTCGAGGCTTACGGTGCATCCGAGCGCATCGGTGGCACGATGATCACCGGCAGCGAGCTGCGCCTGCGACCGGATTCCGTCGGCAAGCCGACGGCCGGGCGTGAGATTCGCATTCTCGACGAGTCGGGCGCGCTGCTTCCACCCGGCGAGGTGGGCGAGGTCTACATGAGGCCGCCGGGAGGGCAGGGGTCGACCTACCGGTACGTTGGCGCCGAGTCGCGCGCCACGGAGGACGGCTGGGAATCCATCGGCGACATGGGGCACCTGGACGAGGAGGGCTTTCTCTATCTCGCCGATCGCCGCAGCGACATGATCGTCACCGGTGGCGCCAACGTATACCCCGCCGAGGTCGAGAGTGCGATCGACGCGCACGACTCGGTGCATTCCAGTGTCGTGATCGGCCTGCCCCACGACGACCTCGGCCAGGCGATCCACGCAATCGTCGAAGCGCGGCCGAAGATCGTGGCAGACGTGCTGCGCGAACATCTCGCCGCGCGGCTCGTGCGCTACAAGATCCCGAGCACGTTCGAGTTCGTCGACGAGCCGCTGCGAGACGACGCCGGTAAGGTGCGGCGCTCGAAGCTGCGCGCGGAACGCGTGGATTCCTGACCCGTGGCGCGCGTGATCGAGCTTTCGGTGGTCGAACAGTCCCCGGTGCGCCAGGGCGGCAGCGGTCGCGAAGCGCTCCTCGAGACCCTCGAACTCGCCGAACGCGCCGAAGCCCTCGGCTACCGGCGCTTCTGGGTTGCCGAGCACCACAATCTGCCGAGCATCGCGTCGACGAGTCCCGAGATCCTGATCGGCCAGATCGCCGCGCGCACGCAGAACATTCGCGTGGGCAGCGGCGGCGTCATGCTGCCCCACTACAGTGCGTTCAAGGTGGCCGAGAACTTCCGCATGCTCGAGCTCCTCTACCCGGGCCGCATCGACCTCGGGCTCGGCCGCGCCCCGGGCGGCGATCAGCGGACTGCCGCGGCGCTCGCGCACCCGGGCCGCATTCGCGACGTTCGCCACTACCCCGAGCAGGTCGTCGACCTGATGGGCTTTCTCGAGGATACGATCGACTCCGCCCACCCGTTTCACGGCCTCCGGCCCGGTCCGAGTTCGCCGACCGCGCCCGACGTGTGGCTCCTCGGATCGGGCATCGACTCCGCGCACCTCGCTGCAGAGATCGGCCTCCCGTTCAGCTACGCGCACTTCTTCGGAACGGCGGGCGACCGGGGTCCGGCGATCGTCGAGAGCTACCGCCGGCACTTCCGACCGTCGGCCCGCCTCGCCGAGCCCAGGGCGAACATCGCGGTCCAGGTACTGTGCGCCGACACCGAGGCCGAAGCGGAGCGACACGCGTCGAGTCTCCGGGTCGCGCGCCTCAACATGGCGCGAGGACGACCGACCGGGCTCCTGTCGCCCGAAGAGGCGAGCGCCCACGAGTTTTCGAGCGAAGAGCTCGCCTTCCTCGAGCGCGCGCCGCTGACGAGCGTGGTGGGCGATCCCGAGCAGGTGCACGCAGGGCTCCAGGCGCTGGCCGACGCCTACGAGACGAACGACGTGGGCGTGGTGACCATTTGCTACGAGTTCGCGGCACGCGTGCGCTCCTACGAGCTCGTGGCGAAAGTCTGCGGTCTCTCCCCAGAAGCGTGATTCGCAAATCGAATCACCGCCCGGAGACGCAAGCGCCCGGTAGGGCGCGCCCGCGACCCGCAGCTGAGCGAAGCCGGGTCGGTCCGGGATTCGCCCGGATCGGGACCCTGAAGACTAGGGTTCCACGACCACCTTGCACTGCGTCGTCGGCTGCTTGAGCGCCTCGAACGCGTCGGGCATCGCGTCGAGGGCGACCCGATCCGTAATCATCTCGCGCGTGGGGAGTCGCTCGTTGGCGAGGGCGTCGATCGTCGTCTCGAAGTCGCTGCGGTGATAGTAGGCCACGAACTTCAGCGAGAGCTCCTTCATCACACCGAGGACGGGAACGATGTTGTCGGGCTGCAGGCAGACGCCGGCGATGATCACACGACTTCGCGTCGGCGCGACCTCGATGCAGTGTTGGATCATGCCGGGAATGCCGACGCATTCGACGATGACGTCCGGCGGGGCGCCGGCCTGTCGCTCGAACTCCGGGAGAACCTCCTGGCTCGTCGGGTCGATGGCGCCGCTGGCGCCGAGTCGGCAGGCGAGGTCGCGGCGCGGGGCTACCGGGTCGCTCAGGATGACGGACCTCGCGCCCGAGTGTCGCGCCCACACGGCGACGGCGGCACCCACGGGACCGGCGCCGATGATCAGCACGTTCTCACGCGCTGCGATACGCGCGACGTCGACGACGTGGAGGCCGACTGCGAGGGGCTCGACGAGCGCGCCCTCGGCGAAGCTCGCGTTGTCGGGCAGCCGCAGGCTCTCCCTGGCGCCCACGCGGACGTACTCCGCGTAGCCGCCGGGAAGCACTCCGAGACCGGTCGTCTGGAGGTCCGGGCACACCATGACGTCGCCGGTAAGGCAAGGGGCGCAGCGCGCGCAGCCGACCGCCGGTAGCGACGCGACCCGGTCGCCGAGCTGCCACTCGCGCCCGTCGACCGCCGCGTTGGCATCGGGGCCGATCGCGACCACCTCCCCCGCGAACTCGTGGCCCATGACGGTGCCCGGCGGGAAGCTCGTTGTGTCGGAGACGTGGAGGTCCGAGCCGCAGATCCCGCAGCCATGAACGCGCAGGACGAGTTCGCGCGGCCCCGGGCTCGGGTCGGGGACTTCCCCGATCACCAGGGGTTTGCCCGGCTCGTTCCAGATCGCTGCTCTCACGTCCTCTCCCTGCGCCTGGATCTCACGTCGCGACCCGTTTCGCGCCCAGCATACAGAGTACGGCGGGTCGATCGGACGCGGCGCGATTCAGGGTTCGGAACGTCAGGCGTCGGGCGCGCCGCACCAGGACGTCTCGGGACCGATCCTCGCCACCAGCGGCGCGAGCTTCTCGACGTCGAAGTCGTAGAACGCGGCGGCGTTACCGCCCAGGATCGGCGCCGCTTCCGCCACGGGTACATCGCGGAAGACCTCCGTGAGCTGTTCGCGGGTCTTCGGCCACGAGCCCTCGGGGTGGGGATAATCGGTTCCCCACATCAGGGTCTCGATCCCCGCGGCGTGACGCGCCTCCGCCTCGCGTCGCGACATGCAGGACGCACCGATCATGACGTTGCGGCGAAAGTATTCCGAGGGCTTCATCGACAGGTGGCTGCGGTAGTCACCGAGCTTTTGCGCTCCGTGCGATTCCTCGTAGCGGATGTCCATGAGCTGAATGAATTCGGGCACCCACAGACACGTGCCCTCGGTGACGGCGACTTCGAGATTCGGGTGGCGTTCGAACACACCGCCCCAGATCAGGAAGTTGAGCGGCCGCGCGACCCACCACGCGACCTCCGTCAGATACGTGCCCATCGCACCCGGGAGCTCCGGTTCGCCTTCCGCGGGCCAGTCGCCGAAGAAGTCACGGCGTTGGGTGGCGCCGGAGTGAAAGTGGACGATGACGTCGAGCTCTTCGCACACGTCCCAGAGTGGCTCGTACTTCGGGTGGTGGTACGGCGCGTGCGCGCCCCAGACATTGGGGATGAGGATGCAGCGCAGATCGTTCCGACGCGCCCAGTGCACCTCCTTCACGGCCTCGTCGATGTCCCACAGCGCAGGCACCACCGCCACGCCCCGGCGCCGCTCGGGCGCCATCTGGCAGAGCTCGACGAGCCAGCGGTTGTGTGCTCGCGCGCCGGCCCACTGCAGCTCGGGGTCGATGCCGTCGGTGGGCAGGCCGAGGCCGGCGCCGAAGGGCGGCGTGTTCCGCTCGGTGATGCCGTCGGGAAAGAGGATCTCGCCCGCGACGCCGTCACCGTCGAGCACGCGCACGCGTGCGTCGTGATCCCACGCCCCGCTGAGATCGTCTTCGTGGCCCCTGCGCCAATCGGCGTTGATGTCGGCGACGAGGAACTTCTTCTCGGCTGCCTTGATCTGCTCCTGCTGGGCCTGGAACGCGCCGTCGAAGGCGTCGCGGTACTGCGCGTCGAGATAGTCGCGGTACTTCTCGGGCTGGAGCCCCGCGTGACAGTCGGACGAGATGACGAGGTAACGCTCCATGGGAGATCTCCGTTGCGGTGATCCGCTTGTGGGGTGACGGGGGGATGGAACTCCGATCAGCTGCCAGGTGCCAGTGCTTCGAGGGCCTTCCAGTCGATCTCCCCCCGGGCGCCGCCCGCCCGCACGGGTTGGATGCACACGTGGGTAGCGCCGGCATCGTAGTGGGCCCGGACGCGGTCGTTCAGGGCCTGCTCGTCCCCCCACGCGACCACCGCGTCGATGAAGCGATCGCAGCCGCCGTCCTCGGCGATCTCCTCCTCGCTGAAGCCGAGGCGCTTCCAGTTGTTCCGGTAGTTGGGAAGGCTCGCGTACATCGCGAGGGCTCCGCGGGCCGCCTCTCTCGCGACCGAGGGCTGGGTTTCGAGCACCACCTTCTGTTCGACGCACAGGAGCTTGTCGGGCCCCAGGATCTCGCGCGCCTGAGCGGTGTGTTCGGGCGTCGTCCAGTAGGGGTGGGCGCCGTCGGCCTTGTCGCGGGCGAGTTCGAGCATCTTCGGGCCGAGCGCCGCGATCACCGTCTTCGGCTCCGTGGCCGGGGGCACGGCGGTGTAGGTCGAGCCCGCCATGTCCTCGAGGTACTGGCGCATCGTCGCGACGGGCTTCTTGTATTCGAGTCCGCGCACGCCCGCCACCAGCGGCGCGTGGGAGACGCCGATCCCGAGCAGGAAGCGACCGCCCGACTGCTCGGCGAGGGTCTTCTGTGACTGCAGCGTCATGCCCGGATGCCGGTGGTAGATGTTCGCGATGCCGGTGGCAATGACGAGGTTCGTCGTCTCGGTGAACAGGTAGGCGGCGTGGGCGAATGGGTTGCGACCGAGGGTCTCGGGGATCCACAGTGCCGAGTAGCCGAGCGACTCGATGCGCTGGGCGAAGTCGGCGGCATCCCGGGCCGACTGCCCATCGGTGAAGAACCAGACGCCGGTCTTGTCGAGGTTCATCCTGTGCGCTCCTGTCAGCTCTGCGGATGCGGCTCGTACTTCTCGAGTTCGGGCAGCACCTCCTTGCCGAGGATCTCGATGGTCCGCATGACCGACTCGTGGGAGTGGAAGCCGAACTGCACGTAGCAGATCAGCTGATCGACCCCGAGGTCCGCGTAGTGCTTCATCTTCTGGAAGCAGCGCTCGGCGTCGCCCACCACGAGCATGTCGGCGTCGTGGAAGTGCTGGACCGGAATGTCGCCCTTCATGAGGGGCTCGAGCAGGGGAAACGTCTGCGCGCGTTCCTCTTCCGACAGGTGCACGAGTTCCCAGTCGATCGTGAACTGGGCGAGGTGCTGATACCACCACGACACGGAGTCCCAGATCCCGTTGCTTTCCGCCTGCTCCATCGAGTCCGCGCAGTGCACGAGCGTATACGCGGCGACCTTGTTGGTGGTGACGTCGGTCAGCGGCTTCGCGTTCGCAGAGGCTTTTCGGTACGCGGCGATATGTTGTGCCATGCGCTCCAGGGGCTGCATGATCGAGAACGAGAGCAGCCCGAGGCCGTTGCTTCCCGCCACTTCCGCCGAGCCATCCGAGGTCGCGGCCATCCAGCACGGCGGGTGGGGATCCTGCCAGGGCTTCGGCGTCACCACGCGTTCGGGAAACTGAAACGTCGGCGAGTCCCAGGAGAAGCGCTCCTCTCGCCACATCCCGCAGATGATCTCGATCGCCTCGCGCCATTGGTCGCGCGACTTCTCGCGGTCGACGTGAAAGGCGGTCTGCTCCATCGGCGTCGAGCGGCCGGTGCCCCACTCGACCCGCCCCTCGGACAGCAGGTCCACCGTGGCGACCTTCTCGGCCACTCGCGCGGGGTGCGTGAAGCCGAAGGGCGTGAGCGTCACGCCGAAGCCGAGGCGGATCTGCTCGGTGCACTGGCTGAGCGCCCCGAGGAGCACCTCGGGAGCGGGGCAGTGCGAGCGCCCGGCGCGGAAGTGGTGCTCGACTGCCCAGATGGTGTTGAAGCCGAGACTGTCCGCGAGCTTGATCTGCTCGAGGGCCTCGCGGTACGCGCGGCGCTCGCGCTTGCGCTGACCGTAGGGATGGGGTCCCTCGTCCCAAGGTTCAGGGGCGTCCACTTCGTAGAGCAGGTCGAGCTTCATTGGGTCTCCGATTGATGGCGATGACTCTGTATTATCGGAATCGACGACGCGGCGTCAAAGACTTATGCACCCCCGTCGCGGAGGAAGAGGATTCCATGCATCGTGAGCTCGAGGGAGCGTTTTCGCTCACGGACCGCAGCGCGGTGGTGACCGGCGCCGGGAGTGGCATCGGTCGGGAGGCCGCGCGCGTGTTTTCGCTCGCGGGCGCGCGTGTCGCGATCGGTGATCTCGACGAGAGCGGCCTCGGCGACACGGCGAAGGAGATCGAGCGTGCCGGTGGCGAGGTGGTGACGCGCCGTGTCGACGTGAGGCGTCGAGAGGACGTCGAGGCGCTCGTGGACGCCGCCGTCCTCGGGTTCGGCGGAATCGACGTCATGGCGAACGTCGCGGGCATCATCCGCAACCGCCGCGTTGTCGACACCAACGAGGCGGAGCTCGACGAGGTGTTGTCCGTCAACCTGAAGGGCGTGTTCTTCGGCTGCGCGGCTGCGGCGCGTGCGATGGCGGCGAGCGGAGGGGGCTCGATCATCAACATCGCGTCCGCGGGGATGGACCAGCCCGCCGAAGGGCTCTCGGCCTACGCGATGAGCAAGGCGGCGGTCGCGATGCTGACGCGCACACTCGCCGTCGAGATGGGCGCCGACGGCGTCCGCGTAAACACCATCGCCCCCGGCTTCATCGACACGTCGATGACGCGCCGCCACTTCGTCGACGACGCGGGTCGGGTCGACGCGAAGACTCGCGACGCGCTCTGGTCGACCATGTCGTCGCAGTCGCCGCTCTCCCGCATCGGCAACGTAAAGGACATCGCCCACGCCATGCTCTACCTCGCCTCCGACGCCTCGGCCTTCGTCACCGGCCAGACCCTCCGCCCCAACGGCGGCGTCGTCATGCCCTGACTTGACCTCGAGACGAATGAACGCAAAGTACGTCCCGCCGACGGAACCTTGGGGCTAGTTGGGGAGGGTATAGGCGATCAGGTGGTCGCCGACCTTGGAGAGGGGCGTGCCGCCAGCGGCGAGGACGATGAACTGTTTTCGGTCGGGACCCAGGCGGTAGGTCATGGGGACCGAGTTGCCGGGGACCGGGATGCGCTGCGTCCAGATTTCCTCGCCATTCTCGATGTCGAAGGCGCGGAAGGAATGATCCGTGGTGGCGGCGATCAGGTAGATGCCGCCCGCGGTGACGATGCCGCCGCCGAAGTTGGGGGCACCCAGATCGAACCACAGCGGCGGCGGTGCCTGGTCGCGGGTGGTACCGAGCGACACCCGCCAGCGCACCTCGCCGGTGCGCAGGTCGACTGCCTGCAGGCTGCCCCAGGGAGGCTCGTTGCAGGGCGCACCGAAGTTCGACATCAGCGGAAAGCGGCGGATCGCGTAGGGTGTCCCCGTCATGAGGTAGAGCTCGTTCGGGTAATGGATCTCCGACAGATCGAGTTGCTCGGCCTCTTCGCGCGTGACGATCTGGTTTACGAGCGCCATGTGGGTCTGGTTGGTGAACAACAACCCGTTGACGGGGTCGATCGCCACGCCGCCCCAGTTCATCCCGCCCGTGGTGTGCGGAGTCTGGATCGATCCCTCGAAGCTCGGTGGCGTGTAGGGCCCTTCGTACTTCAGGCTCCTCACGAGGTCTGCGCAGTAGCCGCGGTCCCAGGGCGTGAAACCGAACACGTTGTCCGGCGTGATTTCCGTGGGATGGAGCGGCTCGGGATGGGTGGGGAAGGGTTGGGTGGGAGAAAGCTTCTCGCCGGGGACGCCGCCCTGGGGCACGGGGCGCTCCTCCACGGGATACAGCGGCTCGCCGGTCTCGCGGTGCAGGAGGAAGATCATGCCCATCTTCGTGGGTTGGGCGACGGCCGGCGCGCCCTCGGCCACGCCGGGAATCTGGAAGAGCGTCGGCGGACTCGCGGCGTCGAAGTCCCACACGTCGTGGTGGACCGTCTGGAAGTGCCACACCACCTCTCCGGTGCGTGAGTCGAGGGCCACCGTCGAGCTGCCGTAGTAGTCGATCCCTTCGCGCAAGCCGCCGAAGAGGTCCGGCGCGGGGTTGCCCGTCGGAACGAATACGAGGTGTCGCTCGGCGTCGCCCGTGAGGATCGACCAGACGTTTGGCGTGCCCAGCGCGTAGGTCGGGCCGTTCGGATCTTTCTTCCAGGCCGGCGGAACGGGATCCCACGCCCACACGAGTCGACCGCTGCGCACGTCGAAGGCGCGCACGACACCCGAAGGCGCATCGATGCGAAGGTTGTCGGCGATGAGCGCCCCGATCACGACGAGGTCGTCGATCGCGAGGACCGGAGACGTCGGGTAGTACTCCCAGGGAGGGGCCTCGCCGATCCCCTCGCGCAGCGCGACGCGCCCGTTGTCGCCGAAGCCCGAGCAGGGCAGGCCGGTATCGGCGTCGAGAGCGATGAGCTCCGAATCTCGGGTGCCGTGCAGGATGCGCCGCTGGCACTCCTGGCCCGGCTTCGGGCGCGGCTCCTCCCAGTACGTCACGCCGCGGCAGTTGAGCGGGTAGGGCCCCGCGCCCCCTCGCAGACGCAGCTCCGGGTCGAAGACCCACTTCTCCTCCCCCGTCTCGGGATCGAGGGCGAACACCCGCTGGAAGGGCGTGCAGTAGTACATCGTGTCGTTCACGACGATCGGCGTGGCCTGGAAGGTCGTCGCGCCCACTTCGCCCCGGCCGTCCGAGTAGTCGCCGCTGCGGTGCGTCCACGCGACTTCGAGATCCGCCACGTTGCCGCGATGCACCTGGTCGAGGGGCGAATAGTGCATCGCGCCCGGGTCGCCCTGGTAGATGGGCCAGTCGCCGGTGGGACCCGAGTAGTCGATCGCTTCACCCGAGTCGCAGCCGATCAGAGCAGCGGCAGAGGCGAGGGCGAGCGCGGTGAAGAGGCGGCGGGGGGGCGTCATGGGTTCCTTTCGAGACGGGTGCGTGAGCGGGGCCGGAATCGTGCATGGGCGCCGCCGCCGGCGCCAGCAAAATTCCGGGCGAGATCGCCGAAACCCGCCCGGCGCCAGCTTGAGGGCGGGCCTGCTGGCGATGGCGATCAGGGGCGAGCCACACCCGGTACCGACGCGCGCGTGGTCTCGATGCGCGAGGCTCGCTTCTCGGCGGATTCGGTCGGGTTCCCGAGCGTCTCGGACGTGAGGAGGTAGAGGGTCCGGCCGTCGGCGCCGCCGAGCGCGCAGGCGATCGCGTGTCGTCCCGGCACGGGCAGTACGTCCGTCACCTCGCCGCCCTCGCGCACGCGGAAGAAGCGGTCGTCGACCGGGCCGGCCACCCAGATCGCGCCTTCCGCGTCGAGGCAGATCCCGTCCGGCACGTGGGGGAGCTCCGCCCAGACGCGCTGGTTCGCGATCGATCCGTCCGCTGCGAGGTCGAAGGCGGTGAGCTTCGACGCGCCGCTCTCCGCCACGATGAGTGTCTTCTCGTCTTCGGTCACGACCATGCCGTTCGCACACGCCATGCCGTCGGCGACGCTGTGCACGCTGCCATCGGGATCGACGCGCAGGAGCGCCGAGGTCTGTGCAGCGGCGCCGCCGTGAACATCGAAGCCGAACTGGCCCACGAACGAGTGGCCCGACGCGGTCGTCACCATGTCGTTGATCTCGAACGGCGAGTGTTCCGAGAGGTCCGCGACCTCGACCGGTCCGCCGTCATCGAGGCGCAGGAGCTTGCGGTCCTTCATCGACACGATCAGCAGCCGGCCGTCGGGGCTGAAGCCGAGGCCGGACGGACACTCGGGGACGCTGGCGATCTCTTCGATCGAGCCGTTCACGTCGATTCGCATCACGCAGTGGCCGTGCTGGTCGGAGACGTAGAGACCGTCGGCGCGCCAACGCGGGCCCTCGAGGAACGCTCTGCCGTCGACCCAGACCGAGATGTCGCTCATGGGTTGCCCTCCGACGCGCCACTCTATCACGCGGGTCGCCGGCCCCAGAGGACCGAAGCCGTGGGCGCTACGGGGCGGGAAAGCTCCGGATGGTCAGTCGCTCGACATTCCAGTGCGTCGACACGGTCAAGGGCTTGCCGCCCGGCGTCTTGCCCACCTCGGCAAACAGCGACGACAGTGGGTTCGCGTCGCGCGTGCGCACCGGCGCTCCCTCGAGCACGGCCGGGTCGACGAGGGGGTGGCGTGTACTCACGGTGATGAGCGTGTCGGTGCCGTAGGGCGGGCGGATGCGGATACGCGCGTCGCCGAGTCGCAGCACGCGCGGCGCCGGTTTGGCGACCAGCGGCAGGCGATTGCCGCTGTTGCCGGCGCTGCGCGGCGGGAACACCAGGGTGCGTTGCCCGGACCCATCGATCGCGACGACGTACACGTAGCGCTGCTTCACCGCAGCCGCGGCCTCGCGCTCGCGCTCGAGTACGAGCTCGAACTCGTCGCCCTCGAATACCGCGCCCCCGACCACCGTCGCCCCCGAGCGTGCGTCGCGCAGTGCGAGGTGATACGGGAAGGATCCGTCGCCGGGCGGTGCGTCGAGGAGCAGCCAGGCGCGCAGCTCCGCGAGCCGAAGCGCTGTGTCGCCGAGCTTCGCGCTCGATGCCGTGCCGCCGCCGCCGCCGGGTCCCATGGGCAGCCAGTCGCTGCGTGACGGGAGCGCGGAGTCGTCGATGCCCGTGGCCGGCGCCAGCGCCCCGGCCGGTCCGGGGCGCAGCCACGCGTGCGCAACCGTCGCGCCGACGCCGCGGCCGACGAGGACGTAGTGGGCGCGCGCGACGTCGGTTACCTGGAGCGCGCCCTTCGAGCGCTCGGCGAGCTCGCGAAGCTCGGCCGCGAGCGCGCCGGTCGCGGGCAGCGAAGCGAACACCGCCACGCGCCGGCCGCTGCGCCGCTCGCGCGCCAGCGCGCCGCGCAGCGCGTCCGCATCGAGATCGCGACCGAGGGCCGCGGGCGGGCCATGGGCACCCGACAGCTCCCAGCCGGAATCGCTGAAGCGCACGACGTGGCTGGGCACGGCGACGGTCGGGTCTTCGATCCAGTCGCGCGGCGCGTCGCGGCGCACCTGCGCGAGGACTCGCGCGCTGGCGTCGAGTGCCGGGGCGTCGAGGGTCTCCGGGAGGGCGATGCGCAGGCCACCGCTCGCGAGCGGAGTCCAGCGGTCGAGCTGGAAGAGGTCTCCCCGGTCGATGCCCTTCGAATCGCCGGAGACGACTCGCGCGGTCGTTTGTCCGAGCCCGGCGGCCGAGACCACTTCGAGGCGTACGGGCGCCGCGTCGTCAGCGCGAACGAGTTCACTTCCGGGGTGGATGCCTGCCGCAATACCGCCGTCGAGGACGACCGTACCGCGCGACGTCACGCGCAGCACCGCGGCCACGACGCCGCCGTCGACTGCGCGGGTCTGCGCTCCGAACAGCGGCTGCCGGCGCAGCTCCGCCGATCCGGCGAGGACCGGATTCTGTCCGCGCCGGAGGGTGAGCATGCGGGCGCGGGTGCGCAGGAACAGCCGTTCTGCGGTTTCGTCGGGCGCCGCCGCTCGCAAGGCGCCGACCAGCGCGTACGTGAAGGCACCCCGCGGCCGTCCCTCCTCGTCGATGACCTCCCGCGCGGCCTGTCCCGCCTCCGCAGCCGACAACACCAGCGCGCCGCGCCGTTCGGGGGCGGGGCGGGGGTCGACGACATCGGGCGAAGCAGCCGTCATTTCGGCCGCCGACGCCTGCGACGGCCGCTCCGAGGGCGGCAGGAAACGCGAGCCGGGTTCGGGCCAGATCGATCGCGCTACCGAGCCGCTGTGGCAGCTGTCGAAGATGGCGACCAGTTTCGCGCCGCGGTCGAGTACGTCGTTGAAGTGGCTGCGAAGCTCCTTGTCGCGGATGTCGGCCTCCCCCTGGTTCGAGTCCGCCGGTACGATCGTTTCGTCGAGCCTGTCGGATTCCCGCGACTGCGGGTTGCGCAGCTGCGAGCCGTGACCGGCGAAGAAGAAGAGGCTCAGGTCGCCGGTCTTCGCGGGGGCGACGAGGTGGCTGCGCAGGGTCCCGAGGATGTTCTCGCGCGACGCCTCGGCGTCGCGAAGCACCACGATGTCGTCCGAGCGGAAGCCGAAGCGAGCCACGAGCACCGCGCGCAGCGCTTCGACGTCGTTCTTCGGCCCGCGCAGGTCGGTCCAGCGCGACTCGGCCGGGGCAGCGCTCTCGCCGCCCTTGGCATCCGCCGCGACATAGCGGTTGATGCCCACCAGGAGCGCTCGACGCGCGGGCGCCTCCACGGCGGCGCTGGCCGCCGCGCTCGCCACGCTCACGGCGATGTACGTGATCCAGAATGAGATGGCGAGGCGCATGGCGGTCTCCGGGGCGATGCGATCGTTCAAAGCGCAGGGCGCGTTCGGTTCGAGAGCGGTGCGGCATCCCGGTAGGCGACGGCACCCCGCTTGCCACCCATCCCTGGGGCAGCGATGGGACGAGACGCCCGCGGAACGCGCGACCTGCGCGCGGCCTATCGAACCTCGAGCTCGTACTCCAGCAGCGGAGCCGCGGCGTCGCTGCCGACGAACAGGCCCACGCGGTGGATGCCCGGTTCGAGCTCTATATCGCGAAGAGGCAATACCGCGAAGCGACGGCCGCGCTCGTCGCGCCGGGCCGTGATCTCGCTGCGTTCGAAGCCGGGGACGTCGAGCTCGGCCATCAGCGTGTCGGGCGCGTCTCGCGTCAACAGCAGGAGGAGCGAGACCTCGCCCGAGCGCTCTGCGGCACTCGCGTCGAACGCGACCCGCTGACCCGCGACCAGGACGACTTGCGCCGCTGTGGGGCTCGTCTCCTCCGCGACGGGGAGCGGCCCGTCGCCGTGACCTCCGCGGATGAGTCCCTCGCCGGGGTCGGGGCTGAGGGGGCCCTGCGACGTGAACACCACCAGGCCGAGCACGATCGCCGCGCCCGCAGACAGCGCTGCCGGAGCGGGCAGACCGGACAACAGACCCCGCAACGGAGCGAGCAGGCGCTGCAGGAGGGGTTCGGTCGCCTCCTCGGCCACGCGAGACGTCCCCGCGATCCAGCGAAAAGCCTCGAACGCGTCGTGACACGGGCCGCAGCTCGAGAGGTGGCTGCGCAGCCTGGCGGTCTCCGCCACCTCGATGCCGTCGGGGTCGGAGCGGTAGGCGAGCAGCAAGGTGTCGGAGGGATGCCAGACGGCGGCGGACGCTTCCGCGCCGCGGAGCTTGGCGACGAGCGCACGCTGCAGGCTGAGCTCGACGCTGCAGTCCCCGCAGTCCTGCGCGTGCGCCTCGAAGCTCCGGAGCTCCTCCGAATCCGGCGCGAGCAGCAGGTCTTCGAGCTCCATCTCGAAGGCTCGTTGGCAGCTCATGGTCGACTCTCCCGAAACAACAAGGTCCGATCGACGGAGCCCCGCCGACACCGGCCGCGCGGGAACCTCGTCACCCCAACGTCGTCCCCGCGCGCCACTCGGATCACCGCTTCCCGCGGTTTTTTCGCGAATTCGCCTTCCGGCTCGATTCTTCGGTGTTGCAGCGTCACCTCAGCCCACCCCGGTCAGCTGTCGGGCCTCGGCGAGGTGCTCCATCACCTCGCCGACGTCGATCCCGAGCTTCTGCGCCACTTGGTCGGGGCTGCGTCGTTTCGACCCCTTGAACATCTCCTCCCACACCTCCCGCACCCGGGGTGGCAGGTCGCGCCCGAGCCAGCGCCAGATGCGGCGCAACCCCGCGCGTCGGATCGACAGCACCTGCCCCTCGGTCACCGACAGCTCGCGGGCGACCTCGACGCGCGTCTGGCCCTGCAGGTCCATCCGCTCGATGATCTCGCGCTCGGCGCTCTCGAGGGTGGCGAGGGCCTGATTCGTGAACAGCTCGCCGCTGGTCGAATCGGCGTCCACCTCGCCGAGGCTCTCCTCGTTGATCTCGTCGGTCGGGCGCGTCGCGCGCACGACGTCGAGGTAGCGGCGCTTCGCGATCGTGCACAGCAACGCCCACGGTCGGTCGACGTCGCCGCCGCGCCAGCGCTCCCACAGCTGGTGGGCGGTTTCCTGGGCGATGTCGTCCCAGGACGCCTCGTGGCGCCTCGAGCCGTCCCAGTGGGAGAGGAGCCGGCGCACGGTCGGGAAGAAGAGGTCGCCGGCTGCGGCTACGCCCTCGGTCATGAGGTCGAGGACCGCACCCCAGAAGTGATTGCGGACGACGTTCTCGACATGCTTCTCGGGCGACGTCCCGCTGCTCGTGTCGGCCCAACGCGCCGCGGCGTCGAGCGTGGCCTGGCGCGTGAGGAGCGACCAGTCCTTCTTTACCGCGTACGCGCCCTGCTTCTCGAGTTGTTGGGCGACTCGCCGGGTGAGCGCGAGTAGCGCGCGTTCGTCGCGTTTCGCTGCGCTCGCCAGGACCTGCTGCAGCGTCGGGTTCGAGTCGGTCGCTTCGCTCATGCGCTCGCTGGGAGACCACCCATCCGGCCGGGAATGCAGTCCGGTGCGGCCGGATCATCGGAATGGAGAAGGGGGGGACGACGGACGTATACATCGAATCCTCGCTTCTCGTCACCCGATCGACACCGGTGGTGATCCGGATGCGCGTGTCGCGCGACCCGTCGTAGAGCGCGGACGTGCGGAAGCACGACTGCGACGTGGCAGAAGACACGCAACGAGAGCGCAACGTGCGAGACGCGGGGCAGGCCGCCTTCTGGGGGGGTGTCCCCATGGTAGAATCGTCTTTCACGGCGCAGAGAATTCCATCGTGCGAAACCGAAAATCGACTTTCACACTCCCGCTGGGCCTGCTCCTTTCCGCCGCGTTGCTGGCGTCGCTGGCCTGTAGCTCGGCCGCGCCCTCGGGGACGGGCGAAGCCGCCTCGGCTCCCGTGGCAAAGCAGGCCGAAGACCTCCTGATCGTCGACTGTCTGCTCCCGCCGACGGTCAAGAAGCTCGGCACGAGCGTGACCTACCTGTCCGCCCGTCGCCCGGTGAAGACGAGCGCCGTCGACTGCGAGATTCGCGGCGGGGAGTACGTGGCGTACGACCGCGGAAGCTACGCGACCGCCCTTCAGGTCTGGCTCCCCCTCGCGCAGCAGGGCGACCCACAGGCGCAGAACTACGTGGGCGAGATCTACGAGAAGGGGCTCGGCATCCTTCCCGATTATCAGATCGCCGCTGCCTGGTACCGCCGGGCTGCGGAGCAGGGCCATTCCCCCGCCCAGATCAACCTCGGGCAGCTCTACGAGCACGGCCTGGGTGTCTCGCAGGATTCTCGCGTCGCCTTCGACTGGTACCGGCGCGCGTCCGGTCTCGAAGAGCTCGGGATCGAGTTCGTCTCGGACGGACCGGCGAGCCTTGAAGTGGTTGGACTGAAGAGTGAGCTGTCGGCGACCCACGCCGAGGTCGAGGGTCTGCGCGAACAGTTGCAGGCACTGCAGACCGGCGTCGACGAATCGAGCCTGACCCGGCGAGAGATGCTCCGCGAGATGACGAGCGAGCGCGAACGCTTCGCCGCGGCGCGCCAGGCCCTCGAGGCCGATCGCCTCACCCTCGCGAGCGAGCGCGAGCGCCTTGTCGGCGACCGCACACGGCTCGCCGCCGCGCGCTCGTCCCTCGCCGACCGCGAGGTTGCGTTCGAGGCGCTGGCCGCCAGCGTGGTCGACGATGAGACGGCGCTCGCCAGCCGCCGCCGCGAGCTCGACGAGCGGGCGGCCGACCTCACGTCCGTGAAGCTCGAACGCGCGGAGCTCGAAGCGTCGCGCGCGGCGCTCGCCGCCGCGCGTGCCGCCCTCGAGGCGACCGCATCGCGCGTCGCAACGTCGCGCCAGGCGCTGACCCACGAGCAGTCGGCGGTCGTCGCATCTCGCACCGAGCTCGAGAGTCGGCTCGAGGCCGTCTCCGAGAGCGAGGCGCTGATCGCCGAGCGCCATCTGGCACTCGAGGGGCGCGAGAGCGAGGTGGCTGGGCTCGCGAGCTCGACCGAGGCGCGCCGCTCCGAGATCGCGAAGCTCGACGGAGAGATCGAGAAACTCCGCGAAGAGCTCGCGATCCGCCGCGCCGAGATCGCCGAGGAGTCCGCGATGGTGGTGGCGCTGGCCGGTCCGAGCATCCAGGTGATCGACCCGGCGATTCCGAGCACCCGGGCGCTCGAGGTGGTAGTGGCCTCCAGCAGCGCCGAGGAGCGCGTCGTCGTCGGTCGCGTCACGGCGCCGGCTGGCCTTCACACGTTCACCGTCAACGAGCGCGCGACGAAAGTCGACGAGAACGGCCTGTTTCGAGTCCGCGTTCCGGTGAGGAGCGGCGGGAGCCCGGTGTCGATCGTCGCCATCGACCGGAAGGGCAAGCGCGCCGATCGCCGCTTCCGCCTCGAACTCGACCCGGACGGCCTGCCGGCGGTCGCCGCCGCACCGCGCACGCCGCGCATCGACTTCGGTCGCTACTACGCGATCGTGATCGGCAACAACGAGTACCCGAAGCTCCCCGACCTCGAGTCCGCCATTCCCGACGCGCACGCCGTGTCCAGCACGCTCCGCGAACGCTACGGATTCGAGGTCACGCTCCTCGAGAACGCGACCCGCTACGAGATCCTGTCGGCCCTCAACGAGCACCGCGCGCGGCTCACGGAGAAGGACAACCTGCTCCTCTACTACGCGGGCCACGGCGAGCTCGACCGGGTGAACAACCGCGGCCACTGGCTGCCCGTGGACGCCGATGCGGAGAACACCGCCAACTGGATCTCGAACGTCGCGATCACGGACGTGCTCAACGCGATGAACGCGCGGCACGTCCTCGTCGTGGCCGACTCGTGCTACTCGGGCGCGCTCGCCCGCTCGGCCCTGGCCCGCCTCGAGGCCGGCATGACCAACGAGGCGCGTTCTTCCTGGCAGCGGGCCATGGTTGCCAAGCGCTCGCGCACGGCGCTCACCTCGGGCGGCTTGAAGCCGATCCTCGACAGCGGTGGCGGCGAGCACTCGATCTTCGCGACGGTCTTCCTCGAAGTGCTCGACAGCAACGCCGAAGTTCTGGAGGGGCAGCGGTTGTTCCGCGAGGTCGCGGCGCGCGTCACGTGGGCCGCCGAAGGCACAGACTTCGAGCAGGTGCCCCAGTACGCGCCCATCAAGTTCGCGGGCCACGAGTCGGGCGACTTCTTCTTCGTCCCCCTGGTGCCCGACGGCCTGCGCAGCTCGTCCGGCCGCCCGAACATCGCAACCGCCTCCCGCTGACCCCGCTCGGGGGAGGTCTGCGGAAACCTGGGACACTCCTGCTCGACCGAGGTGTGCCCCCAAGCGTCGAGGAAGTCGCAACGTCCCCTGGTTTCAGGAGCGTTTTCTCGGCTTAGAACTCTCGGCGGAGGCCGCCGGAGATTCGGTAGCGGCTGAGCTGGTCGTAGCCGAACAGGCTCTCGAAGTCGACGAAGGGCATGAAGCCGCTCGGCAGCACCATGACCATCGAGGCGCCCGCGTTGAAGTAGTCGCGGTCGGGGTTGTCGCCGTTGAACGCCTGCTGCGTGCCGGCACCGTCGCCGACGAACACTGCGGTGGCGATCTGCGCCGTGCGGTCGTATTCGTGCTGCCACTCGACGCGAGCCTGCGGGACGAATACGCCCCAGGACGTCGAAATCGCGTAGCTGCCGCGAACGCCAAGCACCGACGTCAGCGATGTGCGCGTGTTCTCGTCGAGGCGCAGGTTCATGCCCGAGCCGAGCTGATCTTCCTCGGTGTAGCCGTCGATCTTGCTGCGCGCGTAGCTGAAGCGGGCGTACGGGCCGGCGGAAAGCGGGCCATCGTGCCAGTCGTAGCCGGCGCCGGCGCTCGCGGACACCTCGTTGCCGTCGGGCGTCCCGACGGCGCGCATCACATGGTTCAGGGCGGAGTCGGGCCGACTCGAGAGCTGGAAGACGCCCTGTCGGGTGAAGGTGTGGTCCGAAACTCCGCCGCCGACGCTTGCGTCGATCCACACGCTGTCGGTGAGGTTCAGCGAGGCGAACGCCAGGAACGT
>JABSQW010000379.1 GCA_013215605.1 Myxococcales bacterium
GGCATTCTGGGTTTGCCGCCAGCAAGTCCTTTCGGTCATTTCCTGGTGGTGGAACTCGGCAACGGCGTATCGCTCGACTTCCTTGAAGTGGGAAGAACGGCGGTCTCTTCCCAGCACTACGCTTTCCTGATCGACGAGGAAGACTTCGATCCGATCTTCGAACGTATTCGCGCTGGTGGCCTCGACTACTGGGCCGACCCCTTCAAGCAACGTCTTGGCGAGATCAACAGAAACGACGGCGGGCGAGGTGTCTACTTCGAGGACCCCAACGGTCATCTCCTCGAAGTCCTGACGCGACCTTACGGCAGCGGAGGATCGAGCGCTTAGCGCTCTGCCTAACAAGATATTGCAGCGGACGTTCTAGGGCCGTTCCGATATGACCCGTGGTACATTGCGTCGATCAAGCGCGTTTGGACCGCTGCGGCAGAGCGTCGCACGCCGCTGAGCGCCGATCCGTCAGGCGGCCCGCGTGACTTCCGTCGTCATCGTGACTGGGTGTCCGGGGAGCGGGAAGACCACGATCTGCCGCGCTCTCGCGTCAGCGAACCCGCAAGGGTTGCACCTCGTCTCAGACGCCTTCTACGAGTTCATACCGCACCTCAAGGACCCGACGACGCCCGAGTCGCAACACCAGAACACTGTCGTGATGCACGCCCTTGCCAGCTCGGTCCAGGCATTCGCGAGGGGCGGCTACTGGGTGTACCTCGACGGCATCGTCGGCCCGTGGTTCCTGCCGGTCTTTCGGCCGTACCTCGAATCCCTCGTACCGACCCACTACATCGTCCTGCAACTACCGGAGCACGAAGCCCGCGCGCGAGTAAGGGGCCGGCAAGGCGCTGGTTTGAGTCCGACAGTGACGCATATGCATCCCCAGTTCGCGGATCTCGGACCCCTCGCGAAACACGGCATCAACACTGGAGGTACGAATGAAACCGAAGCCCTCGGGGCGATCGACCGGGGCCTTTCGTCGGGATCTCTGGAACTCGACTGGTCGCTTATTGGTCCCTAACAAGGAGCGCAGCTGACCAGCCACAGCGAGCCGCGGTGGGTCGCGTAGCCTTGGGCACCGGGTCGGACAGTCGCAGCGACGTGTTCTTTCGGACCGGCCGCGAGCGAGTTGCCGCCGACGGGGCCGCGCGTCATCCTGCCGTCTGGACGGAAGGCTCGTTCAGCGCGAGGAGAACCAGACCATGCCGATCATCACGAAGCTCGGAAGCCTTGGGCCGCTGCTCTTCGGTGTCGGGTTCATCGCACCGCTGATCGCCCAGTCGATGGACGCCGCCTCGGTGTCTGCGCCGCTGGGGCTCAGCAACATCGCGTTCGGTCTGGCCGTTGGGGTCACGATGGGTGTGATCGCCTGGCGGAGGGGGAGCTGGGTATGAGCAGCCCCATCACCAACGAAGGCATGGTCGGTCCGACGAGCGACCGCAAGTTGTTGCGCGAAGAAGCCGCGATCGCCCAGAAATACATGGGGCGGTTTCCCTGGGAGATAGTCGCGTGGGGGCTCGGAAACATCGTCTTGTGGCTGTCGCTCTGGCCGCTCGCTTTCACCGGCATCCTGCCCCTGTGGGCAGCCTTCCTGATCTCGACGGTCAGCATCGCTCTGTGTTATCTGCCCTCGCACGACGCACAGCACTCCACCATCGCCGCCGAGGGAAGCAAGCTGCGCTGGGTGAACGAGTTGGTCGGCCACGTCTCGCTCATCCCCCTGGTGATGCCCTACCGCATCGCCTGGATCCAGCATCGCCAACATCACGCGAACGCGAACGACCCCGAGCTCGACCCCGACTACGGGTATCACGGCGACAACTGGCGTCAGGCCGTCTGGAACGGGATCAAGTACCGCCAGTTCGGAACACAGGCCGGCCTCCCCAAGGCCCTGGAGCGCAGCGATGATCCCGACCTGGAGAGAGCCGTCGCCGAGGGCTCCGTTCTCAACCTGGTCTACTACGTCGTTCTGACCTCATGCGCCTGGTCGGGTTACGCGCTCGAGGCGGCGCTCATCTGGTGGCTGCCGCGCCACCTCGGCTCCGCCTGGCTCACGACCTTCCTGGCCTGGGCCCCGCACTATCCCTACAAGGAGACGGGTCGCTATCGCGACACACGCGCCTGGAAGTCGCCGGTAGGAACGATCCTGTCCATGGGGATGGAGTACCACATCATCCACCACCTCTTCCCGAGGATCCCGCTCTTCCACACCGCCCCGGCCTATTGGGAGATGCGGGAGCTGCTCGAGGAGCGGGGCTGCCGGAACGATCGGCCCGACCGACGCGGAGCGCGGTGAGCGCGCTTGCGCGGTGGTGATGGTCGCGGCGGGTGCCGCGTTGGAGCTTCGGGCGCGCTACGGGTCGGGCGATCCGCCAAGGCCGTAGAGCCTCGGCACGTCGTCGCGCACCATCTCGCGCCGCTCGTCAGTCGTAGAATCGCTCCCCCACAGCTGTGCCTTCTTCATCTGGTCTTAATCCTCGGATGCGTACAGTAAGGAGCGCAGCTCCCGGTTCCAGGATGGCACCCCCACTACGGGTACGGGCTTCCGGAGCCGGTGAGCCTGGCGCGTCTTTGGGAAGTGGATCGCTGTGCTGACGATCATCTCGCACAAGAGGTTTCTGTGCGCTCGGCTGCTGGAGCTGACGGCACTCGCGTTCGTCTGTCTTCTATGGATGGCCCCCGCGGTTCGAGCGGCGCCCGTCCTCTACCCCGTCGTCGGCGGATTCGTGGACATCGATGTGAAGCTCGACGGCGTCGTCATCGGGTCCTCGACAGGCGTGGGGCTGATGGGCGACAGCATCACCATGGACACCGCGGCGTTGACTCTCGATGCGATCCGGCTCGAGATCGCCCCCACGACGATTTCCCTGAGCACGGCCTTCGGAGGCTACGACGAGATCACCGTGGAGAGCGCGATCCTCGAGGGGACCATGGTCTTCGCGACCACAGCATCCACCGGTGTCCCCACCCTCTTCACCGTGGTCGCGGGGCCCCTCGTCGTGAATGGCAGCTGGGGGGCCACCGACTCGAATGGCATCAACGCGGCCACCAGCGGCAACTCGATCGTCTTCGACGTGCTGTCGCTCATCGCGATCGTCAACACGAGCCCCGCTGTCGAGATCGATCAGGTCACCATCAACAGCATCGATGGCACCCCCTTCGGAGAACCGGGTAAGCACCTGACCATCGTCGCCAGCTACAACGTGCAGACTCCCGAGCCCGGGACGGGTCTGCTGGTCGCCCTCGGCCTGGTGGTCCTGGCCGCGCGGCGGGGCCGTAGCTAGAGAACGGGAAACGCCTCTCGCCAGTCGAGCGGAGGCGTGGGCTCGAACGCGCGTCGGCGAAGGCCCGCGCCAAAGTCGGCCTGGTGAACGGGTCCGTTCTCGGGCCTGATCCCGTCACCCGTTCCTGGGCGACCGGATGTCGATGGATCGGGCCTTGTGGAAACGCGGCTCGAACTGCCTCCGCCTGGCTACCGGGCGTCGAAGACCGCAACACATTAAAGAGATTTTTTCTTCCTCCGTGTGAAGCACTTCACTGTGCCGCGGACGGGTTCACGTGATGCTGCGTCTCGTGATGGCGATCACGCCAACTCGACCCGCAAACAGCAAGGAGTCCGTCATGCGCGTGGTGTCACTGATCCTGGGAATCGTCTGTCTCGGCTTCGCATTCAACGCCAGCGCCAAGCCGGTGTTCATGGGCCTCGGGGATCTGCCA
>JABSQW010000380.1 GCA_013215605.1 Myxococcales bacterium
CATCGACCACGATCCCGTTGCGGATGACGAGATCACGAGCGGAGCGGCTCTGCTCACTCATTTCGGCGGACCCCGGTTTTCATCGGTTCGAACGAAGGTTTGAATTCGAGTTCGGATTCTCGTGCGCGCCCGCCAGTCTAGCGCCTCGCCGCTCGCCGCTCGTACTTCGATTCGCAGACCGGCCCCAAAATTACGGGGTCGGCTACGAGGTCACCGGATCCTTCCGCCGGATCTGATCCATCTCGGCTATTCTCGCGCGCGTCCGAGGGCGGTCCGTCTGCAGCGGGCAACGGACGACGGGCCGCGGGGTGTTGCGTCGCGGCGTGCCACGCCTTCGGTGTGGAGTCCCCCATGTGTCCGACCACGCTGCGAGCGCGGCGATCCTTTTGGCGACCATGGGAGCCGGCCGCGAACGCCGGCCCGACCCGAGAAAGGTGCGGAGGAAGAATGACTACGCTGCGCTACGAGACCGACGGTCCGACCGTGATCGTCACCATCGATCGACCCGACGTCCGCAATGCCGTCGACGGCCGCACGGCCAGAGACCTCGCGAAGGCGTTCCGCGAATTCGACGCGGACGAGAATCTCTCCGTGGCGATTCTCACCGGTGCCGGCGGGGCGTTCTGCGCCGGCGCCGATCTCAAAGCGCTGAGTCGAGGCGGGGAAGTTCCGGAAGCCGGGCTGAACCCCGACGGCGGCGGGCCCCTCGGCCCCACGCATCTCACGCTCAGCAAGCCGGTGATCGCGGCCGTCGAGGGACACGCCGTCGCCGGAGGGCTCGAGCTCGCCATCTGGTGCGACCTTCGCGTGGCAGCGCGCGACGCGGTGTTCGGCGTCTACTGCCGGCGCTGGGGCGTACCGCTCGTCGACGGGGGCACCGTGCGATTGCCACGGCTCATTGGCCACAGTCACGCGATGGACATGATCTTGACCGGGCGCGGCGTCTCGGGCGAGGAGGCCAAGGCCATGGGTCTCGTCAACGTGCTCGTCGAGCCCGGCTGCGCGCTCGACGAGGCCCGCGACCTCGCGCGTCGCCTCGCCGCGTTCCCGCAGCGCTGCCTGCGCAGCGATCGGATGTCCGCGCATCGCCAGTGGGCGCTCGGCTCGGAGGACGCGCTACGCGAGGAGCTGCGCCTCGGCCTCGAGGTGATCCAATCGGGCGAGACGGTCGAAGGCGCGAGGCGATTCGCCGCGGGGGCCGGGCGGCACGGTTCCTTCGACTGAGAAGATCGAATTTCGTTCGGGGGGAAACGGTGCGGTCCAAGGGGAAGCGCGTGAGGCTCGTCTGCGCGGCGATCAGTGTTCCGCTGATCACGTCGTGTCTGACGAGCGGCGCACGAGCACAGCCGCCGTTCGGCGCGCTCGCGTCCGAGTACGATCGGCTGACCGGCGACTTCGAGTGGATCCGCCTCGGGTCGGGCGAGTGGCTCGAGGGCGAGATCGATCTCCTGCGCGACGAGAGCCTTGCGTTCGAGAGCGACGAACTCGGCGAGCTCGAGCTCGATTGGGAGGACGTCGCCGAGATCTACTCCGCCCGCCGCAACACCTGCTATTTCGAGGACGCTGTCGTTGCGATCGGAACGTCGGGGGTCACGGGGAGTGGCTTCCGACCGACCCCGCACCTCGAGGTGCGCTGGTGCGAGTTCCAACCCGGGCCTGGACCGGGCCCCACCTGATCAATCGTCCAGAAGCTCGAGCAACGTTTCCGACGGGCGCGCGATCACCGCGCGGTTGCCGCGGATGATGATCGGCCGCTGCATGAGCTTCGGGTGCTCGAGGAGCACGGCGACGACGGCGTCCGGAGTCGTGTAGTCGCTCTCGTTCAGCCCCAGCGCCTTGAAGTTCTTGTCCTTGCGGACGAGATCCGCCGGCGGATTTCCGAGCAGTGACAGGAATCGCTCGAAGTCGGCCTTCTCGAGCGGATGGTCCAGGTATTCGATGACGTCGAACTCGACGCCGCGCTCGCGCAGGATCTCCATTACGCCGCGCGACTGTCCTCAGCCGGGGTTGTGGTAGACGGTCAGTCGGTCCATCTCGGGGTGTCTCCTGTTCGAGAGGTGGAAAGTATCGAGAGCGGATCGGGCTAGAACCGGTACTGCACGCCGGCGCCACTCGTGACGTTCCAGAGGTTTCCGGCGCTGCCGGTCGGAATGGTGAACTTCGCGTCGAGGGTGATGGCGACGTCTTCGTTGAACCAGTAGTCGAAACCGGTGCCGATCTGCACGGCGTGGTCGACGTTCTCCTCGTCGCTGGCGTCGCGTTTGGCGTAGACCACACCGAAGCCCACCAGGAGGAACGGCTGCAACTGCGACCGCGAGAGATAGGCTTTCGTGTTGGCGGTGAGCTTCATGTAGTTGTTGGCCTTGCGGGAGGGTTCGCTGCCCTGGACGCTGTTCAGCCACTGCCCCTCGAATTCCTGGGCGAAGTTCGGATGACAGCGGTAACCGGCCTTGAACCCGACGCCACCGGAGGAACCGGGCGCTGCGTAGGTTCCGAGGGCAGTGCCGTAGAAGCCGCGGCGCCCGAATCCCTCGTCACCCTGGCCGGTCCTGTCTCCCGCCACGAACAGCGCGCAGGCGCCCGTGAGCACCGCCAGGTAGAAAGCCTGGGCGGCGACCGGGCCCGGTTCCACGGCCCTGGCCGTGCCCACGGGAAGGAGCGCGGCGGTGAGGACCGGCACCAACAGTCGTTTCAGCATCGACAGGTCTCCCTCACCCCACCAGGTGGCCGAGCGGCGCCGGATTATCTCACAGTCCCCGGGCGGATGAGACGCTCAATTGGGCGGACGGGCACGCGAGGGGGGTGTCCCGAAGTGATTGAACGTACAGGTGTTTCCCCCCAGTGGTCGCCAATCGCTCGACCCGAAGGCGGCGTAACCCCGTGTTATATTTCGCGCCTCGAATCAACCGGCCACGCGCGATCCGAGGGGTCCGGACGGTTCGAACCCACTGCGATTCGAGGAACGATGCGCAAATCGGTGATGACCCTGCTGATGGCACTGTCGTTGGCGGCTGCTGCCGTCGCCGATTCGGTGGAGCTCGAGAGCGGCGACACCCTGAACGGAACGATCGTCGAGACGCGCGACGACGCCGTTGTGCTCGAGCATCCCACCCTGGGACGCATCGAGATTCCCACGGACCAGGTCAAGCCTCCCGAGCCGCCAGTGCCCCCGCGCCCTGGGCTCTTTGGGACGCCGATCCTCGAGGGCTGGAAGCGCAGCCTCGCGCTCGGGGTCGCCGGCTCCCAGGGCAAGTCCAACGACGCGACCATCAACGTACGCCTCAAGGTCGACCAGAGCGACGAACGCGCGCGGCGGTCGTTCAACAGCAAGTACTACTATTCCTCCAATAACGGAACTGCCAACGCCAACGAGTTCCTCGCCGAGTACGGTCACGATTTTCTCTTCCCCGACTCGAAGTGGTTCCTGTTCGGGAAGGGCCGCTACGACTACGACGAGTTCGAGGCCTGGGACCACCGCGTCTCGGGTTCCGGAGGTATCGGCTACGACTTCTTGAGAAATGAGACCTGGGAGGTGCTCGGCCGGTTCGGCGCCGGCGCCACGCACACGTGGCGAGGTCTCAACGAGACCCGTTCCGAGGGCA
Source organism: Myxococcales bacterium (assembly GCA_013215605.1). Taxonomy (GTDB): domain Bacteria; phylum Myxococcota_A; class UBA9160; order UBA9160; family SMWR01; genus JABSQW01. The sequence continues at coordinate 3,603 of JABSQW010000380.1, forward strand.
CCGTCGGTCTCGACATCACGTGGAACCTCAGTGACACCGACAACGTCCTCCTGACGAACAACTACTTCCACGACTTGGGGAACACGTCTGATTTTCGACTCCTGACCTCGCTGACGTGGAACGTGGCCCTCGCGTACGTGAAAGGCCTCGGCATCCAGCTCGGCTTCGACAACGAGTACGACACGCGACGGATCATCGACGAGAACAACCTGAAGTACTATGCGAACGTTACGTACGATTTCTGATCCGGCACGAGGTCGATTTGCTGGAATGATCGGTCGCCTCCCTACTCCCCGCGATCTCGTTCCTCGGCGGTGCGGTGGGCAACATAGGAACGTCCCCACGCTGCGGTGTGGGTGTTCTTGTTAGGATGCTCGCGGGGGTCCGATTCCGGGCCTGCGAAGGGAGCCGCGCATGTCGAGCTTTAGCGCCATCGATGCCGACGGTCACGTCATGGAGCCCGAGTCCATGTGGCCCGAGTACCTGGACGCCGCGTTCCATACGAAGGCGCCGCGCCGGGTTCTCGACAACCAGGGCCGCAGCCGCCAGGTGATCGCCGACGAGTTCATGGAGTTCATTCCGCAGGACGCCGCGTGGGCCTCGGGGCCCGGCCCGCATCCGCGCGGCGGCGACGACCCGAAGGGCCGTCTCGCCGACATGGACCTGGAG
>JABSQW010000381.1 GCA_013215605.1 Myxococcales bacterium
ATGCGATGCATCATGTCGAGCAGGACAAGGCCCTCGGGCGCACCGAACGAGCAGGACAGCGCGATGTCCTGCTGAAAATTCTTGATGGACCAGGTCAGTATTTCTTGGGGGCTCGAGGACTCCGCCTCACCGCTCTGGATAAACCGCAAAGCATTGATAGATATAGTCTTTTTTGATTTTCCCATTTGACCGAAACGCCGCCTTCGAGGCAACAGTAGCCGAAGTAGCGATTTCGGCCAAAATATCTCGATCTATTTACTAGGAAATAGATCGAGCTCAGCCGAGCTTCTCCTCCACCGACGTCACCTTTGATTCCATGGCGACCTCGCGGTCACGTCGGTCGTCGATCTTGACCACGCTGCCCACACGGACGGCGCCCGCGGCGAACACCGCCTCCTGCATCTTCTCGATGAGCGCGTAGATCTCGGACAGCTCGCCCTCGAGCGTCGTGAACATCGGATCGAGGCGATAGCGGACCCCGTCCTGGGCGCGAACCACGCGAAGTGCCGCCGCCACGTACTCCGACACCCCCACTCCAACGCCCACCGGCGAAATGCTCACTGCTGCGATGGCCATCGGATCTTCCCTCCCTCTGGTTTCGTCGAATCGATTCGCTTCACGGCGCTCGGATCTCGGGCTCGCTCGGCGAGGCGCGCGATGGTCTCGCCAAGCACCGGATGGACGACGTCCCCCGCCAGCTCCGCAAGCGGCTCGAGTACGAAGGCCCGCTCGCCCAACCGCGGGTGCGGCACGACCAGGCGGGACTCTTCGATCACGCGGTCGCCGTAGAGGAGCAGATCGACGTCGAGGGTTCGGGGCGCGTTGCGCTCGGGTCCGCGCGTGCGTCCGGCTTCGGCTTCGATCGCGAGCTGCCGTTCGAGCAGCTCGATGGGCTCGAGGGACGTGCGGAGTCGGACGACGGCGTTGTAGTAGGGGCGTTGCGGCGGCGGACCGACCGGAGCCGTCTCGTAGAGCGACGACAGCGCGAGCACATCGGTTCCGTCCGTTGCCGCCAGCGCATCGACGGCGCGGGCGAGATGTGCCGCGCGCTCGCCGAGGTTCGATCCAAGTGCGACGTAGATCCGGTCTTCGACCATCACCCGCATCTTACAGCTACACTCCCGCCCCGTGTCCGCAGGTTCCACGGGTAGACCGGTCTCCCCTCCGACGCTCCCGCCGGAGCTCGTCACCGCTGTCCCCGGACCGCGATCTCGCGGCCTCGCCGAGCGCCTCTCGAAAGTGGAGTGCCGTAACACCACGTGCGTCGCACCGGCGCCGCCGATCTTCTGGGAGCGGGCCGCGGGGGCCAATGTCTGGGACGTCGACGGCAACCGCTTCGTGGACCTCACCGCCGGTTTCGGCGTCGCGAACGTGGGGCACACACACCCGCGTGTCGCCGCGGCGGTTCGCGATCAGGCCGACGTGCTCCTCCATGCCATGGGGGACGTGCACCCGCCGTCGGTGAAGGTGGAACTCCTCGAGGCGCTCGTGCGGAGGTTTCCGGGTGGGGGACCCGCGCGGGCGCTGCTCGGCTCGTCCGGCTCGGACGCCGTCGAATCGGCGATCAAGACGGCGCTGATGGCGACGGGCCGAGCGGGCATCGTCGCCTTCGAGGGTGCGTACCACGGTCTCGGCTTCGGCGCGCTCGACACGACGTGGCGCCGGCTGTTCCGCGAGCCGTTCGAGGCACGGCTGCCCCGCGCCAGCGTCTTCGCGCAGTTCGGCGATCTCGAAGACACCCTGCGCGTCGCACGCGAATCCGACGCGCCGATCGGTGCCGTTCTCGTCGAGCCGATCCAGGGTCGCGGCGGCGAACGGATTCCCCCGGACGGCTTCCTACCGGGTCTGCGAGCGCTCTGCGACCGCGAGGGATGGCTGCTGATCGTCGACGAGGTCTACACCGGATTTGGTCGCACGGGTCGCTGGTTTGCGTGCGAGCACGAGCGCGTCGTCCCGGATCTCCTGTGCGTCGGCAAGGGACTCACGTCGGGGTTTCCTCTGTCCGCCTGCCTCGGGCGCGCCGACGTGATGGACGCGTGGCCGCCCGCGGGCGGTGAGGCGATCCACACGCAGACCTTCCTCGGTCATCCAGCGGGCTGTGCGGCCGGTCTCGCGAGTCTCGCGGTGCTCGAAGACGAAAAGCTCGTCGAGCGTTCGGCCGAGCTTGGCGACGCGGCGCTCGAGCGAATGCGCGGGCGACTCGCCCGGCGCGAGGGCATCATCGACGTCCGCGGCCGGGGTCTGCTGCTCGGAATCGAGTGCGACGGCCTCGAGCGCGCGGCCCGCGCGTGTTCGAGGGCGCTCGAGCGTGGCGTGATCGTTCTCCAGTCGGGCGATGACGGCTCGGTGGTGTCGATCACTCCCCCCCTCTCGATTTCTCGCGACGCGCTCGAGCTCGGGATCGACGTCGTCGCGGACGCTCTCGCGTGACGGCTTCTTGCGATCCTGCGCGCGCGGCGCTCGACGGATCGATCCTCGAGTGGATGCGCGAAGAGCGCTGGACGCGCGACGACGCGCGCTTCGAGAAGCTCGCGCTCGACGTGTTCGCGTTCCAGTTCGCCCACTGTGCGCCCTACCGTCGATTCTGCGAGGGGCGGGGGGGCACACCGGACTCGGTCGTGTCGTGGCGAGACGTGCCGCCCGTGCCGACCGGCGCGTTCAAGGAGATGGCGCTCCGCTCGTTCCCCGAAGAGCGGACCGTCAAGACCTTTCGCACGAGCGGAACCTCGACGCGGCGGCGCGGCGAGCTCCACCTCGACAGCCTCACCCTCTACGAAGCGTCGTTGCTGCCGAGCTTCCGCCGGTTCGCCCTCGCCGGTCTCGACGCGACCGGTGGTCGGCCGGTGATTCGCGTGCTCACCCCCTCCCCCGAAGAGGCCGCGGACTCGTCGCTCTCCCACATGTTCGGGCGGATCGTGGCGGAAGCAGCCGCGGAACCAAGCGGCTTCGACGTCGTCGACGGGGAGCTTCGCGTCGACGCGCTGCTCGCCGCACTGCAACGCGCGAGCGCGGCGGGATCACCGGTGGTGGTGTGCGGCACTGCGTTCGCCTTCGTCCACCTCGGAGATGCGCTCGCGAAGCGCGGTGACGAGATCGCGCTCCCGGAGGGCTCGCGCGTCATGGAGACCGGCGGCTTCAAGGGTCGTTCGCGCGAGCTGTCGCGCGACGCGCTCTACACGCTCATCGAGCGCAGCCTCGGGGTACCGGCTTCGCACATCGTCAACCAGTACGGGATGACCGAGCTCGGCAGCCAGTTCTATGACTCGAATCTCCATGACCCGGGAGAGCCCCGCCGGAAGCTCGGTCCTCCGTGGACGCGGACGCTCGTCATCGATCCGGAGACCCGTCGCCCGGTGATGCCGGGAGGCGTTGGCACGATCGTGCTCTACGACCTCGCCAATACGGGAAGCGTCTTCGCGATCGAGACGGCGGACCTCGGACGCGAGATCGCCGACGGCTTCGAGGTGCTCGGACGCGAGGCTGGCGCCGAGGCGCGCGGCTGCTCGATCGCGGCCGACGAGCTGCTCGGTGAGGCGCCGTGACGCACGACGACGTCGCGTCTGCGCTCGACGCTCTGCGGGAAGCCGGAAGCCGGCTGCGCGCCCGACCCGCGGGCGAGGTGCTTCGGCTGCTCGCACGCGCGTTCGACGGATGGAGCGGTGTGAACTCCAGCTGGCGCTCGGCGCTCGCGCGTGAGCTGCCCGCCGAAGTCGGAATGGGGAACTCGATGGTTCGCGCCGGACTCGAGCGCGGACTGACCCCGTACACCGGCGCGGCGCTCCGCGATCTCGTCGCCCGCGAGTTGTCGACAGGCGACGCGGGCCGGAACGGGAACGCCTCGGGGGATCGAGCGCACGTCTCCG
>JABSQW010000382.1 GCA_013215605.1 Myxococcales bacterium
CGCGACGTCTCGAGCACCAGGGCCGTGGTGGCCGTCCAGCCGTCGAGGGTGTCGGCGTCCTTGCGCGATGTGAGCATCGCGGTGTCGCCGTCGATGAAGGCCGCCGAGTAGCCGAGCTCTTCGGCGCGCCGCACGAGGACCAGCAGATCCTCCCAGGGATGCACGTGCCAGGCGAAGTTGACACCGAGCTTCACGCTCCGTTCCCCCGTTACGGCTTTCCCGCGCACCGCCGTGGGGTCGGCGGCGGGTGTGCGCGCAGCCCCGCCTGGTGACGCGCTCATGTGATGCGCCCCACGTGGCGAGCCGCGTGCAGGATGGCGAGGGCACTCTTCGCGTCGTTGAGCTTGCCGCTCCAGACCCACTCGAGCGCGTGATCGAGGGACGTGGGCACCACCTCGATCACCTCGTCGTCGTCGTGCTTCAGGGTCGAGGCCTCGAGGTCGAAGCCGGCGAACAGGTGGATGACCTCGTCGCTGAAGCCCGGCGTCGTAAAGATCCAGCCCAGGTTCACGAGGCGCCCCGCACGCACCCCGGCCTCTTCCTCGAGCTCCCGCGCCGCGCAGGCCTCGGGCGACTCGCCGGGATCGAGCTTGCCGGCGGGCACCTCGTAGAGGGCCCCTCCCGCTGCGTGGCGGTACTGGTGGATCAGCAGGATCTCGTTGGGGCCGCGGAACGGCACCACCGCGGAGGCGCCGGGATGCTTGATGATGTCGAGTTCGAGGAGCTGGCCGTTGGGCAGCGTGACCCGTTCGGTCGTGACGTTCACCTGCCAGCCGCGCTTCACTACCCTGGACGCCTTCCCAACCGCGCGAGCCCCGCCATGGGGGGAGGGTAGCGGGAAAGGTCGCTTGGCGCGGTGGGCGGCGACCCGGACATCGAGAGGAGGGAACGGTGGCAGAAACAGAGACCGGCGCGAATTCGAGACGCGAGCAGCGCGGCGTGGTGATTCCGATGGGCGGCGGCTTGAGCGTCCTCGAGGGACTCTTCGTCGCCGCTGCCGGCGCGTCGAGCGGCGGTGCGGTAGTGGCTCCTCCCCATCCCGAGTTCGGGGGAAGTATGGACTCGCCCGTGGTCAACGAGTTGGCGTGGTCGTGCCAGCGGGCCGGGCTTGCGTCCCTGTGCTTCAACTGGCGGGGCGTGGGGGCGAGTTCAGGACGTCTGAGCGGCGATCCTGGCGAAGCCGCCGAGGATTACTCGGCGGCGCTCGAGCACTTGACGGAGAGTGTCGAGGGCGCCGTGGTGGCGTGCGGGTACTCGTGGGGCGCGGCGACGGCGGTTCGTGCGGCGCTCGGCGCGGAGCGGGTTGCGCGTGCGTTGCTGGTGGCACCGCCGGCGGGGATGCTCGATGCGGAGGTGCTGCGCGGGTTCGGGGGCGAGGTGCTCGTGATCGTTGGCGAGGCGGATCAGTTTGCGCCGCCGGGGGAGCTGGGGCCGCTGGTGGCTTCGTTGGATCGGGCGGAGTTCGTGACGGTGCCGGGGGCGGATCACTTCTTTGCAGCGGGACTCGGGGCGATCAGCCGGGCGGCGGGGGAGTGGCTCGCGCGGACGGGTTGAAGAGCGCTTTGCAGGCTGCGCGCGACCAACGAACCCAGTAAAAGGCGGGCTTTGCCCGCCGAACCCCCGCCGGAACTAGGAGACCGCCGGAAGGCGGACGCAGAAGGTGGCGCCGCCGCCCGGGGCGTCGCCCACCTCGACGCTGCCCCCCGCTTCTTCCGCGATGCGGCGCGTGATCGACAGACCGAGCCCTCCCGGACGGTCGGCGCGCGTGCTGAAGAACGGCTCGAAGATGCGCTCGCGCAGCGGTTCGGGGACCCCCGCGCCCTCATCGCTCACGCGCAATTCGACCTCGGCGCCCCGCGCCTTCGCCTCGAGGCGCACCGCGCCACCGCCGGGTGTCGCGTCAATGGCGTTGAGGGTCAGGTTGACGACCACTTGACGCAGCCGGTCCTCTTCGATGCGCACGTCCGGCAGCGCGTCATGGGCGTCACTGAACAGCGTCACGCTGCGCAGCTGCGCGCGGCCGCG
>JABSQW010000383.1 GCA_013215605.1 Myxococcales bacterium
CGCGATCGATCGGATTGAACGGAGCATTTCCTACCCGACCTCTGCGAGTGAGCGCAAAGGGAAGCACGACGGCAGCCTTCCAGAGCCGGTATACAACCGCTTATTACGTCGCAATGAACTGCGATAAGTGTTCTTATTAGATATATGTTATCTAGGGCGCCGGCAGGGAGGCGGCTGGCGATGCGCAGCCGACCGGCAACCGTGCGGTCATTCGCCGGCCGCGTCTCGGTCGTTGCCCAGCCGGAGATTCATCGAGCGCTCCGGATCGATCGCGATGAAGAGTCCCGTCGCCTCGACGGTGACCTCGTCACCGCTGCGGACGCTGCCGACGCTGCGGATCTTGCGTCCTTCGACGGCTTCGATGTGGGCCTCGAAGACCAGATCCGCGTGAAGCGGGGTGGGGTGTCGGTAGCGAATTGTGAGCTCCGCGGTGGGCCCGGCGCTGCCCGCCATCAGGTGGGCGACATTGAACACCTGATCGAAAGCCGCGGCGATGACCGCCCCGTGCACGCAGCCGGGCGGGCCCTCGTAGGGCGTCGTGAAGCACGCGCGTCCGATCGCACGTGGCTCCTCCCACGACATTCGGATCGGAAGGGCGAGCGGGTTGTAGAGGCCGAGCATGACGTCGTACTGGAAGAAGTCGTGGGGCTCGGGGTGTTTGGGATTTCCCGCGTAGCGGGGCGGGATCTCGTCGGGCACGTATCGCTCGAGGCGCTCGGCGATGCCGTCGAGTTCGTCGGCGAAGCTCTGCGTGTCTGCGGCCGAGGCCGTGAACGTGACCGTGCTGGCCGTGAGGCGACGGATCGCGTCGGCGAGCGAGCGCAGCTCCCGCTCCCGCCCGGCGATGTTCGGATGTTCGCTCGCTCGCAGTGGCCCGCCGGGCTGGTTGATGTGGGGGGTGTCGCTCATGCGCATTCTCCTCGCGGGTTGCCATCGGTTCGCAGTTCCCACCGAACTGGAAGGGTCGGATCGTCGCGTTCGAAGCGATCGGCGAACTCCATCTCCGGAACGGAAGAGAACGGGGCTTGCGCTTCAGGAAATCCGCGACGCGGACGCTCCTGCTCACGGCTTTCATGCGCCGAGCGGACCGTGATCCATGCGGGTCAACAGCTCGGGTCCCGAAGCCGCGAGGTGGACGATCTCGCGGCCGAGAACCCCACCCACGCCCTCCTCGAAGATGTAGGTCTGGAGCGCCAGGACGCTGCCCTCGCGCAGGACAAAGCGAGCCTCGAGCTGCGGCGGCACGTCGCTGCCGACCCGCGGCGGTTCGACGCCGAGGCCGATTCCGCTTGCGATGGCAATGCCGGGGAGGGGTTCGCCGGTCGCTTCGTGGGCGCTTCGCAGGTCGCCGGCGGGTCGACCGGCGATGCAGGCGTCGAGCATCGCGTCCATCGCACGACGCCAGCGCCGGTGGAGTGCGCGACCGGCACTCCGGACGCGGTCGTCGCTCCCGCACGGCCAGGTGCGCGCGAGACCGCCCTCGTAGCCGGCAACCAGCACGCCGGCATCGAGTGTCACGAGATCGCCCGACGCGAGCGTACGCCCGTCGCGAAGACCTCGCGGCGCGGCGGCGCGCGCGGTCATCGCCGTCGGGGACGACCGCCGCGGCGACGCGCAGAAGGCCGGCTCCGCGCTCGGAATCGTCACGCCGAGCTCGGCTGCGCGCTCGCAGAAGATTCCAGACAACGTCTGCTCGGCGACACCCGGTGCGATCGCGCGGGTGACGGCGGCGAGCGCCGACTCGCTCACCGCGACGGCCGCCCTCACGCAATCGATTTCACGCGCGCTCTTCTCGGCACGGGCCTCACGCACGAGCGCTTCCCCATCGATGAACGTCGCGTTGGGGATGGCGTGACCGAGCAGGGACTCGAAGGTGGGCGGCATGCCGTCGATCCCCACTACGCGCGCGCTGGCCACGCCGGGAATCGCCGCGATGTTGCGAACGAACACTTTGGGACTCCACGCGAACCCGTAGACGTGATCGCGCGGGATCGCCTCGGGAATGCCGTCCTCGTGGATGCTCATGAGGTGAACTTCGGCGCTGTCGCGCACCACGACGCAGCTGGGAGCGA
>JABSQW010000384.1 GCA_013215605.1 Myxococcales bacterium
CCACAGCCCGAGGAGCCGCTCCCATGCCCGTGCACTACGACATCGAAGGCCGCATCGGCCACATCCAGCTGGAGGGTCGGGGCGACTACAACGTCTTCAGCCCCGAGTACGTCTACAACCCCCTGCACGACGCGCTGACCGCCTACCGCCAGGATCCGGAGGTCTGGGTCGTCATCATCTCGGCCGTCGCCGGTCGGAAGGCCTTTACGTACGGGGGCGACATTCAGTCCCTCGACGCCCTGGCGAGCGGCGACGACGGACCCACGCGGGGCTACGAGGGCGGCAACGAACGCATCTGGCGCCCGAACATCGATCCTCGGACGGAGCAGCTGTTCAACGACGAGCTCAAGCTCAACAAGCCGGTGGTCTTCGCCCTCGAAGGGGATTGCCTGGGCGCGGGCACACTGCTGTTGATGTCGCTCGCCGACATCGCGGTGGCGGCGAAGGGAGCGCGCTTCGGCCTACCAGAAATCAAGCCCGCCATCGGTCCGATCACCAGCTGGGCGGAGGCCCTGGCCACCCGCCAGCTCCCCTGGCGGATCGCCATGGAGCTGCTGCTCACGGGTCGTTTGATGCCGGCGGAAGAGGCGCTGGGCCACGGCTTCCTCAACCGCGTGGTCGACGCGAGCGAGGTGCTGGATGTGGCGCGGGAGTACGCCGAGCAGATCGCCGCCAATCCGCCCCTTCACGTCCAGGCGTCGAAGACCCTTGCGAAGTCCTGCCGCGAGATGCCGTTCGCCGCGGGAATGCTACAGGGCGACCTCATGGGGGAGGTTCTGAGGTCGGTTCCGGATTCCCAGGAAGGTCCTCGCGCCTTCATGGAAAAGCGCAAGCCCCGCTACACGGGAAAGATCCGCTAGGGTCGCGCCGCCAGTTGGGCCGGGTATCGGCGGGCGAAGCCCGCCTGCCAGCCCCCGCTCGGCTTTACCTCGCTGTGCGCTTCGCTTGCGCGGTTAGTCGAGCTCCATACCGTAGAGCGAGACCGCGTTGTCGTAGACGATGCGGCGTCGCACGGGAGCGGGCACTCCCGCGAAGTTCCTCTCGATGAAACCCCGGGAATCGGGAAACGTCGAATCCGAGTGCGGGAAGTCTGACGCCCACATGTAGTTCTCGGCTCCGAAGATGTCGTGGGTGCGCGGTCCGACCGGGTCGTCCTGGAAGGTGGCCCAGACCTGCCGGCGCACGTATTCGCTCGGTCGCAGCGGCGTGTCGTCGTTCCACATGTTTCCCCACTTCTCGTAGGCGTGGTCCATGCGGTAGATGAAGTGCGGCAGCCAACCGATGTCGTTCTCCGCCGAGACGATCCTGAGCTCCGGGAAACGCGCCAGGACGCCGCCGAAGATCAGGGTGGCGAGGGACTCCTGGATCTCGTGGAACACCGTCGAGTACCAGATGCCCGGATTCACATTGTCGGCCCCGATCGTCTTTTCCCCCACCCCGACGGTGCGCCGGCCGCGGCTGGCGATGATGTGGAGCGAGACCGGCAGCTTCGCTTCCGAGGCGGCCCGCCAGAACGGGTCGTAGGAACGGTCACTGTACGGGCGCTCTTCGGGGGCTGCGCCCCAGATCATCGCGCCCCGCATCCCCTGCTTCGCGATGGACTCGACGTCCTCCGCCGCCTGGTCGGCGTCCTCGAGCGAGATCAGCCCGATGCCGTAGAGCCGGTTCGGCGCGTAGCGGCAGTACTCCGCCACCCAATCGTTGTAGACCTGGAAACAGGCTCGCTGCAGCGGAGGGTCGATCATCGAAAAGATCGGCATGGCC
>JABSQW010000385.1 GCA_013215605.1 Myxococcales bacterium
ATGCGGGTACGACGGTGGCGAAGTTCTGTGCGGCGGAAGGCGTGTCGGCGCCATCGTTTTACCAATGGCGGCGGAAGTTGCTCGCGGCCGAGGCCGCGCCGTCGTCGCACGGATCGGCCTTCCGAGCATTGCAGGTCACGTCGTCGCGCCCCGCAATGATGGTTCGCCTGGCAAGCGGGGTGACGATTGAAGTCTCCGCCGAGGCCATCGACCAAGTCCTCGCGGAACTGCTGCGGGCGGATACGACGTGCTAAACCCGCCAGCGACTGCGAAGATCTATGTCTACAACGCCTCAGCGGACATGCGGAAGGGCGTCAACGGACTTGGCGGGATGGTTCGCGCCGAGTTCGACGAAGCCGACCCAACCGACGGCAGCCTGTTCGTTTTCATCAACCGCCGCCGCGATCGCATGAAAATCCTGCATTTCATCGACGGCGGATTCTGGCTCTACTACCGCGTGCTCGAACGAGGCACGTTCGAGTCGTTTCAGCACGCTTCGACAGCGAAGCACGTGACGATTGACGCCACGGAGTTGGCGATGTTGCTTTCGGGAGTTTCGCTCGCGTCGGCCAGACGGCGGCGCGTTCGCTACTCGCCTCCAGCGGCCTGAAACATTCTTTCGAGAGGCGCTTGCGCTGCGTCGGCGTTTCGCTACCTTGAGTGGCATGCCGGATCGCACCGCACTCACGAAAGCCGAGTTGCTCTCAGCTCTCGAGCAGCAAGACGCGCAGCTGCAAGAGCAAGAGGCGCAGCTGCAAGAGCAAGAGGCGCAGCTGCAAGAGCAAGACGCGAAGCAGCAAGAGCAAGAGGCAAAGCTGGAGCGGATCTCGCGGGAGCGGGACGAGTTCAAGCTGGCCTGGGAAGAACTGCTCCGACGCCGGTTCCGCAATCACAGCGAACGGTATCTCGACAACCCCGACCAGTTGCGGCTCGACTTCGACGACAGCGACGATGCGGCGGACGCCGCCACGGGACTCGGCGAGGCGGTCGAGGAAATGCAGCAGGTTGCCGGTCACCGGCGTCGCCGCCGCAAGGAGGCAACCGGGTTCCCCGAGAACATCGAGAGGTACGAAGTCGTCGCGGACGCCGCCGACTCCGTCAAGAACTGCGACGCGCACGGCGAACGCACTCTGCTTCCCGAATCGATGTGGGATTCGACGGAGCGCCTCGAATTCAAACCGCCGAAACTGCGGATGCGCGTCACCAAGTATCCCAAGTACGCCTGCAGCGGATACCCCGACTGCGGCATCCAGTCACCCGAGCGTCCGACGGGAATCGTCGAGGGCGATCGTTATGACGCAGGCGTCGCCGCGGAGATCATCACGGGCAAGTACGCTTATCACTTGCCGCTCTATCGGCTCCAAGACTACTTCGCTGGCTGCGGCTGGACGCCGTCGCGCGGCACGCAGTGCAACATCCTTGACAACGTGATGTTCATCGTCGAGCCGCTGCTGCGGCGCATGGAAGATGTGCTGCGAACGGATACGCGGATCGGCTGTGACGATACGGGGCTCACGCTGCTGTACGGCAAGCGACTTCCCGAATTCGACTTGAGCGATCCGAAAGAGCGACGCGCGCACGAAGTTTACACCGCGGCGATGGCCGAAGAGAAATCGAGCATCAACGCCAAGATGTGGGCTTATCGTGGAGTCGCGGTCAAGCTGAACGTATTCGACTTTACGGTCAGCCGACATCGAGACGGCCCGGAGCGGTTCTTCAACGACTATCAAGGAACGCTGCTGGGCGACTGTTGGCACGGCTTGGAATCGATCGCGGCGGCATCGAACGGCCGCATTCTGCGGTCCGCTTGCAATGCGCATGCGCGCCGCAAGTTCGAGAACAGCGTTGCCTATCCGGACACCCGAACCCGATGGCTAAAATGGTATCAGCAGCTAAACGACGTTGAAGATCGCGGCAAGCCGCTTGCGTCAGAGCAGCGGTTGGAACTACGGCGACGTGAGGCCAGGCCGATCTGGGAAGAGATCGATGCATGGATCGTAGAAACGGGCGCGAGCGTTCTTCCCAAGAGCGATACGGCGAAGGCGATCAACTACGTTCGCAACCACTGGGTTGAGCTGCGTCGCTATCTCGACGATGGCGGTCTGCCAATCGACAATAACGAGACCGAGCAGTTGATGCGGCAAATCGCCCTGGGCCGGAAGAACTGGATGTTCGCGGGAAGCATTCGAGGAGGCGAGCGCACGGCCGCCATGCTCACGCTGACCAGCAGCGCGATTCGCAACGACTTACACGTCTGGTCCTACATCAAGGACCTCCTGGATCAGCTCCTTAGCGGAAGCACCGACTACGACGCTCTGCTGCCGTGGAATTGGGCTCAGTCGCACTCCGACGCCATCCGCAAGTATCGAGTCCAAGAGCGTGAAGACCGCACCCAACGCAAGAGCGCTAAACGAAACGTCCGCCGCAAGCGACTCCAACGACTGCAGCGAAAACGATAACCTCTCAACAAGCCGACCCAGTCCCGCTCACCGCGTCAACACCAAGCAACCCAACGGTCCTGCTGTACGCTTACGACCGTGCTGCCGGGAGATCTCTCGGCAACGGGACATCGCGCCTGGCGTGGCAAAGCGCGGCGACGATTGCCGAAACGGCAACGTTGGATACCCGGAATTCGGGCCTGTACGTCAGC
>JABSQW010000386.1 GCA_013215605.1 Myxococcales bacterium
GCGATTCGGGGTGCGTTGCGAAGTGCAGCGGCGTCAGACCGTACCGATCAACCGGCGCCTCGAGGATGAAGAAGTTCGCGGTCGGGATCGCTTCGGCGACGCGCTCGAACAGGCCGTCGATGGCGGGCGGATCGGGAACCTGGTCGAGAAAGTGCGTCGCGCCGAGGAGCGTGTGGGCCTCCTTGGGAATCTCCTTGCGCAGCGAGTCCACGCAGGTTCGAGTCGCTCGGTCGAGCCAGGCGCTGTGGACGCCCTGGAAGTGAAGCAGCCCGCAGATCCCGAGCGTGGGATTCAGCGAGGGGTCGAGCGCAAAGGGCCCGTTCCAGTGGCCCGCACGCGGCGATTCGAGCGCACCGGGAAGTGCTGCGGGTACCAGACCGCTGGCATCCGCAACGGACTCGAGAAAGCCGCAGAGGCGTTCGGCCAGCGGCCGATCGCGATGCCCGACCTCCGCGAGTGCCTGGAGCCCGACCTCGACGAAGATCGGCTGGCTCTCCGACGTGCGCAGGTCCGGCTCGAGCGCACTCCCGAAACCCCCGTCGGGGTTGACGTATCCCCGCAGAACCTCGGCCACCGCCTGTGCGGGCCCGCCCCGATGCGTGTGCGCGAAGATTCGGCGCTCGAGGAGTCGCGCGTGAGTCAGAAGAAATTCCGCCGCGCGTTCGAAGATCGGATCCACCTCGGCGCTCCCCGCCTCCGATAATCTCTACTCGATCTTCACGCAACGGTAGAACTCGACGCGAAACGTCCAGATGCGCCACCGCGGCCCTGCGATCCTGGCGAGGCAGCGATCGTGCGCATCGAGCAGGTCGCAGCGCCTGTAGAGCACACCGAAGCGGCGGCGCAGGCTGCCGACCTTCGCTTCTGCGGGATCGCAGACGTCGAGGCTCGAGAACAGGAAGAAGAACGGGCGGAAATAGAAATGCGGGGCCTCCGCCAACGACGGGGCCCCGCACTCGATGTCAACGCGGATGGAACGCTGGGACTACCAGCGACCGCCGCCACCGCCGCCACGGCCACCGCCGCCGCCGCCGCCGCCGCCGCCACCGCCACCGCGCTGGCGCTCCTGCGCCTCGTTGACGCGAAGCGCCCGGCCGTTGTGGTCGCGGCCGTCGAGCTCTTCGATGGCCTTGGTCGCGGCATCGGCTTCCATCTCGACGAAACCGAAGCCACGGGAGCGACCGGTTTCCCGGTCCGTCACGACTACTGCAGACTGGACGTCACCGTATGGCGAGAATAGATCCTGAAGATCAGCATCCGCGATGCTCCAGGGAAGGTTTCCGACATAAATCTTTTTCACTGAGGATCCTTTGCCCGAGCGCAAGTTCGGCAGCGGGCGAGAAGCTGCGGGGAATCACACGCTTGCGTGCGAGGTCCCCGCGGTTGCGGTTTTTCCCACAACGAGCACGGCGCTCGGAGGGGTCGCTTCGAAACTACTCTGTGCCGACTGCGTACTGAGAATGGAAAGACTCGAAAGAAAATCGGGCAGGGAAGGTTCCAAGGCTCGAGAAAACGTAGGCGATCTGGATTCTCCACGCCAGAAAGCCGATGGGCCCTGGCGGCATCCCTCGGATCGGGGTGACTCGACCCCGGTCCCGAGGCCCGGTGCGCCGGATCCCGCGCAGCTCGTGGAGTGTGGCACCCGGGCGGGCGTCCGAGCGATCGACGCAGCTCGTTCGACCCGCCGACTCGACGCGGCGATACACCTGCGCAGCCACGGGCGACGCGGCGGCGATCGCAACGAGCAGGGGGACCGGGGTGCAGCACCGCATCCCGAGCCGATCGGCCCGTCGACAGACGGGCTTGACGGGAACTGGCCGGCGCGGTTCTCTGCCCGGCCAGCGGGGGGACCATGATCGAGATCTTCGTCGACGCCGACGCCTGTCCGGTAAAGGACGAGATCTACGACGTGGCGGCGCGATACGGCATCTACGTCGTTCTCGTGGCGAACTCGCGATTGGGCACGCCGCCGGGTCTCGGCGTCGAAATGGTGGTGGTGGATCGGACCCCCGACGCCGCCGACGACTGGATCGCGGTAAACATCCGAGCGGGCGACGTCGTGGTGACGGCCGACATCCCGCTCGCCGCGCGCTGTCTCGAGGTGGGTGCGCGAGCCCTCGGGACGAACGGCAAGCCGTTCAACGAAGATTCGATCGGCGGGGCTCTCGCGATCCGCCAGCTGAAATCCGAGCTGCGCGAGATGGGCCTCGATTCAACGGGACCGCAAGCCTTGTCA
>JABSQW010000387.1 GCA_013215605.1 Myxococcales bacterium
CCCGACGACCAGCCGCAGGCCGAGCACCCGGTAGCGTTCGTCAATCCGCGTACCCGCGAGCCGGTGCTTTACGTGAACGAGATGCAGACGCTGCGCATCCTCGAATGCGATCTCGCTGGCAGCGACGCGCTCCTCGGGGAACTCTTCGCCGTGCTCTACGCCGACGACAACGTGTACGAGCACGCGTGGTCCCCCGGCGACCTGCTGCTCTGGGACAACCTGTCGCTGCAGCACGCTCGTGGAGTCCCCACGGAGGAGCCGCGGACGCTGCGACGGACGACCCTCGCCGAGAAGGGCGTCGCCGACCAGGTGGCGAACTTCTCCTATTGACCCGCGCCTCCGCGGCACGTAGAGCGCCCGCGGTAGGCTTCAACCGGAGAAACGAACGATGCTGGACTACGACCCCTTTTCCGACGAAGTGATCGAAGACCCCTATCCCACGTACCGGCGCCTGCGCGACGAGTCGCCGGTCCACTACCTCGAGAAGTACGACACCTGGGCCCTCGCCCGCTTCGAGGATATCTGGAACGCCTCGCAGGACAACGAGCACCTGACGGTAGAGCGCGGCTCGTCGTGGGCCTACCTGGTCGAGCGGTCGATCCCAGCGCTCCCGAACCTGAACCACATGGACCCGCCGCAGCAGACGAAGTTGCGGTCCTCCATGAACCACTATTTCCTTCCGAAGCAGGTTCGCTCGCTGGAGAGCACCATCCGCGGCTTCGTCACCGAGTGCATCGATGGCTTCAGCGACGCGGGAGAGGCCGACGTCGTGACACAGCTCGGCCAGATCGTCGCCGTCCGTGTCGGCTGTCTGGCCGTCGGTTTCCCGGATTCCGACACGGGCTACATCGTCGACCTCGTGAAGCGCTTCCTGTCGCGCGACGAAGGCGTTCAGGGAATGACCGAAGGCGGCGTCGATGCGTTCGGCGAGATGATCGGCTACCTCGAGAACATCGCGAAGGAGCGCCGCTCCCACACGGGCGAGCCCGAGAACCCGATCGACATCCTGCTGCGCGCCGAAGTGGACGGCGAACGACTGAGCGACGAGCTGATCGGACAGCACCTGATCCTGCTGCTCGTGGGCGCCACGGAGACGTTTCCAAAGGTCTTCTCGACGTCGGTATTGCGCCTCGCTCAGCACGCCGACCAGCGCGCCGAGCTGATCGCGGACCCCACGCTGATCCCGAAGGCCCTGCGCGAGTGTCTGCGCTACGACATGCCGACGCAGTTCCTGATGCGCAGCGTGAAGAAGCCATTGGAGATCGAAGGTCACTCGCTCCGCGAGGGCCAGTCGCTGATGTTCCTCTACCCGTCGGGAAATCGCGACGAGCGGGAGTTCGACGACCCGGACACGTTCGACATCCACCGCAATCTGCCGCGCTTCCTGTCGTTCGGGCACGGCACCCACCGCTGCCTCGGCTCGCACTTCGCCGAGATGGAGGGGAAGATCCTCCTCGAGGAGCTGCTGCGCCGAATGCCCGACTACGAGGTGGACGAGCAGGGCATCGAGCGCGACCGGACGGAGTTCATCCGGGGACTCAAGA
>JABSQW010000388.1 GCA_013215605.1 Myxococcales bacterium
CCCGACTCCGCCAGACGAAGCAGCTGGCGTCCGAAGTTCTCGCTTCGGAACAGGCGCTGCAGCGTGCGCGGGGCGTTCTCGATTCCCTTCTGGACGTCTTCCTTGTGCACGAGCTTGCCCGAGCGCTCCCACTCGAGGAGCTGTTTGCCCGCGTCGGCCATCTTCGCCGCGTAGTCGAGGACGATGAAGCCCTCCATGCGGCCGCGCTGCAGGGTCAGGTTGAAGTAGTTCTTCGGGCCGGGCCCCCTCTCGGTCTCGTTGTAGCGTGAGATCGCACCGCACAGCACCACGCGCGCGCGCAGCGCGATCTGCCCGAGCACCGCGTCGAGGATCCCGCCGCCGACGTTGTCGAAGTAGAGGTCGACACCTTCGGGGCACAGCTCGCGCAGACGCTCCTCCACGTCCTCGCTCTTGTAGTCGATGGCCGCGTCGAGTCCGCAGTCGGACGTGAGCCAGCTGCACTTCGCGGGGCCCCCGGCAATCCCCACCGTGCGACAGCCGTGGAGCTTCGCGATCTGCGACGCGACCGAGCCCGTGGCGCCGGCGGCGGCGCTCACCACCACCGTGTCGCCGTCCTTCAGCTGCCCGACCTCGAGAATGCCGAAGTACGCGGTGAGCCCCGTGGTGCCGAGGACGCCCAGCGCGAGCTCCGGCGCGACGCCTTCTGGGAGGGCGTTCAGCGGCGCGCCCGCGCCGTACGCCGCGTACTCCTGCCAGCCGAGCAGCCCCTGGACGAGCTTTCCCACCGGCAGCGACGGATCCCGGCTCTCCACGACCTCCCCGACGCCACCGCCACGCATCACCTCGCCGATCTGGAGCGGCGGCATGTAGCTCGCCCGGTTCTCCATCCAGCCCCGCATCGCGGGATCGAATGCCATCAAGAGGTTGCGCACGAGCACGCCACCGTCGGGAACCGCGGGGACCGGCTCTTCCCTGAACTCGAAATCCGACTCCTCGACCATACCGACGGGGCGCTTCGCCAACCGCCACTGACGATTCTTCTCTGCAGCCATGGGGACCTCACTGGACGTGCCGGGCGCGCCCCTGTTCCAACAGCCGTCAACGTCCGAACGCGTCGAACAGGCTCTTGACGGCGTTACCAATGCCCGGAGGCGCTTTGTCGCCGAGCACATCTTCTACGGCCTGGCCGAGCGCGTTCGAGGGCTTCTGCTTCTCGGTGAGCTCGCCCCGCCTCGCCACCAGTTCCCGACAGCCCGCGAGACCCGGCGACGTCGCGACCCGCTCGACGCCCTTCAGCTTGCCGTCGCCGGCGAGCTGCAGCGAGGCTCCGACGCCTTTTGCCGCGAGAGCCACCGCGTCGATGCTGAACTCGGGCGCGAGAAAGCTGCCGCCCACGAGCGCCGGCGGCATCGCGGCGGTGAGGTTGTTGCTCTTCGGCAGCGGGTCGAAGCGCAGGTCGAGGCTCTCGTCGCGCAGATCGACGCCGCCGGATCCGTAGAGCACGAGGCCCTTCGTGTCCACCGCGAGCTCGCGGGCCCTGGCAACACCCCGCTTCACGTCGAACTTCACCATCGCGCAGTTGAGCGCCGTTCGATTGCCGCTGCCTGCTCCCGAGAGGATCGAGCCCAGGTCGGAGAGTACGAGCTCCGCCCACGCGTTTTGCACCGTGCCGGTACCGATCGTGAACGCCAGGTCGCCATTCAGCGACGCGGCGATCGCGCGCGGCGACGCACCCGAGCCCGCGATATCCAGGTCGAAGTCGATGGCGCCGCCTTCGAGCAGATCCGAGATGTCGAGGGTCGATAGCAGCGCGCCCACCTCGACACCGTCGATGCCAAGCGTCGCCGCGACCGCCGGGAGCTTGCGAGCGGCGGTGACGACGGCGCTGGCGCGGATCGATCCGCCGGCGAGCTTCGCGACGAGCGGATCGATGGCCAACCGGCCACCAGCCAGCTTCGCGACGACCTCGACCGCTTCGATCGATACGTCGTTCGCGACGAGCTCGTCGATGGCCACCTTCACGCGCGCGTCGGCGGCGTGCAGACCGTCGAAAGGCAGCGCGTCGGCGGGGAGCAGGCGTCCATCGGCGGGCGGCGGCGCGTCCTCGCCGGCCTCCGCGGGTGAATCGGCGTCCTGGAAATCGGCGAGGTCGACGCGCTTCGAGCGCAGCGACACGTCGAGGCTCGGCCGCTCGCCGGCCAGGTTCACTGACACCGACCCCGCGATCTCGCTGGAGCCCATGCGAAAGCTGAGGTTCTTCAGCCGGTAGACGTCCGGCGCATCGGAGACGAGCATGGCGAGGCGATACGGGCCGAGGTCGGGCAGCGGACTTCCCGCCAGGCCCGAGAAGTCGGCGAGGCTGTCGCCCTCGATGCTGACCTCGAGCGCCAGACCCGCGCCTGCGAGGGGATCGCCGACCTCGCCGTCGACGGAGACCCTCGCTCCGCCGGCGCGAAGCGCGAGCGCGAGACCGAGCGGCCCGCCATCGAGCACGCGCGCGGCCCCTTCGATCATGCCTTCGAGCTCGACCGTCTCGTCGTTGACGCCGCCGCGGAGCGAAATCGAGAGCGGACCGTCGTCGTCGGGCATGCTGGCCACCAGGCGTTCGAGCACAACATTCTGCTCGTCGCCCGTCTGTCCATCGCGGTAGACGAGGCGAATGTCTTCGATGACCACCGAGCGCACGAGGGTGGCCACCCCGAGCGTCCCGGGCGCCTCCGGTTCGGGAGCGTCGGTGCGCGCCTCCTCGCCCAGGACCCAGTTGCCATTCCCGTCGGCGTCGGTCTCGAGGATCAGATCGAGACCCGAGAGCTCGACCGTCGCGACCTCGACACTGCCCGTCAGGAGCGGCAGGAGCTTCAGGCGCACGCTGAAGTGCTCGAGCTTCGCCATCTCCGGGCGCGAGCCGAAGGGCGCGTTCTGGAACGACACGCCGTCGACGCTGACCCTCGGGCTCAGTCCGATCGAAACACCGATCGCGCCATCGACGCCGAGCTTCCGACCCGTGGCGTCCTCCACCGCGGCAACGATCGGCTCCTGATACGCCGACCAGTCGATGGAATTGAGAACGACGATCAGGCCCACGACGACGGCAAGGACGAGCGCCGCCAGAATTCCGAGGATCTTGAGCCCATTCATGAAGGTCCCCCCTTGCGATGGGAAACCGGGAGTCCTTGCGCGGCGCCGACGGGGGCTCGCTGATGCCCAGCCAAACTAGCCGCCTGTCTCCGAGAACTCGAGCTCCGGGTTCTTCTCGAGGATGCGGTCGAGGTACCAGTTGCTGCGGAGCAGCAGGACGGGGCGGCCCTCGCGGTCCTCGATCAGGCGCGTGGCGTCCGAATAGCGGAAGATCTCCGGGTCGAACTCGCTCTTGAACCAACGCGCCGCGGTGTAGGGGAGCGCGCTGAGGCGCAGGTCGACCTTGTACTCGGAGAGCAGGCGGTGCTTGAGGACGTCGAACTGCAGCGGGCCGACGGCGCCGAGGATCGGCGCGGCGCTCCCCGAGCCGGGCTCGCGGAAGAGCTGGACGGCGCCCTCCTGGGCGAGTTGGTCGAGGCCCTTCTCGAGGGCCTTGCGTTTCATCACCTCCGCGACCTCGACGCGCACGAAGTGCTCGGGCGAGAAGCTCGGGATGCCCGCAAACGAGAAGCTGCCGTCGAGACTCAGCGTATCGCCGATTCGGAAGATCCCGGGGTCGAAGAGTCCGATCACATCGCCGGGATAGGCGGTGTCGACCGTCTCGCGCTCCTTTGCCATCAGGAGCGTCGAGTTCGAGAGGCGGAGCTTCTTGCCGGTGCGCACGTGCACCGCCTGCTGGTCGCGCTCGAAACGACCCGAGCACACGCGCATGAACGCAATGCGGTCGCGGTGGTCGGGGTCCATGTTCGCCTGGATCTTGAACACGAAGCCCGAGAACCCGTGCTCGGTCGGCTCGATGGGACCGGCGTCCGACGGCAGCGCGCCGGGCTCGGGCGCAAGATCGAGGAAGCACTCGAGAAACGGCAGGACTCCGAAGTTCGTGAGCGCGCTGCCGAAGAACATCGGCGTCTGCTCGCCGGCGAGCACGAATTCGCGGTCGAACTCGGCGCCGGCTGTATCGAGAAGCTCGAGGGACTCGGCGATGCTGTCGCCCCGCGATCCGAGGGCCGCGAGCACCTCCGGTGAATCGGCGGCACCGACGATCTCCTCCTGCTCGAGGAGCTTCGTACCGTGGTCACCGCCGGCGAAGAGCAGCAGCCGCTCGCGCAGCCGATCGTAGACGCCGCGGAAGTCCTTGCCCTGCCCCACCGGCCAGCTGACCGGTACCGTATCGATACCGAGCAGGTCCTCGATCTCCGCCATCAGGTCGAGGGGGTCGCGGCCCTCGCGGTCGAGCTTGTTGACGAAGGTGAAGATGGGGAGCTTTCGCAGGCGACAGACTTCGAAGAGCTTGCGCGTCTGGGCCTCCACACCCTTTGCCGCGTCGATGAGCATCACGGCACTGTCAGCGGCCGCGAGGGTGCGGTAGGTGTCTTCGCTGAAGTCCTGGTGGCCGGGGGTGTCGAGGATGTTGACGCGGAAGCCATTGTGCTCGAAATGCATGACGGAGCTGCTGACGGAGATCCCCCGCTGTTTCTCGAGCTCGAGCCAGTCGCTCGTGGCGTGGCGCGCGGCGCGGCGCGCCCGCACCGCGCCCGCCTCTCGCAGCGCGCCGCCGAAGAGCAGCAGCTTCTCGGTCAGCGTCGTCTTCCCGGCGTCCGGGTGCGAGATGATCGCGAAAGTTCGTCGGCGCTCGACTTCGCGGCGGATGTCGCGCGGTTCGTCAGTCATGGCGAGTCCTGGGGGAGAGCAGCGGCGGAGGGGTTGTATCGCACTCGGCTCGGTCCGCAAGACGAGCTCGAAACCTCTCTGGGCGACTCGCATCCAACACGCGTCCGTATCTTGTGACAGCGGCCCGCGGCGGGTCCGCGTCGACCCGACCCAGAACCGAGGAGATCCCTTGGAAGCCCCGCGCGCTACGGCCGTCTGCCGCCCCATCCACGCGGGCTTTCTCCTGTGGATCGCCGCGCTTTGGCTCGTCAGCGTGGGGGCCGGCTGTACCACGATCGTGCCCGCCTCGCCTCCGAGCGCGCCGCTGATCGCGCCGACCGGATTCTCCCATGCGGAGTTCGACCGGGTGCTCGCGCACTTCGTCGACGAGAAGGGCCGCGTCGACTACCCGGGCCTCGCGGCCGACCGCGTCGACCTCGATGGATACTACGCGAAGCTCGCGGCCGTGAGTCCCGACAGCCATCCAGAGCTCTTTCCCGACGACCGCGCCAGGCTCGCCTACTGGATCAACGCCTACAACGCGACGGCGATCGAGACGGTGCTCCACTACTACCCGATCGACAGCGTGCACGACGTGGGGCCAGCCGCCCTGTTCTTCCTGCCGCGAATCACCGGCTTCTTCCTCCTCCAGCGCATCGAGCTCGGCGGCAGGAAGACGAGTCTCTACGCGCTCGAGAACTCCGTGATGCGCAGGCGCTTCGCCGAGCCGCGCATCCACTTTGCGCTCAACTGTGCGTCGATCGGGTGTCCGCGCCTTCCACGACAGGCGTTTCGCGCGAAAGACCTCGACGCCCAGCTCGATCGCGAGACGAGGTTCTTCGTTTCGGAGTCCCGCAACGTCGACATCGACCCCGCGAATGGACGCATTACCCTGTCGTCGATCCTGGACTGGTACGACGGCGACTTCTTGGACGCGCTCCCGAAAGAGGGCCGCCAGGACCTCGTAGGCTTCATCGAGCCCTACCTCACCGACGAGCAGCGCAGCGCGCTCGCGCGGTGCGGGGACTGCCGGGTCGAGTTCGTCCCCTACGACTGGGGGCTGAACGCGCAGGTGCCGCGCGCTTTGTCGGACTGAACGCCTCGGGCTGGGCTCGCACCCGACCTGGCACTGGTCCACACTGCCCGACCGTGACCCACCCGCCGCGCATCGATCGCTGCCGCTTCGCCCCGACGACCTCGGGTGCCGCGCATCCCGGCACCCTGCTCGCGGGGCTGTTGTGCTGGCTCGACGCGCGCAGCCGCGGCGCCCACCTTTCGCTCCGCCTCGAAGACATCGACGTGACGCGGTGCACGCCCGAGAGCGCCGACGACATGCGTGCGGCGCTC
>JABSQW010000039.1 GCA_013215605.1 Myxococcales bacterium
GTTGCGCCACGCCCCTTCGGAGCCGACCCAGTGGTAGGAAGCCGACACCACGCCGTGTCGCGCTGCGATCGCCCAGAGCGGCTCGACCTCCAACCACGTGGGATCGGCGTCGTAGTCGTACTCACCGCGATCGGGGTCGAGGAACGCGTTGTTGACGATGCCGTGCACCTCGGGCGGGACACCGGTAATCAGCGACACGTGGTTGGGAAACGTGTTCGAGGGAAACACGGGAACGAGTCGCTTCGCCGTGGCGCCCCGGCGCATGAGCTTCGGAATCCACTCGAGGTCGGCGCGCTCGATCTGCGGATAGGTCGTGCCGTCGAGGGAAATCATGATGACCGTCGGAGCGGAGGGAGTCCCCGCATCGGCCGACGCGGGGATCGCCGGCGCCATCAGGAGAGTGAGTACGCACACCGCGAGCGCCGGTGCCGACTCACACCGCCGGATGCGCCGATGGAGATCGATGCCTACCATGCGCCCTCGTGCCGGTAGCCCTCACCATTGCAGGATCGGACCCCACCGGGGGCGCCGGTCTCCAGGCCGACGTTCAGGTATTTCGTAGCCTTGGTGTTCACGGTGCGGGGGTGGTGACGGCGCTGACGGTGCAGGATACCGCCAAAGTCCACCAGGTGCTGCCTTCGTTCCCGTCGGTGGTGCTCGAACAGCTGCGCGTGCTTCTACGCGACATGCGTCCCGATGCGGTGAAGATCGGGATGCTCGCCACCGACGACATTGCGCTCAATGTCGAGCTCGCGCTCGAGACACTCGACGCACCCCTGCCCGACTCTGTCGCCCGGCCCCCGCGTGTCCCCATCGTGATCGACCCGGTCCTCGCCGCGAGCGACGGTACCGAGCTCATCGAGCGGCGCGCCTGGGCGCGACTCCAGGACCTGATGAGACGCGCCGCGGTCGCGACGCCAAATCTCCCAGAAGCCGCCGCACTGACAGGCTGCGACGTCTCCAGCGAAGAGGGCGTGCAGGCCGCCGCCACGGTGTTCGTCTCCGACTACGGCGCGGGCGCAGCTCTCGTGAAGGGCGGGCACGCCGATGGCCCGCCGCGCGATCTGCTCGCGCTGCGCCAAGGTGCGACGGTGGTCTTCGAATGGCAGGGCGGTGAACGCATCCCCGGTGGCCGGATCCACGGCACGGGCTGCGCACTCTCATCGGCGATCGCGGCGAGGCTCGCCCACGGCGACGAGCTGCGCATCGCCGTCGCGGCGGCTCGCGACTTCGTGCGCCAGGCGATCGCACGTGCGGAGGCGTTCGGCAAGCAGGCGCGGTTCCTCGCCTATTAGCCCTGATTCGAAATGCTTCGGTGCGGTGAAACGCAAAGATCGAAACCAACCCCTTCAGGTATGGAAGAAAGTGTCACCAACCTTCCTCTACCAGAGGGCCACATTCGGGCAAAAAGGGAAAGGCTCGAATCGGATCCTGACCTAGACTTCGGCACTCAATCCCCCGTCGCGCCCCGCGGTGTGGTCGACTGAGCGCCCGCCAGGAGGCCACGGCACGCCGTGTTCGACCGCGTCCTCGTCGAAGTCGTCGTCCTGGTGCACATGAGTTTCGTGTTGTTCGTCGCCCTCGGCGGACTGCTCCTGTCGCGCTGGCCGCACCTCGCGTGGATCCACCTACCCGCCGTAGCCTGGGGGGCGATCTTGGAGTTCGCGGGCTTTGTCTGTCCGCTCACGCCTCTCGAGCTCTGGCTGCGCGCCCGCGCGGGTTTCGAGGGCTACGACCACGGATTCATCGAGCACTACCTGCTACCCGTCCTCTACCCGGCGGACCTGACGCGGGCGACACAGATCGCACTCGGCGCTGCGGTGATCGCAATCAACGCCGTGGTCTACGGGCGGTTGCTCATCGCGAGGCGTCGCCGATCCCGTGCTGGCGGCTCGCGAAGCGTTCCGAGAGCGTCCGGGGTAGCGTCGCGATCCTCGCACACGCTGGAGTGACCGATCCCCAACGCACCGCTCGGCCGCCGTGAGCTCGCGTGGTACGCATTGGGAAGCGTGCCAAATGGCATCTTCGTGCTCGCGTGGAGCTACCTGGTCTTCTACTACAATCAGGTAGTCGGCCTGCCGGGCTCGGCCATCGGCGCGGCGGCACTGATCGCCTCGGTCTTCGACGCTCTCACGGATCCGATCGTCGGAACGATCTCGGACCGAACTCGCAGCCGACTCGGACGCCGGCACCCGTATCTTCTGTGGGCCGCGATCCCCGCGGCGCTCATGTTCTACTTGATGTTCGCGCTGCCGGCCGGCTTCTCCCTGCCCATGCTGATGGCGTGGCTGCTGGCCGTTCAACTCGTCAAGCGCCTCGCCGACACCTTCTACAATGTGCCGTATCTGGCGCTCGGAGCGGAGGTCTCCTCCGACTACGAAGAGCGGACCCTGGTCACGACGTATCGGGCTGTGTTCTTCAACATCGGTCGTTCTTCATCAGGCGGAATTCTGCTGCTCTTCTTTCTGAGGCCCACTCCCGAGTACCCCAACGGCCAGCTCAACCCCGAGGCGTATGCGCCCTTCGGCGCGGCGATGGCCGTCGTCATTGCCATCGCTCTGCTGGCCAGCGCCTGGCGCACGCGCAGCTGGATCCCACGCCTCTCCAAGGCTGCAGCGGCCAGGACTCCCGTGCTGCGAGGTGTGCTCGCGGAATATCGGCTGGCGCTGCGCCATCGATCATTTCGCTCGGTGCTGTTCGGAAGCGTGAGCCGGCACGTCGCCTGGGGAATGTCGGACGCCCTCGGAATCTACATGGCCACGTACTTCTGGCAGGTGAGCACCGACGTGCTGGTGTTGTGGGGCTTCGGCATGTTCGGCGGTCTCTTCAGCGGGATTCCCTTCTGGCGCCGCGTCTCGGCGAAGCTCGACAAGAAGCCCGTCGTCATCATCGGCGACATCACCTACATCGCCTTCTTCTGTTCTCCGTATCTCATGAAGATCATGGGTCTGTGGCCCGAGCTCGAAAGCCCCTTCTATATCCCCCTGTACGTCTTTACCACGGGCTTCCTCGCCCACTTTGGAATCGCGGCTGCCGGCCCGTTGACCGGCTCGATGCTCGGGGACATCACCGACCAGGACGAACTCGAATACGGTCGCCGACGCGAAGGTTTGATCTTCGGAGCCGAGTCGTTTACCTGGAAGGCGCTCACGGGACTCGGACCGCTGGGAGCCGGGATCGTGATCGATCTGGTCGGGTTGAGCGAGAAGGTCGCTCCCGAAGACGTCCAACCCGAGTTGGTGGCGAGCCTCGGTTTGGCTCAGGGCAGCTTCATGCTCTCTTTGTTCATCATCGCGGTGTTCTTCATCAGTCGCTACGACCTGAACCGCGAGCGTCATCGACAGATCGTTGCGTCGCTGGACGAGCGCGCCCGCGTTTCGCTCAGGCGCGGAGCGCGCTGAGCAGGCGCTCCCACACGTTGTCGAACGCGCCGTTGCTCATGGCGAGCACGACGTCGCCCTCGGCACTGTGTTCGACCACGTCGGCCACGATCGCGTCGATACCCTCGGCGGCCACAGCGTCGAGCTTTCGGGCACAGAGGTCGGCGACGAGTTCGGCGGCCGAGAAGCGCTCCGTGACCTCACCGGTCGCGCTGTAGATCGGTCCGTCCGGAACGATGGAGATCACGACGCGATCCGCAGCGTCGAATGCCTCTGCGTAGTCACGCTGGAACACCTTGCGCCGGCTCGTGTTCGTCCGCGGCTCGAAGAGCGCGACGAGACGTCGGCCGGGGAAGCGCGCCTTCAGAGCTTCGATCGAACCGCTCACCGCGGTGGGATGGTGGGCGAAGTCGTCGACGACCGTGATGCCGCGGGCCTCGCCGCGAACCTCCTGCCGGCGCTTCACCCCGCGGTAGTCCGCCAGAGCGCGCGCTGACTCCTCGACGGGAACACCGAGATGCGTCACAGTGGCCAGCGCGCCGAGGGCGTTCTCGACGTTGATCCGGCCGAACTCGGGAAGCAGCGTCTGCGCCACTGTCGCGCCGCCGCGTACGATGTCGAAGCTTGTACCGGATTCATCGGCGCGCAGATCGCGCGCCTGCCACTCGGCGACGCTGTCGGACGACGCCCCGTAGCCCACTACCGGGCACGGCGCGCCACGAATCACGTCGAGCACGTTCGGGTGGTCGACCGCGGCGACGACGACACCGTCGGCCGGGAGCTGCTCGACGCAGCTACGGAAGGCCGACTTCACGTGGTCGAGATCGCGGTAGATGTCGGCGTGGTCGAACTCCACGGACGTGACGATCAACGTGCGCGGTCGGTAGTGGAGGAACTTCGGCGTCTTGTCGAAAAACGCGGTGTCGTACTCGTCGCCTTCGACCACGAAATACACGCCCTGCCCCTCGCGAAAGCTCCCGTCGAAGTCGAGCGAGTGGCCGCCCACCAGGAGTGACGGGTCGCGTCCGGTGGCGTGGAGCAGCGCGGACACGAGGCACGTGGTGGTGGTCTTGCCGTGCGTCCCCGAGACGACGACGGAGTGGCGCCCGGTGATGGCGAGCTCGTAGAGCGCATCGGGAAACGACAGGTACCGCAGCCCCTCGTCGATGGCGGCGCGCGCCTCCGGGTTGTCGGGGTGCACGGCGTTGCCGATCACTACGAGATCCGGCGGCCCCGCGAGGACGTGCTCGGCGCGGAAGCCCTCGTCCACCGAGATCTCCCATTGTTCGAGGAGAGTGCTCATCGGCGGATAGAGACCCGTGTCACTGCCCGTGACGTGGAGACCGCGGGCCTTGAGCAGCCCAGCCAGGGAACCCATACCGGTTCCCCCAATGGCGACGAAGTGTACGTGACGCATGGGCTCACCCACTCGAGTCGACCCGACTTCGCTCCCGTCCGCTCGCTGCGCGCTTGCCCCTACCCCGCATCGAAGGCCTCGCGGATGGCGTCGTGGACCAGCGGTCGCAGTCCGAACTGGCTCTTCTTTGCGACGAGGTGAACGCGGTTCGTGAGCATCACCACCACGCACTCGGACTCGAGGTCGATCCACAGTGACGTCCCCGTGAAACCGAGGTGGCCGACGGATTGCTGGCTGAAGTGCTGGCCCGACGTCGAAGTGCCGGCGGTGGGGGTATCCCATCCGAGCGCCCAGTCGGAGGTCTCCGGCATCTTTTGGCGGGTGAAAAAAGTCCGTAGGAGTTCACGGGGCCAGATCTCACTGCGCCCGTGCCAGACGTCGAGCGCGGTGGTCGCGAACTTCACGACGTCATCGACCGTGGAGAAGAGTCCCGCGTGACCCGCGACGCCGCCCATCGCCGAGGCGTTCGGGTCGTGGACCTCGCCCCAGACGATGCGCCCGCGCCACTCGCAGCTCTCGGTGGCCGCGATCCGACGGCGGAGCGCATCCGGTACGGACATCTCCCCGGCCGCGTCCGCCGGGATGTAGAACGTGTCGTTCATCTCGAGCGGAGCGAAGATGCGCTCCTTGCAGAACGCATCGAGCGTCTGGTGGGTCACGGCCTCCACGACGGCACCGAGCACGATGAAGTCGAGATCGCCGTAGACGGCGGCTTCCCCGGGATCGTGGACCAGGCCCGAGCGGACGGTGCGATCGATGATGAGTTCCCGCGAG
This sequence comes from Myxococcales bacterium, assembly GCA_013215605.1. Classification (GTDB taxonomy): domain Bacteria; phylum Myxococcota_A; class UBA9160; order UBA9160; family SMWR01; genus JABSQW01. The sequence goes on from JABSQW010000039.1 coordinate 5,572, forward strand.
GCGGCGGTGCCGATCAAGCGCTCGCCCGTCTTGCGCTCCTTCTCGATCAGGAGTTCGTGGTAGGCGCGCCACGGCTTGAGCCCGGCCGAGTGCGTGAGCAGGTGGCGCAGGGTCACCGCCTCCTTGTCGCGCTCCGCGAAGCTCGGCAACGCCTTCGCAACGGGGTCATCGAGACCGAGCAGCCGATCCGCGACGAGTAGCATGATGGCCGTCGTGGTGGCCATGGGCTTGGTGAGTGACGCGAGGTCGAAGAGCGTCTCGCGCGTCATCGGGATGCGCTCGGGGCGCACCACCGCGAGACCGCGCGCCGAGAAGTGCTCCATGACCTCGCCATCGCGCGGCATGCGGGCGTACACCACCGCCCCCGGCGTCTCCGCCTTCTCGATGGCCTTGTCGATCGCCTTGTCGACGCGCGCGAGCTTGCGTCGCACCACACTCCACTTCACGACGCCCGCTCCAATCCGGCCCGGGGCGCAAGCCCCGGTCCGTCATCCGTTCCGCGTTTTCGGGTGCTTCGAGGTCGCTGGGAGCCGCGGGTGTGAGGGTCCGTCTACGCGCGCAGACCCGCGGCGCGCGCTACGCGGCGCTCACCCACTGCCCGTGGATTCGAAGCTCCCCCACATCGCCGTCCATGGTAGCGCGGAGGCCCATCGGCCACGCGTAGTTCTCCCGGATGTGTCCGAAGGCCAGATCAGCCACCACGGGCACGCCGAGCGGGCGCACGACGGCCTCGATCACCGCTGCCGCGGAGGGCTCGGGGTAGCGGTCGTCGTCGCAGGACGCGAAGGCGCCGATCCCGATACCTGCCGCGCTTTCGAGCTTCCCAGCTGCGACGAGCTGGCGCAGCATGCGGTCGATCCGGTAGGGGCGCTCGCCGACATCCTCGACCAGCAGGATGGCCCCCTTCGTGTCGAGCTCCCACGGACCCCCGAGGCTCGCGGTCAGCAGCGTGAGCGATCCCCCCACGAGGCGACCCTCGGCGCTCCCGCCGGCGCGCGGTGTACCTCGGAGTCGCTGGGGGCCCTCGAGCCGGCCCCGGAGCGCCTCCACGAGGGCGTCCCAGGCGCCGGCGTCGATGTCCGAGCCGCGGTCGAGCATGGGGCCGTGGAAGCCAACGAGGCCGGCCACCCGGTGTTGCCACAGGAGCAGTGCCGTGACGTCGCTGTAACCGACGAGTGGCTTGCGCGCCGCGCGGAAGCGCTCGGGATCGAGACGGTGGAGGATGCGATCGCAGCCGTAGCCGCCTCGCGCGCACAGAATGCCGTGGACGCGCGGATCCTCGACGAGTTCCATGAGTTCCTTCGCGCGGCGCTCGTCGCTGCCGGCGAGATAGCTGTCGCGCGAGCCGATGTCATCGCGGTGGACGACGCCGAAGCCCATGTGTCGCAGCAGCTCGCACCCCTCTTCCAGGCGATCCGGGTGGACGGGGCCACCGGGAGCGGCGATGCCAAAAGTCGCGTCTTCGGGAATAGCGCGCGGCTTGATCAGGCGCGGCACTACAGGAAGTCGCCCTCGTCGACGGGGTCGGGAACGAGTGACAGGGGGGGCGGACCGCCGGAGCCGTCGTCGGGACCGAATTCGTCGCCGTCCTCGGCAGGGGCGAACCCCGCGGTGTCGCCGAGGCCCATCTGGTCGCGCTGCTCCCGCGAGAGATCGCGGAAGTTCGCGTAGCGGCCCTCGAACTGGAGCTTGATCGTTCCCGTCGGACCGTTGCGCTGCTTGGCCACGATGAGCTCGGCGATGCCCCGGTCCGGTGTGTCCTTGTTGTAGACCTCGTCGCGGTAGATGAACGCAATCACGTCGGCGTCCTGCTCGATCGCTCCGGACTCGCGGAGATCGCCCATGTTGGGGCGTCGCTTGTCGGGGTCGCGCTGCTCGGGACCGCGGTTCAGCTGCGAGAGGGCGACCACCGGGATGTCGAGCTCCTTCGCGAGCGCTTTCAGTCCGTGGCTGATCTCTGCGATCTCGAGGTCCTTGCGGTGGGTCGGGATGTCGCCGTGAGCCAGCTGCAAGTAGTCGACGAGCACCATGTCGAGACCGTGCTCCGATGCGAGGCGCCGACACTTCGCCTTGATCTCGAGGATCGTGATGGTGCCGCTGTCGTCCATCCAGATCCGCGCGTCGGAGAGCTTGTTTGCGGCCTGCGACAGACGTTGATGGGCACTCGTCGTGCCGAAGCCCTTGCGAAACGCGGTGAAGTCGACCTGCGCCTCGGCCGACAGGAGGCGCAGCACGAGCGATCGCTTCGTCATCTCGAGGGAGAAGATCGCGACCTTCTTTCCGTAGTCGACGGCGGCGTTGCGCGCCACGTTGAGCGCGAGCGCCGTTTTTCCCATGCTGGGGCGCGATGCGATGATGACGAGCTCGCCGGGCTGGAGACCGCCCGTGTCCTCGTCGAGGTCCTTGAACCCCGTCGGCACGCCGGTGAGTTCGCCGCTGCGTTCTGCCAGCGCTTCGATGTAGTCGAGCGCGTCATGGAGGCCCGAGTCGAGGGGGGAGAAGCTCACCCGGCTCTTCGCCTGACCGAGCTCGAAGATCTTCGACTCGGCGGCATCGAGCAGGTGCTCCGCGCGATCGGAACCGTCGTAGCCAGTCTCGACGATCTCCGTCGCTACGCGGATCAGACCGCGCTTCACCGCCTTGTCGCGCACGATTCGCGCGTGCTGAACGACGTTGGCGGCAGTGGCCTCGTAGTCAGCAATCTCGGCGAGAAAGATGGGGCCACCGATCGCGTCGAGGAGCTTCCTCGAGTTCAGGTAGTCGGACAGCGTGTGTAGGTCGACGGGCTCGTTCTCGTCCTGCAACGTGAGCATCGCCTGGTAGAGCTGCTGATGGGCCGGGTGGTAGAAGTCCCCCGGCTTCACCTCTGTGAGCACCGTGTGGATCGCGTCGTTGTCGAGGAGCAGCCCCGACAACACCGCCTTCTCGGCCTCGAGGTCCTGCGGCAGGACGCGCCCACTGGGCGCGACCCGACCCTCTCCCCAAGCGTCCATCGGAGGACTGGAAAATCCGCCCTCGCCATCTCCCGTGAACTTTTGCGCCACGACACCCCCCGTCGATGCCGCCCGGGCGGCCTGCTAGCGGCGGAACCTACTCGTCGTCGTCGTCGTCGTCGTCATCATCGTGTCGACCGTAGCGGTCGTCGAGGTTCCGCCGATCGTCGTCGTCGTCGCCGTCGTCGTCGTCGGTCTCGGGCGGGGACGGGGGCGGGGCGCCGACCGAGACGACCTTGACGGTGATCTCTCCGATCACTTCGCGGTGGAGCTTCACGTTGACCTTGTGTTCGCCCACCTCCTTGATCGGCTCCGAGAGACCGATGCGACGCCGGTCGATCGCGAAGCCCTTCTCGGCGAGCAGCTCTCCGATCTGCGCGGGCGTGATGGAGCCGAAGAGCTTTCCGTTTTCGCCAGCCTGCGCGGCGACCTCCAGCACGACCTTCGAAAGCGCGCTGCGGGTGGCGTTCAGGTCGGTCATCTGCTTGGCGACCTTCTCCGACATCACGCGCTTCTGGTGCTCGATCTCCTTGAGCTTGCCCGCACTCGCCACGATCGCCTTGCCGAGGGGAACGAGGTAATTGCGTGCGAAGCCCGGCTTGACGCTGACGAGATCTCCCGCCTCGCCGAGACTGGGCACCGACTCCTGGAGAATCAGCTGAACGGTTCCCATGGTCTAGAGCCCCTGGCCCGACATCGGGAGCAGCGCGAGGTGTCGCGCGCGCTTGATGGCGACCGCGAGCGGGCGCTGATGGCGCGCGCAGTTCCCCGAGATGCGGCGCGGAATCATCTTGCCGGTCTCGGTGACGAACAGGCGCAGCGTCTTCGGATCCTTGTAGTCGGCCGTGAGGGTCGAGTCGGCGCAGAAGCGGCAGACCTTGCGGCGCTGGAAGCCCTTCTTCTTGGCGCGTCGCGCCTTCTTGCGCGCGCGGGCGCGCAGACGGCTCTTGACGCTCTGCTCGGGGCGCGGGCCATCGCGATCGCCGTAGCGGTCCCGGTCCCCGTAGGAGCGGTCGTCGCGGGGTCGGTCGTCTCGGGGGCGGTCGTCGCGGGGTCGGTCGTCGGTTCGCTCCTGCGGAACGTCGGAATCGGGTGCCGTGGTTTCCGACATCGGCTAGGCCTCCTTCGCTTCGTCGTCGGCTTTCGAATCGGTGTCAGCAGCTTCGGTCGGCTCTTCGGTGGCAGCAGCCCCAGCGTCGGTCTCCTTGCCTGAGTCCGTTTCGCCGGTCGGTGCATCTTCGGTGGCTGCTTTTTCGGCGGCTGCTTCGTCGGCGGTCGCTTGCTGCGCGGCTGCTTCAGCAGCGCGAGTCGCCTCCTCGGCCTCGCGCGCGGCTCGCTCGGCGGCCTTCTGCGCACGCACGCGCTCGAGCTCAGCGGCCTCGAGCGTGCGCGCCTCGATATCGAGGACGTCGTCCTCCACCTGCACAGTGAGGAACCGCAGCACCGAGTCGTCGAGACGAAGCGAGCGTTCGAGGTCGCTCACGACCTTGCCTTCGTCGAGGTACATCAGGGTGACGTAGCGACCCTTCTGAAAGTTCTCGATCTCGTAGGCGAGGCGCCGACGACCCTGGTCGTCGTACATCAGACGGATGGACTCTTGGCTTCCGAGAATGCCGTCGAGTCTCTCGAAGATCGCCGTGAGCCCCTCGTCGGAGATCTCCGGCTGAACGATGAACGTGGTTTCGTATTCCCTCACTCAACCTCCCGGGCAGAATTCCGGTCCCCGTGGAGAGCCGGAATAGGGGCCCCCGAGCGGTTCGTCCGGCGCAGGGTGGGCGCGTGGGACAAGCGTGGGGACCGAGGATTCAATGGGCCGAACACCGCGCGACAGGCGACAGTTACGGCTTTTGCGGCACGGATTTGTACCACACTCCCGGCCTGCGGCCCACGGCCGTCGACTCCGATCTCGGAAGGGTATCCGCAAGTTTCGAGGAAGGTAGAACGTCCCCAAGTTGCGTCGAGTGAGGTCGGGGATTGGGGCGGGTATCCCGCGGGGAGGGTCAGCGGGCGGGGATGGAGTCGAGCAGGAGGGAGTGGACACGGGTGTCGTCGGTGAGCTCGGGGTGGAAGGTGGCGGCGACGACGTTCTTCTGACGGACGAGGACGGGCCAACCATCGACCCTGGCCAGAACCTCGAGGTCGGGGCCCGGGCGCCGCAGCTGTGGGGCGCGGATGAAGATGCAGCGCAGGTTCTCGAGCTCGCCATCGGCTGTGACGGAGAACGAGTCGACCTGGCTCCCGTAGGCGTTGCGCACCGCGACGGCGTCGATGAGCCCGAGACTTCGAACGGGGTGGTTCTCGACTTCGCGAGCCAACAGGACCGCCCCCGCGCAGGTGCCCAGCACCGGCCGGCCGGAACGGGCGAAGGTCTCGAGCGCATCGTACAAGCCGACTCGCTCGAGACCCTTCGCAATCGTGGTGGTCTCGCCTCCCGGTAGGACGATCGCGTCGACGGCGTCGAGATCGCGATCTCGGCGCACCCGCACGCTCCGGGCCCCGAGCCGCGAAAGAGCACTCGCGTGCGCCTCGAAGTCACCCTGAATGGCCAGGATGCCCACGACGGGTTCACGCGCCATTCCGGTCTACCAGCCCCGGTTCGCGAGGCGCTCGTGCTCCTGGAGGCTCTCCATCTCGATGCCGGGCATGGCCCCCGCGAGGCCGCGCGACGCCGCGAGCACCTCGTCGGGCTCATCCCAGTGCGTGGTGGCGCGCACGATCGCTCGGGCCCGCGCCGCCGGGTCTTCGCTCTTGAAGACGCCCGACCCGACGAACACGGCCTCCGCACCGAGGGCCATGCAGAGCGCCGCGTCGGCCGGCGTCGCGATTCCGCCCGCCGCGAAGTTCGGCACCGGCAGACGCCCTGCTTCGGCCACCTTCCGAACGAGCTCGACCGGAGCGCCGAGCTCCTTCGCGCACGTCGGCAGCTCTTCCGGGAGTACGGCGGTCAGCCGCCGGATGTCTCCCATCACCTGCCGCAGGTGGCGCACGGCCTCGACGATGTTGCCACTGCCCGCCTCGCCCTTCGTGCGGATCATGGCCGCGCCCTCCGCGATGCGGCGCAGCGCCTCGCCGAGATTTCGCGCGCCGCACACGAACGGCGAGCGGAACTCGTGCTTGTCGACGTGGTGCTCGCCGTCGGCCGGCGTCAGCACCTCGCTCTCATCTATGAAGTCGACGCCGGCGGCGTCGAGCACGCGCGCCTCGAGGAAGTGACCGATGCGAACCTTCGCCATCACCGGGATCGAGACCGTCTTCTGGATGCCCTCGATCACCTCGATCGAACACATGCGCGCCACGCCGCCGTCCTTGCGGATGTCGGACGGGACACGCTCGAGCGCCATCACCGCGGTCGCGCCGGAATCCTCGGCGATCTTCGCCTCGTCGGGCTTCGTGACGTCCATGATGACGCCGCCCTTCATCATCTCGGCGAGACCGACCTTGATCTCGAAGCTCTCGGAAGTGACCCGAGAGCTGCCGTTGCTGTTTCCGTCCGTCATGCGGTTCTCCTCTCTCGTGAGTGGTTCGAAGAAATCGCGGCACGCGCGCTTCGCGTCTGCCGCGTGGAATCAGATGTGCACCCGCGCCGAAGGCCGGGATCCGGCCGCCATCTGGCGTCGCACGACACCGGCGAGTGCCTCGACACCGCGGCGCAGCTCGTCCTCCTCCGGAAGCGCGAAGCTGAGACGCATACCCCGCGACGCGCGTCCGTCGTGGTTGAACTGCGACCCCGGAGCGAACAGCACGCCGGCGCCCACCGCGTCAGCCAGGAGGTCCGCGGTGTCGACGTCGGTTGGGAGCTCGACCCAGACCTGGTAGCCGCCTTCCGGCGACGTCCACGTGGTGCCCTCCGGCATGCACTCTGCCAGAGCCGCCAGCAGCGTGTCGCGACGCGACCGCAGCACGCGACGCAGCTTCGCGAGGTGGCGGTCGTAGCCTCCGCTCGCGATGAACTCTGCGAGCGCGGCCTGCAACGGCATCGCGTCGGAGTGGTCCGTCGCGCGTTTGAGCGCGAGCACGGCGTCGAGCGCTCGACCGCGCGCCGCGATGGCGCCAACGCGCACGCCGGGGAAGAGGGATTTCGAGAACGACGAGAGGTGCACCACCAGGCCCGAAGCGTCGAGCGCCGACAGGGGCGGAGGTGCCGGACCGTCGATTGCAAGATCGAGCTCGTAGCCGTCCTCGATCACCGGCTTGCCGCAGCGGTGTGCGACTCCAAGCAGAGCGCGCCGGTGTTCCCGCGACGTCGTGGTCCCCATCGGGTTGTGGTACGTGGGAATCGTGTAGAAGACCTTCACTTCCGGTCGTTCGAGCGTGCGCTCGAGGGCGGCGAGGTCGGGACCGTCATCGCGCATGGGCACGGGTGCCGTCTGTAGACCCAGGGCAAACACCGTGGCGAGGGTGTTGTTGTAGGTGGGCTCCTCGAGGGCAACGACGTCTCCGGGTTCGGCGAACAAGCGGAGTGCGAGCGAGATGCCCTGACTCGCGCCGTGGCACAGCAGGATCTCGTCGCTCCTGACGGCGATGCCGATCGGAGCGAGGCGTTCCACCATGACGTCGCGCATGCGCGCGTAACCCTGGGGATCGCCGTACAGGAAGAGCTCCTGGCCACCGTCCATCAGTACGCGGTTGAGGACCTTTCGGAACTCGTCCACCGGGTAGAGCGAAGGGTCGGGAATCAGCGCGTGCATCGGGACTGCGGCTTCGGCGCTCCCGAAGCGCGGTCGGGCGCGGTCGAAGCGCAGCAACCGCTCCGTATGCGACGACAACGAGGGCTCGAAGGGTTCGGACTCGGATGTGGCGGCGTCGCCGGCTCCGCGGATGGCGACGAACGTACCCCGTCCCACAGTCGACTCCACGACTCCCGCCGACGCGAGCTCTTCATACGCCAGCGCAACCGTGTCGCGGTTGACACCGAGGTCGCGAGCGAGATCGCGAATCGCCGGCAGTCGGGCCCCCTGAGCCAGCCCGGCCGACTGGATCTCGCCGCGGATGGCGTCGGCGATCTGACGGTAGACGGGTCGGCCGCCCCGTCCGGACCCGCCGGACCCCCGGTCGATCTCGATGTGCATGCGCGCAGAGTATAACCGGGTCAATTACCAGTCAATATCAATTTGGCCCGACAATATTCGAATTATTAAAGAAGATTGTCTGGCTTCGGGTTCCCGGCTATTCGGAGCTCTTCGGCCCGACCAGGCGCCGAAAGCCGAGGGCGAGGATCCCCACGAAGCCCGAGAAGAGCGCTCCCATCTTGGCCTGGCCGAGCAACACCGGGTCGATGAACGCGGCGCCCGCAACGAACAGCGCGACCGTGAGGCCGAGGGCCGCGACGAAGCCCGCCACGGCGAGTTCCTTCATGCCCATCTGGTCCGGGAGCGGGAAGCCCATCTTGGTCGCCAGCCATCCGAGCCCCGTGATGCCCGCGGTCTTGCCGATCACGAGAGAGCCCAGGATCAGCCAGGTCATCGGCCCGATCACAGCGAGCTGCACGCCAGCGTTCGTGAACGCGAAGAAGAAGAGGCCTAGGTCGACGAAGATCTTGAGGTCGTGCTCGAACTTGTGGAGCGGCGAGTGACCCATGTGGAGATCGGCGGCGAGGTCCTCTCCCATGCGGTCGACCTCATCCACGTCCATGAACAGTCCCGTATCGCGCCGCGGTCCCGGGAGGAACGGCACGACGAACACCAGGGCAAGCGCCGGGTGCAGATGGGCGAGAACGAGCCCCGTCCAAGCCACGGGCCCCGCCAGCGTGATGTACGGGACCCAGCTCTTGACGCCGATCTTCCGCATTCCGAATGCCATGGCCATCGCAGCGAGGAGGAGCAGGAGGTACTGCGGCTGCACGGGGTGAACGGGGTCGCCGTAGAAGATGGCGATGATGCCGAGGCCGATCGCGTCGTCGGCGACGGCGAGGAGGAGCAGGAAATTCACCGCCGGGTGGGACTTCCCGAAAACTGTGCGCGCCACGAGCCACGCCAGCGCAATGTCGGTCGCCGTCGGAACTCCCCAACCGCGCTGCAGCTCGCCCCAATCGTAGCCCTCACCGAAGATCCCGCTGGGGAAGAAGAAGTAGAGGCCGGTGAAGAACACGGCGACGGGACCCACCACGCCACCGAGTGTGGCGAACAATGGGTTGACGGCTTTGCTCATCGGGCTGAGAGCGCCGCCCGGTAGGAACGATTCCGTGATCTCCTTCCCGGCCATTCCGAAGAAGAGCACCATGAAGAAGTCGTTCACGAGAACGTGCAGCGTCAGCTCGTGGCCCAGGATGCTCACGTTGCCGAACGGCATCCAGTGGATCGCGTGTTCGTAC
>JABSQW010000389.1 GCA_013215605.1 Myxococcales bacterium
AGCCTCCGTTCGAACTCTTCGCGCGTGAGCTTCGACGCCGCGGGTCCGATGGCGTCGCGGTAGGCCCGGGTGACGAGATCGAGGTTCTCCATCCGCGCCGCGGTGTTCGCGAAGCGCGGATCCGCGGCGATCTCGTGGAGCTCGAGCGCCTTGCAGAGCCCGGTGAACTCCGAATCCGCGAAGGCCGTCACCGTGCCGAAGCCGTCTGCGAGGGGAAGCAGCTGAAAGTTGGGACCGAGCGGCGGCTGCTCGTTGATGCCCTCGCCGAGCAGGATGCGATCGCCCGCGCGGTCGGGCCACATGAAGGCGACTGCCGTGTCGAGCATCGACATCTCGATGTGCTGCCCCCCGCGTCCGAGCGCGCGGCCAAGCAGCGCGGCCGTCACGGCCTGCGCACCCGCCCACGCGGTGAGCTTGTCGGTGAGGAGCTGACGGAGGAACTCGGGCTCGCCCGTGGTGGGGTTCATCTGCGCGTCGGCGAGGCCCGAGTAGGTCTGGATGACGTTGTCGTAGACGCGCTTGTGCGCGTAGGGGCCTTTGGACCCGAAGCCCGACAGCGAGAGGTAGACGATGTCCTCGCGCTGCTCCTTCACCTGCTCGTACCCGATCCCGATGCGATCGACGACGCCCGGGCGCAGGTTCTGCACGATCACGTCGGCCGTGGCAGCGAGCGCGAGGAAGACCTCGACGCCCTTTGGATTCGCCAGGTCGACCGCGAGCGAGCGCTTGCCGCGGTTGAGCACGTGGAACATGCCCGACATGCCGCCGCGGTTGCTGCCAACGTGGCGAAACAGATCGCCGACGCCCGGGCGCTCCACCTTGATGACATCGGCGCCCTGGTCGGCCAGCGTCGTCGCCGCCCACGGTCCGGCGATGAGCGCGCCCACGTCGATCACACGCAGTCCTTCGAGAGGTCCGGGCATGGTTCTCCTTCGGCGAGGGCCGGCTGCCGAGCCAGTCTACGCGAAGCCCGCGCGCAGCGTCTCGAGAACGCAGTGCATTGGCGCGGAGCGAAATCCCGATACGCCGTGCATCGCGGCCACGTGACCGCGGGGAAGGGCGCTCCGTTTGTCCTAGGCTTCCCCCATTCGCCGGAGCAGCTCATGACGCGGAATGGATGCTCGCGGTTCACGGAGGCGACCGTTGAAATCCTCGGCCAACGGCTCCTCCGGCGCCTTCCCGCGGGCTGTGGACGCCGCGGTGCTGGTCGGGTTCGCCCTTTTCGCGGCGGTCTACTTTCTCGGACGCTGGCAGGGTGTACACCCCTTTCCCTACCTGGGCGGCGACGCATCGAATATCGCTTCCTTCGCGGCCGCGCTCGACCATCCTGAACGCTTCGCGCGCGACGCGGCGATGGGCGACCCGTCGAACTTCGGCTTCTATTTCACCGTCCATCTGCCGCTGTTGCGCTGGCTCGCGCCCGTCTTCGGAAGTTACGGCACCGCCTTCGTCTCCCTTCTGCCGCTGCATGTGTTCCTGCAGTGCGCCGGGTTCTACTGGCTCGGGATCGTGCTGTTTCGCCACCGCGGGTGGGCGCTGATGCTCGCCGCGGTGAACCTGGCGCCGATCGCGCTCACGCCGGAGACGGGCTGGGGCGTGCTCCAGGATCCGATCCCTCGCTTCTCCTTCCAAGCGCTGCTGCCGTTCGTACTGGCGTTCGCCCTGACGAGCCGGGACACACCGAAGCGCTGGCCGCTCGTCATGCTGGTCGCAGGGCTGCTGATCTACGTGCACCCGGTGAGCGCGCCGGGCTGGGGATTCGGCCTGTGGCTCGGTTGGCTCGCGTTTCGCCCCGCGAACTCGACGTCTCGCTTCTGGCTGGTGTGCTGGGGAAGCAGTGCGGTCGTCTTCTTGGCGACGTCCGCGTTGTTCCTGATTCGCTACCTCACCCATCACGATCACGGAGTCCGCAGCGAAGCCGACTTCGACCAGGTGTACGCGATCCTGCTCGCGATGCGGCCGCTCGCGTACTTCGACGTATTCCACGCGCTGCGAGGGTTTGCGGCCGACTGGGCGGGGCCGCGAGCCCTCCTCTGGCCATGGGCGCTGCTCGGTGCGATCTGGGTCTCGCGCACGAGTGCGGAAGCGCGCCGCGTGGTGACGGCCGTGGCACTGTGGGCTGCCGGGCTCACGATCGTCAGTGTCGGCATCCCGCTCGCGGAGCAGTTCGCGGCGCGCGCATTCCGCCACCTGCCGGTGCAGGTCGACCTGATTCGCGGGCTCCGTTACCTCGTACCCATCGTGCTTCTCGGCTGCGTCGGGTCCCTCGCCGTAGCGTCGCGACGGCTCGCGGCGCACCCACAGCTCCGCCGGGGCGTGGGCGTGGTCGGGTTTGCGTTCACCGTTGGGTGGCTCGCGGCGCATCCGCCGGCGCCCGCGCTTGGAGCGATGCGTTGCTTCGCACAGGGGAGCTTCTCGTGCGAGCCGCGTGTCTGGCAGATCGAGGGCGAGGCCATCTCGGCCGTGCAGCAGTTCGTACCGCCTGGCTCGACGCTGCTGGCGAGCTACAAGTCCCCTTCGCTCAAGCTGCGCCACCACGGACTCGTTGCACTCGCCCACTGCCGCAAGGACCTCGGCGTCTTCATGTTCGCGAACCACACGGAGCTCCTCCGCTGGATGGCGATCCATCAGCGCCTTTCGCGGGTCACGAACGCGAAAACACCGGCTCTGCGGCTTCGGGGCATCTCGGAAATCGCGCGTCGCCTGCACGCCGACTACCTGCTGGTCGACGCCCGCTTCCAGGCCGCACGGGCGACACCGGGCACGCGAAGAGCGGGTCTCGAGGTATTGTGGAGCAACGATCACCACAGCCTGATGCGTGTACCCTGACGACTGAAGGGCCCGCGCGCACCGCAACCGCAGGGCGCCCACGAACTTCCCATGGCGGGAGCCCGGAAACCATGAATCTTGCGACGCTCGACGCCACCGCTCAGGCCGAACTCGTGCGCTCGCGCGAAGTGGCCGCGACCGAGCTCGTGGAAGCGGCCATCGAGCGCATCGAGAAGCTCGATCCGACCTTGAACGCGGTGATTCACCGCCGCTTCGAAAAGGCTCGCGAAGAGGCGAAGAGGGCGGATCCCGACGCGCAGCCCTTCCCGGGCGTGCCCCTCGTCTTGAAGGACGCGGGCTGCCAACAAGCGGGAGAGCCCCACCACCAGGGGATGGCCGTCCTGCGCGACAGCGGCTTCCGCGAGACCCGCGACGCCTGGCTCACCGAGCGTTTTCGTGCCGCGGGATTCGCCGTCGTGGGTCGCGCGAACGCTCCCGAACTCTGCACGCTGCCGACCACGGAGCCTGTCGCCTACGGTGCCACGCGAAATCCGTGGAGCCTCGATCACTCGACCGGTGGCTCGAGCGGTGGGTCGGCTGCCGCGGTCGCGGCGGGCCTCGTTCCCGTCGCCCACGCGTCGGACGGCGGGGGCTCGATTCGCATGCCGGCTTCCTGCTGCGCTCTCGTGGGTCTGAAGCCGTCGCGCAACCGGATCAGCCGAGGGCCCATGGAAGGAGAGAGCTGGGGCGGGCTCTCCGTCGAAGGCGTCGTCACGCGCTCGGTTCGCGACACCGCGTCGGTGCTCGATTGCATCGCGGGTTCCGACGTCGGCGATCCGGGCTTTGCACCGCCGCTGCGCGGCAGTCTGCGCGAGGAGGCCGCGCGGGCGATGACCGACTCGAGCGGCGCTCTTCGCATTGGCGTGCGCAGCGAGGCCTTCGTCGGCGGCGATCCCACCGACCCGGACTGCGTCGCCGCGGTCGAGAAGACCGCTGCCGCGCTCGAAGGGCTCGGCCACGAGTTGTCGCCCGGTGGCCCGGAAGCTCTCGACGACGAAGGCATCCTCGCGACCCAGGGTGTCGTCGTCGCAGCGTCGCTGGCCGCGTCCCTCGAAGTCTGGAGCGAGCGCATTGGGCGCGAGATCGCCCTCGACGAGCTCGAGCCCGTGAACGCGAGTGCCATCCAAGCGGCGCGCGCGCTGCGCGCTGTCGACTACATCACGGCACGAAATGCACTGCACGCCTACGCGCGTCGCGTCGTGGCCTGGTGGGAGACCCGCGATCTCCTGCTGACTCCAACCCTCACCGATCCGCCGCCGCGGCTCGGCGAAGTGCGCGGTGATCTCTCGGCGGAAGACGGGCTGGCGCTTCGCCGGCGCTTCGGCTGGCTCACGCCGCCCTTCAACATCACGGGCCAACCCGCGATCTCGCTGCCCGTTCACTGGACCGCAGCGGGTCTCCCGATCGGGGTGCAGCTCGTCGCGGCGCCGGGACGCGAGGATCTGCTCGTTCGCGTGGCGGCGCAGCTCGAGGCGACCTTCGACTGGGCGTCGCGGCGTGCGCCCTGCCACGCGTAGCCGCCCTTCTCCACGGTTTCGAGCTCAAACGCGACGGCGCCGTCTACGGTCGGGCCTTCGACTCGCTGGGTTCGACGTCAGGAGAGATCCCGAGCAACGCGTTCCGCGAGCGCTTCCGCGAGTCCGCGCTTGTCGATCTTCCCCGTGTCCGTGAGCGGCAGCTCCTCGCTCTTCAGAAAGAAGGTGTGGCGCGGCACCTTGTAGGCGGAGAGGTCCGCGCGCAGCCGCGAGCGGAGATCGTCCGCTTTTGCGGTCTCACCGGGGGCCAGCACGACCGCAGCGACGACCCGCTGGCCGAGCGTCGCGTCGGGCACTCCGACCACCTGCGACAGCTCCACCTCGGGCAGTGCGTCGAGGGCGGCCTCCACCTCGCTGGGCGTGACGTTCGCGCCACCGGTCTTGATCATCTCGCCGAGGCGCCCCATGAAGTACAGCACGCCGTCGTCGAAACGCCCGACGTCGCCCGTGTGGTAGAAGCCGTCGGGGTCGAAGGTATCCTCGCGCTCGACCTTGTAGAGAGACTGCAGCACGCTGCGGCCGCGTACGCAGATTTCTCCGTCCACACCCGGCGGCAGGGTCGCGCCGGTCTCGAGGTCGATGATCTTGTGCTCGATTCCGGGAACCGGTCGGCCGTAGGAGCCGCGGTGCGCCTCGGGGAGATCGACGTCGCTGCGGTCCGCAGTGTGGGCGGCGCAGGTCTCCGTCATCCCGAGGGAGTTCGAGCGAAGGTCGACGGCTGCCGGTCGCAACGCCGGCCGTTGCAGCGCGTAGAGGTTGCCGGCGCGAATCGAGGAGAGGTCTCGATCGGGAAAGCTCGGGTGCTCGCACATGGCTTTCTCGTGCTGGGGAAAGCCGTCGACGACCGTAGCGCCCTCGCGTTCGAGCAAGTCGAGTGTCTTTTCCGGCTCGGAGGTCTCGTCGCAAAGGATCCCGCTGCCGTGGCACAGCGCCGACACCAGCGTGTAGACGAAGCCGCCGACCCAGAAGAACGGCATCGGCGAATACATCCGGTCCTCGGGGCCCAGGTCGCGGAGACCTCCCAGGTACTCCGCCTGGCGGAGTACGGCTTCGTGACTGTGGACCGCTCCCTTGGGACGACCCGAGCTCCCGGAGCTGTAGATCAGCACCATGGGATCCGCGGGCGTCACCGCCTCCTCGAGAGCCTCCAGGAACGGGGCATCGAGGGCGGGATCCGCATCGACCGCAGCCTCGAGATCGGTCACCGGAAGCGCCCAATCCCTCTGCTCCTGCGCGCCGCCAAAGACGTGGACCGCGCGCAGAAAAGGCAGCTCCGGGACTCGGATCTGGCCGGGGGACTGCCGTGCCAGACCCGGGGCGACGGCGTGCAGGTGACCGAGGTAGTCGTTGCCCAGGTAGTCGGGGACGCAGAGCAGCGTGTGGACGTCCGCGTGGCCCAGCACCCAGCCGAGCTCGGGACGCGAGTAGAACGTGCTCATGGGCACGACGACCGCACCGATGCGTGCGGCCGCGAGCCACGCCACGGCCCAGTCGGGACCATTGGGCATGAGCAGACCCACGTGGGTGCCCTTGCCGACGCCCGATGCGGCGAGGCCGAGAGCCAGGCGCGCGGAGCGCCGCTCCGCGTCGGCGAAGCCGAGGCGCTTCGCGCCGCGCAGAATCCACAGCGCGTCTCCGAACTGCGCGGCAGCGGCGCGCAGGCTGACCGGAACGCTGATCGATTCCTCGGACGTCACTCGTCTAGATGTACACCAAAGAGCTCTCCGCAGGGAACCACAAGCTCGAGGCGTTCGGAGTTATGATCGCAGCCTGCGAAAGGCCCACAGCCCGAGGAGCCGCTCCCATGCCCGTGCACTACGACATCGAAGGCCGCATCGGCCACATCCAGCTGGAGGGTCGGGGCGACTACAACGTCTTCAGCCCCGAGTACGTCTACAACCCCCTGCACGACGCGCTGACCG
>JABSQW010000390.1 GCA_013215605.1 Myxococcales bacterium
CGAAAAAAATATATGGATTTTTTCAAAGTTTTTTTCCAACAATTCATAACTTTGTTTTGAGACCCCCTCTAAAATTGTACTATAGTACGATCGAAAGAGAATCAAAAACTGCACAAGATAGTGCAAGAAAGAAATCAGAACAAAACGTTTTTCAATGGGGCGAAATCAAGCACAAAGGAAACAAATAATATCCACAGCGCCGCAGGCGCTGTTTAAACGGTGATGCCCATTTGGATGCAAAGTGGGAGGTCCCCTCATGTGCGAAGGGCTTCCGCTCCAAGGGCAGTTTTTTCTTAAGTTTTCTTAAGGAAATTGGCACAAATTTGAAAAAATTGTCGCTGCGCGGCCCAAAAATCGCTGCGCGGCGCCTTGCCGGGCCGAGCCGACGGCACGCGCGCAAATTTGCTAAAAAAACAGTTTTTTTAGAGTTTAAGATGCGAAAAAAACGGTTTTTTCGAAAAAAAGTGTCGAATTGGAGGTTCTCGTTATCATTAGTCAATTCGCCGTACTCGAAACCACTCCCAAAAAGTTTTTCAGCCAAACAGCTTTCCGATAACCTACTTGAACAATATCAAAAAGACAACTTAGGAAAAAAACATTTTGGAATTTTCAAAAGTTGAAAAAAACACTAAGGAATTCAGTAGTAATCTGAAGCACGCGAAATTTCAGAAAATTTCACAAAAAAATGCAAAAGTATTTTTGCGACCTCGGCCCCCGCCGTACCCCACATTCCTGGACTCAGAATTTCAAGGGCTATCGATCCACGCTAGTTTCGTTGAAAACGCAGCTCGCTACATAAAGTTACAGCTCGAGAAAGTCAAGGTAGTGAAAAACAAAACAAATATTGTGTTTTTTTATTTTTTTTTAAAAAATAAATAAATAAAAAAATTCCATATTCGTCCTAACTCGTCCTAATTGTCATGGCCGGGGCCAGACTGTTATAACCGAGGCCAGACAACCCACGCCCAGCCGGCCGGACGCTTTGGCAACATTGCAGCGCCGCGGGCAGCATCGGTTCTCAGGATTTGCGCGGTGGGGGTTGCCAAATGGGGCCATGGAATCGAAAAACTTTTGAAAAAAGTTGGCGGAAAATTTCGTAAAAGTTGGCCACCATTTTGCGAAAAAACGGCTAGAATTTTGCGAAAAGTTGGCGAAAAATACTTTCCCAAAATCGCATGTTTCCCTGATAAAATGGTCGCAAAAGGAAGACGCCATGCCACCAAATTTGAGAAAAGTTTTGACAGAGTTTGCGAAAAAACGTGCAGCAGATTGGCCAAAAGTTTGCTCGGAAATGGCGAAAAAAAGTGAC
This sequence comes from Myxococcales bacterium, assembly GCA_013215605.1. GTDB lineage: Bacteria > Myxococcota_A > UBA9160 > UBA9160 > SMWR01 > JABSQW01. The sequence continues at coordinate 1,310 of JABSQW010000390.1, forward strand.
ACGAATTGATGAAAAATCGGGAGGAGTTGGCTGGGGGAATCGGTACCATGGCTTTCGGGTGGCCGGATTGTCGGCAAAGCGTCGGGACGCCGCCATCCTGTGCCGTTCTGGCATCGGTTATAACATCTGGCCCCGGCCATAACAATTAGGACAAGTTAGGACGACGAAAAAAATATATGGATTTTTTCAAAGTTTTTTTCCAACAATTCATAACTTTGTTTTGAGACCCCCTCTAAAATTGTACTATAGTACGATCGAAAGAGAATCAAAAACTGCACAAGATAGTGCAAGAAAGAAATCAGAAC
>JABSQW010000391.1 GCA_013215605.1 Myxococcales bacterium
CGCAACCACTCCGAGGATCGCCATGTAGAGTCCGTACTGGTAGAGGCTGAGCGCCCAGATGAGGAGGGGTACGCGCAGAAGCGCCAACGCAGTGCCGATCCCGCGTTCGAGGCTGCCGAAGACCACGGACAGTCGTGCGAGCTCGAAGCGCTGAGTCGACCGATTCGTGGCCGCGTTCTCGTTCGCCATCACCGCTTCACCCCTCGACGCATCCCCAGGCAGAGCGTAACATCAGTTTCCTCCCTGGAATTCCCGAGACCCGTGACCGCTGCTCAATCCATTCTTTACGTTGGGCCCAAAAGCGGCACTTGCGAACAGCGCGCTCGCGCTCTCGCGGAGCTCGGCCGGCGATTGACGCACATCGAAGCCGAGTTGCCGCCTCGTCGGGATCCTCGCTATCTCGCCTACTGGCTCGGACACCACATCGCCCGCCCGCCCGACGTGTTCGCAGCCAATTCGAAGATCAAACGCGAGTTTCGCCGAGGCCGAACCGACATTCTCTGGATCGACAAGGGCCGCTCGATCCGGCCCGGAACCCTGCGTTGTGTTCGGAGACGGAGCCCCGCGGCGAAGTTCGTTCTGTACAGCGCCGACAACATGTTCACCTCACACAACCGATCCCACCGATTCCTTCGCGGGATTCCCCTGTATGACCTCCATGTCACGACCAAGAGTTTCAGCGTCGACGTGCTGCGCGAGGCCGGTGCCGCCCGGGTCCTGTGCGTCGACAAGGCCTTCGATCCGAAGACCCATCGCCCCCTCGAACTCACCGCTTCGGAGCGCGAGCGCTACGACTCCGACATCGGCTTCATCGGTGTCTACGAGCGGGAGATCGCTGATCTCCTGTACGGACTCGCCGAAGCGGGGCTGCGTGTGGTGGTCTGGGGGGCCTATTGGGACCGATATCCGCGTTCCCATCCCCGTCTCGAGCTGAGGAACGAATGGCTTCCGGGCCTCGATTACAGCAAGGCGATCAATGCGACGCGCATCAACCTCGGATTGTTGCGCAAGTCGTCCGGTGACCTGCACACCGCTCGCAGTATCGAGATCCCCGCCTGCCGCGCCTTCATGCTGGGTAAGCGGACCGACGAACACGTTCGGCTGTTCGAAGAGGGTGAAGAGGCCGAGTTCTTCTCCAGCTTCGAGGAGCTTCTCTCGAAGTGCCGTTACTACCTCGCCCACGATGTGGAGCGCCGGCGAATCGCGGAGGGAGGCTACAGGCGCTGCATCGAAGGCCGCTACGACGTGCACAGTCGCCTCACGACCATCCTCGAGGAGATCGAACGCGTCTAGCCCCGGGAAGCTGCCGGTCGGGGCGCCGAATGACGCGATGGAGGTTCCTCGGGTTCGAGATTCGATTCACCGTCTCCAGACGTCTCATCGATCGTCGAGCGCATCGAGTCTCCGAGCGCCGGATGTGGCTTCCCCCGCGAGGGCCAGGTCACGGTTGGAAGTCTGCCGGTCCGCCGGTACTCGAGCACCTTCAGGTCGATCAGGTAGAAGAAGGTCGATCGAAGGAACGCGAGTTCGAACCCACGCGATCCGTCGAGGAACCCGAGTCGCAGAAAGAAGTGGTAGGAGAACATCCCCGCGCACGAGAGGAAACGGAGGGGGTGGGAGAAGAAGAGCCTGCGGAACCACTGGCGCCGCTCGTCCGGCTGCCCCCACAGGCGTGGCGGTACCTTCGCGCCCGGGCCTCGATTGATCAGGCTCAGCGCCTCCAGTGACGAGTAGCGATTGTGCTTGTCCCACCAGGCCGACATCGTGTTCGTGTCGTGATGATCTACGAAGGACCTGAGACGCGCGGTTTCACCCGAAACCATCAGATGTTCGTTGACTTCCCGTCCGTCGAAGCTTCCGCAGCCCGTCTTCCACATGCGCAGGTCGAACCCCGACGTTCCGCCCCACCGAACGGGCTTGTTCATGAAGACGATCTGTCGGCGAAAATAGATACCCTCCAGACCGACGGAGGCGTCGCTGAGGATTTCCGAGACTTCGTTTCTGAATTCGGGAGTTGCGCGTTCGTCAGCGTCCAGCTTCAGAGTCCACGCCGAGGAGATCGGCAACGTGGAGAGGGCCCAGTTCCACTGGGCAGAATAATTCTCGAACGCGTGCTGGACGACCTCGACGCCATCGTCACGGTAGCCGAGGACGATGTCGACTGTTTGATCGTTGCTGAAGGAGTCGACGACGAAGATCTTTTCCGCCCAGCCCAGCACCGATTCGATCGCAGGGCCGATGTTGGCCTCTTCGTCGAAGGTCAGAATCACCACCGCGACGGTGAGAGGAGCCCGGCTGGTTTCCCCGTGGCCCGCAGCCGAGACCTTCAAAGCTCCGCCCGGAATCCCGCGACGCTTTCCGCGTGGGAACACAGGTCGCGGATTTCAGCCGCCTGGCTCTCCACCATGTCTGCGAAGGGACAGCTGGTGTCGATGCTGAGGCCGGGCAACACAGTGTCGCGCAGTGGACGGCGCAGGACCTTCTCCGTGCGTGCTCCGGATCCCGGCGCCACGGCTTCGACGCGATAGGCGGGTGACAGCGGCCCCAATCGGTCGGTCTGCATCCGCGTCCACCAGTACGTGGTTCGCGCCTGGTCGAACCCCACGGATCGAAGCGCCCGAGCCACGACTCCCGGCCGGATCGGTGCCTCGTTCTTCGGCGACTTCTCGTGGCGCAGCATGCCAACTAGGGGCGACGGCTCGATGGCGATGAAGCGTCCGCCGGGTCGAAGCACTCTCAGAACACTCTCGAGCAGGGGCTCGAGCGGCATGACATGGTGGAGGATCAGGTTCCCCACGACGAGATCGAAGCACGCATCCTCGAAGGGGAGATCCGATACTCCCGCGATGATGAATTGAAGCCTCGGCGAGGCGCGATGGTGGGCGGCAGCGGCCCAGATCTGCTTGGGCACCGCGTCGACAGCGATGACCTCCTCGGCGCCCGCCGCCAGGGCGAGAGCTTCGGAGAGAATGCTCTCACCCGCTCCGATGTCGAGCACTCTGGAGTTTTGGAGCAACGACGAGTCGAGCAGGCCAAAGCTTCGGTCGAGCTGGAGCCCGGGGAGAAACGCTTCGCGTTCGAAGATCACCTGTCGCTCGGCATGCTCGCGCACGAATCTCGGCGATGCGTGGTAGTAGTCGAACTCGTCCGCTGCGTTCCAGGGTGCGCGCCGCATCGAAGTGCGCGAATCGCGCTGCTGGCGTCCGCTCGTATTCAATCCATCGGTCCTTGACACATCTTGAAAGGGTACACCGACTTCAACGTCGGAACGACCTGGGACCGCGAGGAATCATGCTGCCCCCCTGGTACGGGAACGACGTCGCACCGCGTCAGCGGTGTTGCGGTCCGATATCATGGCGCCCGATGTCGACAGGTAGAGGCCACGTTCTCGTCATTTCCCACGGCTACGAGCCGATGCTCCACGTGTCCGGTACCCGGGCAACCCACATGGCCCGGGAGCTCACGGCAATCGGCTGGGAGGTGACGGTACTCACCGTCGACTGGAGCGATCCGCCGCGTCCCCGGATCGCCGACGTGGATGGGAGTGTTGAGCGATCCCTCACCGAGTCGTCTCCGCGCCGTCTCGCCATCGACGGGAGGCTCTCCAATCCGGATTTCGATCCACGGGACATCGAGACGAGTGTCCCCGAATTCTCGCGCAGTCCTCTCAAGCGCAAGGTCGACACGTTTCGCAACACCCTAGGGTGGGGGCCCTACGCGCCCTGGGCGAAACGAGCTCATGATGCGGCGGCTCGGCTCCACTCCCATCGGCCCATCGACGTTTCCTGGGCGATTCACGGCGACGACTCCAGTCATGCCATTGCCCACCGTCTCAAGCAGCGCCTTGGCATCCCCTGGGTCGCGGACTACAAGGACCCCTGGGACGCGTTCCACTCCGACCTCGCGCTGACCCTCCAGCGTTGGGTTACGCGGCGCCGATTGCGCGGAGCGGACGGGATCACCGAGACGTGCGCCGCCCAGGCGGCGGCAGACGAGCACACCTTCGGACGACGCCCTGCCGTGGTGTACAGCGGTTACGATGCCGAACTCATGGAGGGGGTGATGCCCGAGCGATCGGGCGGCGGCTTCTGTGTCGCCTACATGGGCGCGTTCGGCAACTCTCACGACACGTGCATGCTGCGCGACGTCTTCTCGGAACTCGCGCAACGCGGATGCATCGAGTCGGGCGAATTCGAGGTCTACCAGTATGGGTCGTCCATCGGGCAGATTCGTGGGCTGCTCGGCGAAGCGGGATGTGCCTCGATCGCGCGTGAATTCGATCGCGTACCGCGCCCGAGGGTGTTCTCGCTGATGCGCGGCGCCGACGTGCTGCTGATCCTTCCCCTGACGTCCTCGAAAGGCCGCTTGGTGGGCCTCAAGGAGATCGAGTCCTTCGCGTCGGGCTCACCCGTGCTGGTGCTGGGAGAGCCCCTCGCCGAGCTGATGCCGGTGGTCCGCGCCTGCCCGCAGGTCCACGTCGCGCTCACTCCCGAGGAGGGGGCGGATTTCCTGGAGGCGGAATCGGGACGGGTACGGGCGGGAGCCTCCAGCCGAGGGGAGGTCAACATCCCCGCCCTCGAACCGTTCACCTGGTCGGTTCAGGCCTCCCGGCTTTCGGAGCTGCTCGTCCGCTGTCGGCGTCGACCTCCCTCGAGGACTTCGGAGAGCCGAGCCGCCTGAGCGGGCCACGTGAAGTCGCGCACCCAGGGTCCGTTGACATCGCCTCGAAGTGCCGATGTCGCTCCCTCTGCGAACTGTCGACACTCCTCCTCGATGAACCGGGCTCCTTCCGCGGCGGTGTGAACGACGCGTACATGGGGTGCCGCCCGCATGATGGGTCCGAATTCTTCGAGGGGCTCCCCCAACACGAGCACGGGTGAGCCCGACGCGACGTATTCCATTTCCTTGAGGCCCACGTGTTGAAACGCTTCGATGGTCATGGGGAGGAGGAGCAGGACGTCGCTCCCCCGCATGATCGAGTAGGCCTCGGATCGCGGGACGCGGTCGTGGGAACGAACGATCGATCCACAACCGACGGGGTCCAGATATTCGGGGAACTGCGAAGCCGACGCGTACTGATGGAGGGTGAGCCCACTGGTTTCGATTTGGCCACTGCGCGACAGCTCGGCGAAGACTCCCTGCAGCAGGCGCGTGTCGTGAGAGTTGCCGAAGGAGCCCATGTAGGTGATGGAAAAACCCTCGGCGGGACGCTTCGGGGAGGCCGACGTCATCAGGACGTCGTCGTAGCCGCTGTAGATCACGTGTGAGGTCACGCCGAACTCGCGGGAGTCGTTCGCGGCCTGCGAGGCGCATGTCTCGGTCAGGGCTTCGGCGCTGCGCAGTCGGCGCGCCATGGCAAAGCGCTGAACCGGAATGCCGGGACGCGTGTGGTATTTGTTCCAGGAGTCCTTGAAATCCGCGATCCAGGGAATGTGCAGCTGCCCTCGCAGCCAGTACGCGATTGCGTGGCAGGAGATATCGCCGTGGATCGCCCAGACGATGTCGATCGGGCGTTCGCGGTGGAGCTTCTCCGCGGCAGCAAAGGCTCGCCGCGCCCAGCCCGCGTAGGGACCGGTGGTGAGCGTCCGGTGAAACGTCTGAAGCTTGCGGAGCCATTCCCAGCGCGGCGGTGGGGGCTCGGTGTTGGGCACGATGACGGTGCTCGGGTCGAAGGCGGAATCGATGAGCCGGCCATCGATGGCGATGCGGCGCGGCGAGGGCTCCTCGAGGGCGCGAGTCAAGCTCTCCTCGACCGATGCCACCTGGTCGGGAAGGGGCGACGACCAGTCCACGGTCAGCACCGAGACGTCCCAATCGAGCGCGGTGAGGGCCTGGCTCATGTGGGTCGCACGGGTGGCGGACACGTGAGAGAGCGGCTCGTAGCCGAAGGAGACGATCAGGACGTGGCGCATGCCATCTCGAATTCACGTCCCGGTCGAATCATTCGAAGGTGGCTTCGGGGGTCTCGCCTGCGCGGCGGTCGCCGTCACCCCTCGCATCGGCCGTCGCCTCCCAAGCGGAAACGCGGCGACTTTGCTGCATCCTGGCCAGCGAGAAGCGGCTCCAACACAACAGATTCACCATCTCCCACAGGCCCGTCACCTCGCGTCTCCGCGTCTCCGCGTCGGCTCCAGCGAGATTCGCGATACGTTCCCTGTTGAGAAGTGGGCCGACGGGCCCGGGATCGTCTGCAATCTCGACGATCCAGTCGCGCAGGGGGCCTACCAGCCAGCTGTGTTGAGGCGGGATGAATCCCTGTTTCGGACGGGTGACGATGGCCTCGGGGACGAGGCCCCGGATTGCGCCCCGCAGCACGCGTTTCACCTCACCATCGCCGAGCAGGAGTTCGGGCGGCAGTCCGAAGGCGAACTCCGCGATGCGGTGATCGCAGAAGGGCAGACGCACCTCCCGAGAGTGCGCCATGCTGAGCCGGTCGCCATAGCGCAACAATCCCGAGAGCATGCTGCGGAACGACAGGGTCCAGAGCAGGCGTGAGAGCGCGCTCTCGTCTCCGACCTGCTCTTCCGGGGAAGGCGGCGGGAGCGCAAGTCGCGCGGCGGCGAGCCAATCCGCCCGGAACACGTTGCCGCGGTCGACCTGCGAACGTCCGGTGTGGCGGCGAAGCCAATCGCGAACGGTCGAGAGCTCTGGCCGAGCCAGGAGGAGTCGTGGCCAGGAGAAGAGCATGGGGTTGCTGCGCGCCGCGCCGGCTCGCTCGCGAAACCAGGCGCGCCGTTCTCCCTGGTGCCACAGCTGCTTGAGAAACTCCTGCGTAATCTGGTTGCCGTAGCCGCCGAGCTGCTCGTCGGAACCCTGACCGTCGAGAAGAACGGTCACACCGTTCTCGCTGGCCAGCTGGAAGACACACCACTGGGCAAACTGGCTGGTGCCGCCAATGGGGAAGTCGGCGTGCCAGTAGACGCGCGCCGCCTCGGCGGCGAAGCGCTCGGGCGTGGGAGCCACCTCGAAGGCGTGGGTCTGGCAGGCGTCCACCACCATGGCGGCGTAGTGGCCCTCGTCCAGGGCATCGTCGGGAAAGCGTCCCGTGAACGTCCGCAGGTCGGCTCCGGGCTCGAGGAGGCGAACCAGACACACCACGGCCGAGGAATCGAGACCACCGGACAGACAGGAGCCGACGGGAACGTCGCTGCGCAGCCGGAGCCTCACCGAGTCCGTCATGAGCTCGAGAAGCTCGCCAGCCGCCCTCTTGCCGTCGTCTTTTCCGTAGCCACGCCGGCCTTCGACGTCGACGGACCAGTAGCACCAGGTCTGCGCGATTTCGGTTCTGTCGTCGCTGATACAGACCTCCATGGCGTGAGCGGGGAGGAGCTGGCGGACACCGCGCAGCAGTGTTCGCTCGCTGGCGTCGATCTGTGTGTGACCGGATTCCGCGTAGGCGGCGAGGACACCCTCGTCGATCTCCGTGTCGACGTCGCGGAGAATCGCGAGCGCCTTGGCTTCCGACGCGAAGGCAAAGGCGCCCCCAGCGTCGGCGTACAGGAAGGGCTTCTCGCCGAAACGGTCCCGCGCACAGAAGAGCACACCGCGCCGCGCGTCCCAGATCGCGAAGGCGAACATCCCGTTCAGCTCGGCCAGACAGTCCGACCCCCACTGCGCGTAGGCGCGCAGCAGGACTTCGGTGTCGGTCTCGCTCCGGAAGCTGTGGCCGAGGCCGCGCAGGCGATCCCGAAGCTCGACGAAGTTGTAGATCTCGCCGTTGTAGGTGATCGAGAGTCCCGCCTCGGGATCCAACATGGGCTGGTGGCCGCGCTCGGAGAGGTCGAGGATCGCCAGCCGGCGGTGGCCCAGGACGCACCTTCCGTCGGGTGAGCGCCACAGCCCCTCGCCATCCGGGCCTCGATAGGACTGGATGTCGGTCATGGCACGAACGGCTCGGGTGCTAGCTGCCCCCGGGGAAAGAACGCCTGCAATACCGCACATCTCTAGCGTCCGACCTCCGATCCGGCCGGACCGAAAGGTGTCGGTCGGCTCCGACGCGGTCGACAGGGTATCCAAGCGGTCCCGCCGGGGTTCTGCACCCTCGAAACCTCTCCGATTTTCGTTCCGAGAGTACACCCTGGCGCGGGTCGCCGAACCGTTCCCCAATGGTATTTCAAGCCTTTTCGACCCTCATTCCGCCACCTAGTCCCCCGGATCGCCCCTTCCATCACAGACCCCGTATCGGCGCTCCGCAGGAGGCAACTAGTTTCGATGGCAACTCCGATACCCGTCAACATCGCTTATGACTTTCCGTTCCCCAGGACTCCCGAGCGAATCGAGTGGCCCGAGAGGACGAGAAGCAGCAATCTGCGCTCGGCGGTGCACCGGGTACTCCCCCGCTATCCCGACCCCC
>JABSQW010000392.1 GCA_013215605.1 Myxococcales bacterium
AGTCGCTCTCGAGCGCTCCTGGGAATGCCTCGAACCCGGTGGCCGCCTCGTGATCGCCGAGCGCTGCGTCTCCGACGGCTTCTTCGGCCGTCTTCGGCTGCCGTTCGCGCGCTGGCTCAGCCGCTGGACCCTCCTCGCGCGACCGGACACGCAGCCCTGGGACGACCTCGCGGCGCTCGCCCCGGCCGTCTCGCGTCGCGACGTCGGCTTCGCGGGGATGCGCTTCGTAATCAGCGTGGCGACGAAGAGCGCCTGAACGTTCCGCGCGCATCCGATCGATCCGTCGCTTCCGGCCTCGCAGCGGCAGAACACCACGATCATGACCGCACTTGGACGCTGTTGTTCGGCGTTCGTCGTGGGCGGCGACGACGTCGTGCTCGACGGAGTCGCCGGCCCCTGGTTCGTGCCCGTGGTTGCGCGTGAGATCGTTTCCTGCGGCGTACCCGTGTCGTTCGTCGTTCACGAGATCCGTTCCCGCCGCGAGCGCCTCGGCGCCAATGGCGTCTGTGGTACTGTCGCGGCATGCCTCGTCTGATCGAGTCTCCCACCGTGATCGAAGCCGCGGGTTCGCAGCCGAAGATGATCGAGGAGTACGTCGGACGCGTGAATTCGCTGGACGACGGGGTCAGCGTGGCGCGCATGGTGTCTCCCGAGGGCTGGCAGGAGCCGGGTCAGACGCCGGAGTTTCGCGAGATCACGCTCGTCCTCGGTGGTTTGCTGCAGGTCGAGCACGCGGATGGCGTCCTCGAGGTGCGTGCCGGGCAGTCGGTGGTGACCGAGCCCGGCGAGTGGGTGCGTTACGGGAGTCCAGCGCCGGGCGGAGCCGAGTACGTGGCCGTGTGTCTCCCGGCGTTTTCTAGCGACACGGTCCGCCGAGATCCGGAATAGGGAGCCGCATGGCGCAGGTTCCGCCCGAAGACGACTCGACTCCCTACCGTCCTCCGCCCATCGGTGTGGGCTCCGGCGAGCGTCAGCCCCTCGGATTTCGCGCGATCCTGCTCGGCGTCGCCGTCGACTGGGCATCCACCATCGCGAGTTCGACGGTAATCCTGTTCATGGCGAGCATCGTCGCCGCCTCGCGCTACCAGACGGAGAAGCAGATCGCAGACTTCATCGAGAAGCTCGGCAATGCGCCTGACTTCGTCCTGCTCACCAGTGTCATTGGGCTCGGCTGCGTGACGTTCGGGGGATACGTCTGCGCGGTGATCGCGAAGCGCGACGAGATACGCCACGCGGTCTGGATGGGCGTCGTTTCGCTCAGTGTGGGGCTCATCGTCGACGGCTCGGGGAGCGCGCGCACGGCCGGTTGGCACCCCGACTGGCTGAAGTTCCTGGGCCACGCCCTCGTCGTTCCCGCCGCCGCTCTGGGCGGTGCGGCCGCGGCGGCGCGCCGCGCGGGTGCGACTCCGACCGAGGAGCCCCCTCTCTGACCGTCCCTTCCCCCCGGCCCGCCGCCCAAGGGAAATCCCTGGCGCGACCCCGCGTCTGCGGCGAGTGTTCGCTGTGCTGCACGGTACTTCGCGTGGACGAGCTGCGGAAGCTCGGGGGAACTCCGTGCCTCCACCAGCGCAGCGGAGGCGGCTGCACGATCCACGCCCGGCGCCCGGGAATCTGCCGCAGCTACGAATGTCTCTGGCTCAGCGGA
>JABSQW010000393.1 GCA_013215605.1 Myxococcales bacterium
CCCGAAGGAGGTAGGCTCCTGGTCTCGCGCGCTCGGCTGTGGTCCGGGCGACCTCCCGCCGATCACCTCGACAAAGTCGATGATCGGCCATACCCTGGGCGCAGCGGGCGCCATCGAGTCCATCGCCACCGTGCTCATGCTGAAGGGCGGCTTCGTCCACCCCTCGGTCAACTGTGAGGACGTGCATCCCGAGATCGAGCCCTTCGCCGAGTCCATTCCCCACGAGGTGCAGGAACGACCGGAGCTGCGCACCGCCATCAAGGCGGGGTTCGGCTTCGGAGACGTCAACGCCTGCGTGGTGTTTCGTCGCTGGGATGAATGAGGAGTTTCGCCAGAATGTCCGATGAGGAGAAAGAACAAATGACAGAGGCCGAAGCCTTCGAACGAGTCGTCAAGATCCTGACGCCACACGTGCGAAATACAGATGCTCTCAAGAGCGTCAAGAACGAAACCAACATTCTCGATGACCTCAAGGTGAACTCTGCGCGCCTGGTCGACGTGGTGCTCGCGTTCGAGGACGATTTCGACATCGAGATTCCCGACGAGGATGTCGACAGCGTGAACACGGTTGGCGACTGCGTGAATCTGATCGTCGGCAAGGCGAGCTAGGACCGCGTTGCCCACCCCCCCGCTTCCGCTTCACGCTCGGCTGGCACTCGTCGTCCAGCGTGAGACAGGGAGACTACTCGGGCCCTTGTGGATTCCGCTGGTCGTCCTGGTTGCGCGCTTCGGATTCGGCTGGCACTTCGAGGGCCTTCGCGAGTCGCGACGGGAGTTCAAGCGGCTCCGAACAGCGTCCTCGGCTCCGCTGCTCGTGTGCGCCAACCACCTCACGATGGTCGATTCGATCCTGATCGCCATCGCGCTGGGTTCACCCTGGCGGTACGTCACCCGTTACGGGTCGCTCGCATGGAACACACCCGCTCGAGAGAACTTCGCCAACACCTGGTACACGCGCGTCATCGTGTATCTCGCGAAGTGCGTGCCCGTGTCGCGAGGTGGAGATCGTCGTGAGATCGGGGTCGTCCTGTCGAAGATTACCTGGCTGATCGGCATCGGCGAGGTGGCGTTGATCTTCCCGGAGGGAGGACGCAGTCGAACCGGACGCGTCGACGCCGACGCCGTTACGTACGGCGTCGGACGAATCGTCCGGGCGTTGCCGGACTGCCGGGTCCTGTGCGTATACCTCCGCGGCGAAGAGCAGAAGAGCTACAGCTTCCTCCCGGCTCGCAAGGATCGGTTTCGGGTGAGCGTGCAGTCGATGGAACCGAAGACCGCGATGCGTGGATTGCGCGGCTCCCTCGACGTTTCGAAGCAGATCCTCACACAGCTCGCTGACATGGAGCGAAGACACTTCAATGATCGGCAATGACGTCGTCGATTTGACCGACCCCGAGGCGCAGTCGGGTGCGACGCATCCGCGCTTCGACGGTCGGGTGTTTGCACGCTCGGAGCTTCAGATGCTCGGAGCGAGCGGCGCCCCCAACCGCCTGCGCTGGATGCTCTGGGCGGCGAAGGAAGCCGCCTACAAGGCGGTGAAGAAGATGGACCCGAGAGCCGTCTTCTCGCCGTCCAAGTTCGTCGTAAAGCTCGACGAGACGCTGCGCGGCGAGGTCTCGTGCGAAGGGCGTACGCTTCAGGTCGCCCTGTGCGAGGAGGCGACGTCGGTGCACGCCATCGCCACGAGCGACGTCCTTCCCGAGAGCCGCATCCTCAGCGGAACGCACGAGATCGAGGGCGAAGTGCTCGACCCCGACCTCCCGAGCGAAGCCGCCCGAGAGTTCGCGATTCGCGAGCTCGCCTCCGCGTTGCATGTGCCCTCGAACTCGCTCGCCATCGCGAAGCGCGGGCGCGTTCCTACGCTGCTTCACGATGGAGAATCCACCGGCATCGACCTCTCACTCTCTCATCACGGACGCGTCGTTGGATTCGCATGCGATATCGGTCCCCCGGAGAACCCGCATTCGTGACACGGACCACGATTCACCCCATCCATCGCCTCGCGATCGTCAACCGCGGCGAAGCGGCAATGCGTGCCGTGCGCGCGGTGAAGTCGCTGCGTGCGCTCGAGGGCTCGGACCTCACCGTGGTGGCGCTCTACACGAACGTCGACCGAGACGCCCCCTACGTGCGCCACGCCGACCGCGCGGTGCGGATCCCTTCGGATGACGGTGACGTCGCCGCCTTCCTGAACCACGACTCCCTCATCGATACGCTCGTCGCAGAGCAGATCGACGCCGCGTGGCCCGGCTGGGGGTTCATCGCCGAAGATCCGGTCTTCGTCGAACGGCTCGAGCAGGTAGGCATCCGATTTCTCGGGCCGACGTCCGACGCGATGCGCCGCCTCGGCGACAAGATCTCGTCGAAGCGCGTCGCCGAGGCCGCCAACGTCCCCGTAACTCCCTGGAGCAACGACGTCGTCGAAGACGCCGACGCCGCCGCGAAGATCGCAGAGCAGCTCGGCTATCCCGTCGTCGTCAAGGCCTCCGCCGGAGGCGGTGGTCGCGGCATCCGCATGGTGGACGACGCGTCGCAGATCGCCGAAGCATTCGCTTCAGCGAGCAGCGAAGCAGAGTTGGCCTTCGGCGACCCTCGCCTCTTCGTCGAACAGCGCGTCATCGGCGGACGCCATATCGAGGTACAGATCGCCGCCGATCTCCACGGCCACATCCTGGCCCTCGGCTGCCGAGACTGCTCAGTGCAGCGTCGCCAGCAGAAAATACTCGAAGAGGCGCCGCCGCCGGGCGTTTCGCGCGACCTCCAGTCGCGCCTTTGCGACGCCGCAGTGCACATCACAAAGCAGGTCGCGTACTCGGGCGTGGGTACCGTCGAGTTCCTGCTGCGCGGCGAGGAGTTCCATTTCCTCGAGATGAACCCGCGACTTCAAGTGGAGCACGGCATCACCGAGACGATTACGGGCGTCGACCTCGTGCAGACCCAGATCCGCATCGCGCGCGGCGAGTCGATTGCATCGATCTCGTTCGAAGAACAGGGTGTGGCCATCGAGGCGCGCATTTGCGCGGAGGATCCGGACGCCGGCTTCCTCCCGGCACCAGGGCGCATCGCCCGCTTCGATCCCTCGCCCGGTCCAAAGATACGAATCGACAGCGGCGTCACCAGCGGATCGTTCATTCCCTCCGCCTTCGACTCGCTCGTCGCGAAGGTAATCGCCACGGGCGCCGATCGCCGGGAGGCCCTCTCGCGGCTCGCGTGTGCGCTCAAGGACTTCGAGCTCATCATCGAAGGCGGCGCAACGAACAAGGGCTTCCTCCTCGACGTGATCAACGCGCCCGAGGTTCGCGCGGGAGGCGTCGACACGAGCTGGCTCGACCGCTTCGACCCCGATCGGAGCACAACCGATACCTACGCCGCCGAATCCCTCATCGCGGCCGGGATCCTCGCGTACCAGACGAGCCGCGCCTCGGCGCGCGTCAACTTCTACGCCGACACGGCCAACGTATCGATCGCGAGGGTGCCGCCGTCGCGCGGCCAGCGGATCGATCTGTCGCACGGCACCGAGGAGTACCGCGTCGAGATCTTCGCCGTGGGATCGTGGCGCTACCGGGTCCACCTCGAAGACCGTGTCATCTCCGTGACGCTGCGCGAGGAGGGGCCGAACTCCGCGAGCCTCGAAATTGGAGGCCGGAACCTGCGCGTGCTCCACGACGTCACCGACGCCGGCCTGCGCGTGGAGGTCGAGGGCCACCCACACCGCTTCGGCCGCCAGAACGTCGGACAGGTGCGAGCCGGAACGCCCGCCGTCGTAGTCACCATCCACGTCGAGCCGGGCGACACCGTCGTCGCCGGCCAGACCCTCGGCGTGCTCGAAGCGATGAAGATGGAGATCGGCTTCGACGCGCCCGTGGGTGGCGTGGTGAAGGAGGTTCGCGCGCTCAAGGGACAGCAGATCGCGGCGGGCGATGTCCTCGTCGTGATCGATCCCAACTCGGACGAAGCGGCGGAAGCGGGAGTGAGCAGCCGCCTCTCGCTCCCGGCGGTTCCCGACCCGCTAGAGCCACTGTTCACGAATCCGGGAGACGGCACTCTCGACACCCCCGATCTCACCGCAGCCGATCGAGTGGAGCCGGGTGAGCGTCGTGACGCCCTCACCGCCGCGCGCGACGAGGTGAGGCGGGTGCTTCTCGGATACGACGCGAACTCGGATCGCGCATCGCTGCTCGCCTCGTTCCTCAACGCTCCGCTGGGCGAAGACCTCTCCGAGACCTTCCGCGAGGAACTCGCTGCGATCCGCCTAGAGCTCATCGCCTTCGCCGACGTCGAGCAGCTGTTCATCCGCTCACCGCGGGCATCGGTGTCCGGCGAGCTCGGCCCGTCGAACAACGCGCGTCTGCACATGTCTATCCGCCGCCTGCGCGCCGGTGGCGCCGGCGTGGCCGAGGAGTTCCTCGGACTGTTCCGCCGCGCGCTCGCCCACTACGGAGTGAATTCGCTCGCGTACAACGACGAGATCGAACGCGCTGTGATGCGCATACTCGCCACCCAGACCGCCTCGGCCCTTCGCGGCCGCCTCGTACTGGCGTTGCTCGGTCGCATCACGAGCCTCGTGAACTCGGGTATCCACCTTGGAGACGACCACGAGCTCGAGGACGCCCTGGCTCGGATCGCCGGAATGCGCGGCCTCGTGAATCACTCCCTCGCCGACGCGGCGGTCGACGCCACGTACCTGATCTTCGAACGGTCGCGGATCGAACGCATGGCCGAGCGCACGAGTAAGCAGCTCGAGGCCTGGCTCGCCACCGCGGAATCGGATCCGCGCGAGCCGCCGGCGGACGTGCTGCTGCACCTCGTCGACGCGCCGCGCTCCGTCTTCAATCGCGTCGGTGGCTGGCTCAGCGACGAACACCCGGAGCGCCGTGCGCTCGCGGTGGCCGCTCATCTGCGCCGGCTCTACTCACCCGAAGTTCCGGTACACCACGTATCGACGCTGGCGAACCCCGGTCGCTTCGACCGGATCGAGCTCGCGGACGGACGCGTCGCGCTCGCCTGTACGTGCACCGTTCGAGAGATCCTTGGCGACACGAGCTGGCTCGACGAAGCTCTCGCCGACGATGCGCGGCTCCCCACGGATCTCGCCGCTGGCGTCCTCGAGATCTTCGTCCCGGTCGACGAGGGCTTCGACGTCGGCGCGGTCATCGACCGGGTTCGCATGAAGATCGGGGCGCGCGACGCCAATGTGCGCCTCACCCTGAACTTCATCCCACCGGACGGCGCAGGGGAGCACCGCTCGTTCGTTCCCACCGCCGGCGGCCTCACCGAGGACCTCCGTTACCACGGCATCCACCCGGAGACGGCACGGCGTATCGACCTCGCACGCATGACGAACTTCCAGCTCGAGCGCATTCCCGCCCCGGACGGCATCTATTGTTTCTACGGTCGCAGTCGCGAAATCACGGCCGACGAGCGCATCTTCATCCTGGCCGACGTACGAGGCCGCTCGCCTGACGACGGCCACGAGGCGACGCTCCACCTGCCCGCGTTCGAGCACGCCTTCCACGAGGCGACGCGAGCGCTGCGCGCCATTCTGAGCATTCGGGATCCCAAGCGGCGCCTGCATTGGAACCGCGTCGTCCTGCTCGTCGCTCCCGAGATCTTCCTCGACTCCGAGGTGCCTGCAGTTCTTGCCCGCAGACTCGCGCCCGAAACGCGCAACCTGGGTCTCGAGAAGATCGTCGTGCGCCTGAAGCTCCTCGACCGCGAGCGACCCCACCGCGGCGCCGCGCCGACGGAGATCATCATCTCCGACCTCACGGGCTCGAACATGGAGATGCACTCGCGCAGCCCCCACACCGATCCCCTCGAGGCGCGAAGCGACTACGAGCGGAAGGTGGTGGAGGCACGCCGGCGGCGTCTCGTCTACCCCTATGAAATCATCCGCATGCTCACGGGGAGCAGCCGGGGCGCAGTGGGCCGCGCGCAGGGGTCCTCGGCGGTTCCCGAGGCCATGGGTACGGCGCTACCGGCGGGAACGTTTGAGGAGTACGACCTCGACACCTGGGCCAAAGCACCGGTGGCGCGAAATGTCGGCGGGCGTCCCTACGGCGTGAACACGAGTTCGGTCATCTTTGGGATCATTTCGACACCCACGGAGAAGGTGCCGGAGGGCATGCGGCGCGTGATCATCCTGTCGGACCCGACACTCGGGATGGGATCGCTCGCCACCGCGGAATGCGACCGCATCGTTGCCGCGCTCGACCTCGCGCACAGGCACTCGCTACCTGTCGAATGGATTCCGATTTCGAGCGGCGCGCGCATCGCGATGGAGAGCGGCACCGAAAACCTCGATTCGACAGCACGGGTGGTGAGGCGCATCATCCATTTCACGCAGGATGGTGGCGTCATCCACGTGGTCGTCCACGGCGTGAACGTCGGCGCGCAGAGCTATTTCGATTCGCTCGCCACGATGCTCATGCACACACGCGGCGCCCTCATCATGACGCCTCGCGCCTCGATGGTGCTCACCGGCCGCGCCGCCCTCGACGCGTCGGGCGCGGTGTCGGCGGAAGACGAGGAGGCTATCGGCGGATTCGAGCGCATCATGGGCCCGAACGGAGAGGCACAGTACTTCGCCAACGACCTCGCGGACGCCTACCGAATCCTCTACGAACACTACCGATACACGTACGTTTGCAGCGGCGAGACCTCGCCGCGCAAGTACGTCACCGAAGATCCCATCGATCGGTCGATCGCCGAAGCAGAGGTAGGGGAGCCCGAATCCGGTTTCGAGCTCGTAGGCGACATCTTCAGCGACACGAAGAACCCGGGACGCAAGCGACCCTTCCCGATGCGCGCGGTGATGCGCTCGGTCATCGATGACGACGGCGGCTACCTCGAGCGCTGGCGCGCCATGGCGGGCGCCGAGACGGCCATCGTCTGGGACTCGCACATCGGCGGTCATCCCGTTTGCCTGATCGGCATCGAGAGCAGGAATCTCGCCCGCGAGGGCTATCGATCTCTCGACGGTCCCGAGAGCTGGACCGGCGGCACCCTCTTCCCTCTCTCTTCGAAGAAGACCGCCCGGGCGATCAACGCCGCGTCGGGAAACCGTCCGGTCGTGGTGCTCGCGAACCTCTCCGGCTTCGACGGCTCGCCCGAGTCGATGCGCAAGATGCAGCTCGAATACGGTGCCGAGATCGCCCGTGCGGTCGTCAATTTCGAGGGGCCGATCGTCTTCCTCGTGGTGTCCCGCTATCACGGCGGCGCATACGTCGTGTTCTCCCAGGAGCTGAATTCGGGTCTACGCGCCTCGGCACTCAGCGGAAGCTACGCCTCGGTGATCGGCGGAGGCCCGGCCGCCGCCGTGGTCTTCTCACGGGAAGTACGCGCACGCGTCGCCACGGATCCGCGCGCCACCGATCTCGAAAAGGCCCTCCGCGCCAACCCCACGCCGGAGAACCGCAACCGGTACGAGGCGGCCTCCACCGAGGCCACCCTCGAGATCCAGGCCGAGATCGCCGCCGAGTTCGACGCGATTCACAGTGTCGAACGTGCGCGCCGGGTGGGCTCGCTGTCGGAAATCATCGACCCGGCCGAGATGCGCCCCTTCCTCATCGCGGAGATCGAGCGCAGCCAATAGCCGCCCGGGCTCGGGCGCTACCCACCGTCGACGTAGATCCGCCGGTGCTCGTAGCCAGCGAGGCGCTTTGCGACCTCCAGTGCGAAGTCGGCGTCAGCGGCGGACGAGGCCTCGTCGAGCGCGCGTCGCGCGGTGACCACAGCGCCTTCGAAGTCGCCAGCTGAAGCCTGAGCCGCCGCCAGGGTGTCGAGAGCGGACGCCGCGCGTCCCTCCGTCGCCTCCACGGCGCGTCGCGCGAGCGAGATCGCTTCGCCGGGCCGCCGCATCGCGGCGTCCGGATGGGTGGCGAGGATCCAGGCGAGGCCGTTGGTCGCCCTCGCGGAGCCCGGGTCTCTGCGCAGCGCCGCGCGGTAGTGCGCAATGGCTTCGCTTCCCCGACCGAGTACCGAGAGACGCTGGGCCAGGGCGAGATGCGACGCGGCATGACCGGGGTCGAGAGCGATGGCCGCGCGGTAGCTCTCCACAGCGGCTTTGGCGGATCCCGCCGCCTCGAGTGCGAGTCCCAGCTGATGTCGAGAGCGCACACTGCGCGGCTCGAGCTCCACCGCGCGGACGTGATGGAGAACGGCTTCGCGGCTCTGCCCATTGCGTCGCAACGCGACACCGAGGTTGCCCAGCAATGCCACCCAGTCCGGCTCGGACTCGAGCGCGGACCGGTAGTGCGCGATCGCCTCGTCGAGGCGGTCGTCGCCCAGCAGTTCGTTTGCGAGATTGAAGTGCGCGAGGACGTACCCGGGTCGGAGCTCGATGGCGCGCTCGAAGCTTCGCCTCGCCTCGGGACCGCGACCCCGGTCAGACAGGGCGAATCCCAGGTTGAGGAATCCCCGGTGGTTCTCGGGTCGATGTTCGGCGACGCCACTCCACAGCACGACGAGATCTTGATATTCCCGGTTTCGCGAAACCGTGAGACCCGCGAGCACGAGGGCGACCGCCCCGAGCGACAGCGCAGCGACGGGACCCCCAAGGACCTCCCGACGCGCCAGGCTCCGCGCGACGAGTGCGACCGCGAGGAGCACGGGCGACACGAGCGGCAGGTACATGCGGTGCTCGACCGCGAGGTCGGCCAGCGGGACGAAGGACGATGTGGGCGCCAGGATCAAAAAGAACCAGGCGAGGACGAAGCCCCACCAACGCCGCGCCCACAACCCCGCGCCCGTCAAGCCGAGGAGCGCCAGGATCGCTGCGGCCGGAGCCACGACTTCTGTGCCGCGTTCCACCGCAGGCCAGCCGTAGTCGAAGATCAGCGGATCCGGCCAGACTGCGAGCCGCAGGTAGTGGAGCAGGATCGCCGGCTGGCTCAGCAGGTAGCGAACCGGGCTCACCAGATCGTCGCCGAGCATCCCTTTCGTGCCGTGTTCCAGAGCCAGGTCGCGGCCGACGGTCGCGACCGTGACCCCCCAGCACGACGCGAGACCCAGATACAGCCAGCGCCGCTGCCGCAGTGCCGCGGCGAAACTACCCGCCACGAACGTGCGGTCGTACAGGAGCACCACCAGCGGCGCCGTCGCGACGATCTCCTTCGTCCCCATTCCGAGCGCGCAGACCACGACCGCGACCACACCCCAGCGCGCTGTGTTCGTGTCGTTCGCGCAGCGGATCGCAGCGTAGAGGGTGAGGAGATAGAAGAGCGACGCCAGCGACTCGCCGCGCTGGATCGTGTAGGTAACCGCCTGGGTCTGGAGCGGGTGGACGAGCCAGAGCAGTGACACAGCGAACCCGAACCCGGTCGCTCCGCCGAGGACGCGGTCGCCGAACCCGGCGCCGGCAACCGTTCGCCGCACCACGCCGAACAGCGTCAACGCAGACAGAATGTGGATGCCCGCGTTGACGACGTGATAGCCGAACGGATCCCGTTCTCCGAGCGCGTAGTTGATCGCCAGAGTGAGCTTCAGAATCGGGCGAAACGAGCTCCCGAGCAGAGACCATGGCGGCCACAACCGCTCGATACGGGAGCTATGAAGAATGTGCGTCGAGTCGTCGAACAGGAAGGGAACGGTCAGGCTGCTCGCATACGCGGCAGCCCCCGCGCCGATCAGCAGGAGCGACGCGACGACTGCGCGCCGCGAATCGGCGCGTTCCGGGTCAGGGGCCGGCGAGGCCGGCGGCAGCGAGGACCCGGGTCCGGTGGTGCTGTCGACGCCAGAAGGCCTCACGGCGCGAGGCTAGACGCGGCTCGGCAGACGGTCAACCAGACGAGAGCGGACCGGGAATCACTCCGAGCGCAGCCTCGGACCGCGCGGCGAGGGCCCGAGCTCCTCGAATCTTGCCCCGCTCCCGCTTGCAGGATCCGGGCGAGGCGATCTCGTGCAACAGAGGGCCCAAGCGGCCGGGCGGCATTCAATTTTTCGTGAGCTCGCCCAGGCTCCCCGTCGGCCGCCCGCGTGGAGGGTGAGCTGGCGCACACTTCTGGGAGTCCGCACGTCCGACCCGCTTCGTGAATGCGCGTCATCCGCGCTGGAGTGAGTCCATGGACGTTTTGTATTTCTGGCCGGACAAGCCGGCCCTTTCCCTTCTCGTACTCTGGCTGCTTTCCGTCGTTTTTCTGTGGGCTGCGCGAGAATCCATGCTGCAGGTTCTTCGAAGCCTGGGGAAGAGCTGCGAGGGCGGCCTCCGAGCCGCGGCCGCTTGGTGCGCGAAAACCGCGAACGCCATGAATGAGGGCAACCGCGAGGTGCTGCTGGCGGCCAATGAGCTCGAGCTCGGTGCGCGCATGTCGCGCGAGCTTCTGCGCATCGACACGAGCTTCTCGGAGAAGCTCGGCGATTACGCGAATCTCCACCGGAAGCTCGACGACGTCATGCACCGCCTCGACGCCGACTACTCGAACTGCGGCATTTCGCCACCGGAGGTTCCGGGCTGGTCGGGCGCCGTGGAAACGGTGGCCGCGATCCCGGTGTCGGACGACCCCAACATCAAGAAGGTGCTCGACGGGATCCGCACCTCGATGCAGGAAAGCGAGAAGAAGGCGTTGCACATGTATCGCAACGATACGGCCAAGCGACACAAGATTCTCGGCAAGATGCGGCCGATCTGGAGGGACGTCCAGAACCTCGTCACGAAGATGAAGATCTCGGTCGAGAAGGCAATGCAGACCACCGGCAAGATCGAGCGCTACGTGGACGACTACCAGCAGATTCTGAAGGACCGGGAGTCAGCGGCACGCAGCCTCAGCTTCTCGGCGATGAAGCCGTTCCTGATTTCGTTGATCGTCATGGCAGTAGCGCTCGGCGGTGCGTTCATCAACTTCCAGCTCATCGCTCTGCCGATGTCGGAGCTCGTGCCGGCCGGCGAACGGATCGGTGGGATTCCGGTCTCGACGGTCTCGGCGCTCGTGATCGTGCTGATGGAAGTCGCGGTCGGGATCTTTGCGATGGACATGCTCGGAATCACCGAACTCTTTCCGAAGCTCGCGACACTCGCCCCATCACGGAGACGCATGATCCTCGGCATCTCGCTCACCGGGCTGTTCTTCCTCGCGAGCGTCGAGAGCTCTCTCGCCATCTTGCGCGAACAGATCGTCGCGGCCGACGCTTCCCTGAAACTCGTACTCGCGGGAAATCAGGGAGGTGTGGTGGCCGCCGCAAGTACATCGAAGATCCCGGTAATCGGCCAGGCGGTACTCGGCTTCATCCTGCCGTGGATCCTCGCCATGGTCGCGATTCCGCTCGAGATGCTACTCGAGAGCTCGCGACACGTGTTCACCAGTTCTTTGGCGCTGCTCGTGCAGGGCTTCGGCAACATCGCCCAGGTGTTCGCCCACGGTGTGCGAACGGTGACGAAAGCGCTGCCGAGTGTCTACGAAGTCTACATCGCCATCCCCATGCGGCTCGAACGCCTCCTGCGCAGCACGGACACCACCGACCTCAAGCGCCGCGCCGCCCAGGCGACTACGGCGGAGCGCCGCATCTCGGACGCGGGGGTGGCGTGATGGCGCTTCGAACCTCCACTCTCGTAGCGGCGACTTCGCTCCTCTTCGCGATCGCGGGGTGCGACTCCCGCC
>JABSQW010000394.1 GCA_013215605.1 Myxococcales bacterium
CCTGCCTCGCCCTCGCCATCGGTGTGGGCCTCGGGCGGCTGAAACGCATGGCCTTTGGCCGGGCTGCACTCGGAGTCGCCGTCGCCCTGCTCGCCGTCAGCATCCTGCCGAACCGCGAGTCCGCTTCACGCTTTTCGTATCCCGATCGCGAACTCGGCGATCAGCAGTGGACCCAGGCCGTCGAAGTCCTCGACACCCGAATTCGCGAGTCTCCGCCCGGAGCAGGCGTCCGCATCCGAAACCTCGCGTTCCCGCCGATGGGAGGCCGTCTGGGCGAAGAGTTCCCGGGCCTCGCGGGCATCTTCATCATCGCCTGGCCAACCAACGTCGTCGACGGCCACCGCGTCCGCTTCCTCGACCAGAACGCCGCCCGCCTGGCCTTCGCCGCCCGTCACCCCGACACGCGAATCCACGAACTCCTCGTCCCAGCCAACCCCCAGGGAGTTTCCCCCGGTACGAAGTAGGTGAGAACGCGTAGATAGGAACTACGAGCCGTGTTCCGCAAAACGGACGCCCTCGTGATCGCAAAGCATTCGGCGAACCGGAACTTCCAGCGCAACGGCTTCTAAGTGACCTGCAAGACCCTCGCCCTCTGGCACAGCCTCGCCGAAGATCTCGACGGCGGGTCGGCCGATACCGATCGGCGCGTTCGCTCCGCGGTGATCACCGCAGGTACTTCTCGATCTCCCGGTGGAACGCGGTGATCCGACACTCGAGGCTGTTGTAGATGTTCCCCTCGGCGGCGAAGGAATCGCGCACGGCGCCGATCTCTGCGGCAATCCCGAGATCCTCCGCCATGATGCGATCGGTCAGGCCGAGGCTCCGGCGCATGTTGCTGTCGTACGTCTCGTAGTCGACGCCCTCCGGCGCCTCGCGCCGGGCCACCACCCAGCCCTGGGCGAAACTGCGGTTCTCATCGATCGGGAAGACGCTGATCATGTTGCCGAGGTCGGGAAACATGTTCACGAAGGTGTTCGGGAACACGAGGTACTGACAATCCGCGACGGCGCGGTGCTCGACGGGTTTCGGCGCGGAGTCGATGTCGTTGGCGGTAATCGGCACCACCATCATGGAGTGGCGATCGAGCGTGGCGAAGCTCGAGCGCGCCACGTCGAAGCCGCCGCGCACCGTCTTCTTGTGGGTGGTCGGCGTGTGCCAGGCCTCGAGGAAGCCCTCGAGCACGACCTTCCAGTTCGCCTCGGCGACCCAGGTGTTGCCGCCGTAGAACTTCCACTCGTCCATCCCGTACCACCCCATCTCCGCCGCCAGGGAGCCCAGGTACTCGGGAAGCGACTCGGCGTTCTCGGGGTCGAAGTTCAGCCAGATCCAGCCCTGCCAGGTGTCGATCGCGACTCCGCGGGCCCGCAGACCCTCGAGGTGAGCGGGGTCGAAGGTGTCGCGTTCGGGTACGTCGACCACGTTGCCCTCGAGGTCGTACGTGAAGCCGTGGAAGGGACAGGTGAGACGACGCGCCTCGCAGTGCCCGCCCTCGGATACGATGCGCGAGCCGCGGTGACGGCAGACGTTGTGAAAGGCGAAGAGTGAGCCGTCGTCCTGGCGGGCGATCACCACCGACTGACCGAGGCGCTCCCAGACGAGGAAGTCCCCGGGGTTCGGAACCGCCTCGACGCGGTCGGCCACGAGCCACGTCCGGCGGAACATCCGGTCGCGCTCGAGCGCGAGGGTCGCCGGGTCGGTGTAGATCGACGCGTCGCTCCGGCTGGTTCCGATCTCCCGGGACTGGTCGGTGTCTTTGCCCCATCGGGGAATCTGGGGCGGATCGGGGTTCTGGGCGGTCACAGCGTGTTGATCCTCCGCCCCGGATGGTTTCACGCGCCCTCCCGCGGCGTCAATGCCGCGCATTCCTCGCGTCGGCAATCGCGTAGAATTCGGGCCTCCGCAACAGGCGAGGCCCAGATGTTCGAGACGACGCTCGAGACTCCATGAGGGATCGCCGCCTCGGGATGCTGTTCGTCACGCTCTCTCCGATCCGCTGCAACGAGCCAGAGGCAACGTAGCCGCGTGGCAGCGCGCTTCCCCTGCGTCTCCCCGCAACTCGCCGCACGCTACCGCGCGGCTGGCTACTGGCGCGATGTCCTGTGTGACGCGGCGCTCCAGCGTGCGGCGTCCGATCACGGCGACGCCACCGCACTCGTCGATCGTCGGGGCCCGATCGGTTGGGGCGAGCTCGCGGACCGGGTCCGCGCCACAGCCGCCGGACTGGCGTCCCTCGGAATCGCACACCGCGACGTCGTGTCCTGGATTCTCCCCAATTGGCGGGAAGCGGCGATCGTCCACTGGGCCGTGCTGTCCCTCGGCGCGATCTCGAACCCGATCGTTCCAATCTATCGGCAGCGCGAGGTCGGCCGAATCCTCGGTCAGGCCGGTTCCAAACTGATCGTCGCGCCGTCGTCGTATCGCGGCTTCGGTTACGCGGACATGCTCGCCGAGCTTCGCGGCAGCCTTCCCGCCCTCGCGTCCGTCGTGACGGTCGACGGTGCGGGCGGCGACCTCGGCTTCGACGAGCTGTGCGAAACTTCGCCCGGCGCGCCGCCCAACGCCGCGCCCGACCGGTCGCCGGACGATCCGGCACTGCTGCTCTTCACGTCGGGCACGACGGCCGACCCGAAGGGCGCCGTCCACACCCACAACACCCTCGACTTCGAAATCCGCTCGATGATCGACTTCTACGGACTCGGCGCCGGCGACGTGGTGTACATGCCCTCCCCGCTCACTCACGTCACCGGGCTCCTCTACGGCATCCAGATGCCGGCAGTGCTCGGCAGCAGCGTCGTCTACCAGGACCGCTTCGAAGTCGACGAAGCGATGGACCTGCTCGTCGCCCACGGCTGCAGCTTCAGCGTGGGCGCCACGCCGTTCCTGCACGGGATCACCGAGGCCCAGAAGCAGGCCCCCCGCGACCTCTCGCTCCACACGTTCGTGTGCGGCGGCGCCGACGTTCCCCCGGCGCTGATCCGCGAGGCAAGCGCGGCGCTCCGCTGCACCGCGACGCGAGCCTACGGGTCGACCGAGTTTCCTACCGTCACCGGTGGAACGGCCGCCGACAGCGAGGAGCGTCGCTCCGAGACCGACGGCCGCGTGATGGCGCACTGCGAAGTCAAAGTGGTGAACGACGCCGGTATCGAGGTGGCGCCCGGTGTCGCTGGCGAGCTCATCGCGCGCGGACCCGAGCTCTTTCCCGGCTACCTCGACGGCGTCGGCGCCGAGGCGTTCGACGCCGAGGGTTGGTTCGCTACGGGCGACCTCGTGTCCGTGCGCGACGGTTTTCTGACCGTCGTCGGTCGCAAGAAGGACATCATCATCCGCGGCGGCGAGAACATCAGCGTGAAGGAGGTCGAGGATCTCCTGTTCGCCCATCCCGACGTCATGGAGGTGGCCGTGGTCGCCATGCCCGATCCTGCCATGGGCGAGCGCGCCTGCGCGTACGTCGTGCCCGCCCCGGGGGCGACGCCGAAACTCGGCACGCTCACCGCGCTGCTGCGCGGCTCCGGCCTCGCGACGCAGAAGTTTCCCGAGCGCCTCGAAGTGGTGGACGAGCTGCCCAGAACGGCGAGTGGGAAGGTGCAGAAGAACGTTCTGCGCGACAGAATCCGCAACCTGATCGAATCGGAGTGATCCCATGAGAATCCAGAGAATCCGCCTGGCTCCCGTCCTCGCCTCGATCGCGGCGCGCCTCCTCGCCGCCCTCCCCGCGCCGGCCGCAGAGCCGACGGCCGACACTCTCGAGTCGGGTTTCGCGACGTTTCTCGAGTCCATCGCGCGCTCCGAGGACGCGATCCGCAAGTCGCCGGCGTTCGCGAGCGACGCCGAGCGCGCCGGCGCCTACCAGCACCTCGCGAGGACGATCAAGGTGACGATCGAAGCCGAGGTGCTCCAGGACCCCGACTTCCCCTACTTCCGGATCATCGACTTCTGGGCCCGCCAGGGGGGCGACAACCCCGATCAGCGCTACGCCTTCTCGCCGGTTCGCGGCGGGGAGGCCTACCGGGTCTGGGGAAGCCTGGGCTCGGCGAGTCGCGTCGAGCTGCAACTCTACGCCGGGCACCCCTGGGCGGGCACCGGCCGCTCCGCGGGTTATCTCGCCTTCGAGGACATCGACATCGCGTCGGACGGGACGTTCTCCATTCGCGTGGGCGGCGAGACGTCGGACGACAACTGGCTCGCGAATCCGCCGGACGCCACGACGCTGTTCGTGCGCCAGATCTACGACGACTGGAACGCCGCGTATCCGGGCGAGGTCCACATCGACCGCGCCGGATGGGAGGGCGCGCGCAAGCCCCCGACCGATGCCGCCCAGGTGGCTCTGCAGCTGCGCAGCGCCGCTGCCATGCTGGAGAGGTCCGCCACGACCTGGCCGGCGTTCGTCCAGCGCCGCTACGTCGAGTCGGGCCAGCCGAACACGATATCGGGGCTCATCGACACCTACGCGCTGGGCGGCGTGAGGGGGCGCTGGATGGCCGGTGGGTACTTCGACCTGCCGCCTGGCAAGGTGCTCCTGATCGAGACGTGGCCCACCACCGCCAAGTACCAGGCGATCCAGCTGACGGATTTGTGGTTCGCATCGCTCGAGTACGGCAACCAGGTCTCGAGCCTCACCGCGAGCCAATCGATCGAAGCGGCCAACGGCGCGTACTACAGCGTCATCGCCCGCGAGGACCCGGGCTGCGCGAACTGGCTCGACGCCGGCAGCCTCGACCGCGGCCTCTTCCTGCTCCGCTACGACGGCGTGTCCGGCGACATTCCGAAGGCCCAACACCCTTCGGCGCAGCTCGTCGACGCTTCGGCGCTTCCCGAGCTCATCCCCGGATACGCGCGCGTCACGCCGGAGCAGCGCGCGGCAACGCGAGCGGCCCGCCGGCGCCACCTGCAGATCCGCACGCACCGCTGAACCGGCGGCTCGCCGAGCGCCGAGAAGCTCGTCGCGAAGCCGTCGCTCACTACCTCAGCGAAAGTGGCGGAGGGTCTTCTCGGCAAACTCCTCCATCAGGCCGCGTTTCCGATCGAAGGTCGACGGCCCCTCGAAGGCGAAGTGAAAGGGGAGATGCACTCCGGACGTCATCCCCGCGTCCTCCATCTCGCGCAGGAGGTCGAGCTCGGGCGGCGCGTAGAGCCCGACGATGGTCTCGAACGGCCGGTCCTCGCGGCCGAACTCCCCGCGCATGCGCGCGAGCTCGGCCATGAGCGGCGGGACCTCCTCGGGCGTGTTGCCGGCGCTGATGAACCCGTCGCCCTCGCGCGCCGCGCGCCGCAGGGCCACGGGCGCTGCGCCGCCGAAGTAGATCGGTACGGCGGACGCTGGCGCCGGATTCACGCGAATGCGTGGAATGTCGAAGTGCGCTCCGTGGTAGTCGAACATCTCGCCCCTCCAGGCGCGGCGCATCACCTCGATCATCTCGTCGGTTCGGGGGCCGCGTGTGGCGAAATCGACGCCATAGACGTCGAACTCCTCCTTCATCCATCCGGTGCCCACACCCAGGATGAAGCGACCCTGCGAGAGGATCGAGAGCGTCGCCGCCTGCTTCGCCACTTCGAGGGGATTGCGGATCGGGAGCACGTAGATGCCACAGACGAACTTGAGCGCCGTCGTCACGGCTGCCATCGCGGCGCACGACACCCACATGTCGGGGTATTCGCTGTCCGCGGTCTGCGGAGGAAAGCCCGTGTCGGAGTACGGGTAGGCGGGCACCAGGGTCTCCGGGTAGAACGCGTGGTCGGCGCCGATCACGCCCTCGAATCCCAGTTCCTCGGCGAGGCGTGCGATGTCACACAGCTGGTCGGTCTCCGCCCAGGTAATCGACTGCCAGAACTTCACTTCGTCCCTCAGCCTCTTTCCGTAAGGAATTCGATGATCTTCGGATACGCCTCTCGATCCTGCATCATGAAGAGATGGCCGCCCTCGAAGAACTCGAGGCGCGCACCCGGAATGCGATCGCGAATCGCCTGCATGTTCTCCGGAGGCGCGATGCCGTCGTAGCGACCGCCGCAACACAGCACGGGCATCGTCAGTGACGCGAGACGGTCGTAGACGTCGAGTCCCGCGCGAGCTTCGAATTGCAGCCGCTGGCCGAGTTCGCGGCGCGGCTCGCCGGCGCCGGCATCGCCGCGACCCGCGTACATCGCGAACAGCTGCTCGAAGGCGTCGGGGTTCGCCTTGCGCCAGTCGGCATCCATCCGACGGTCGGACAGTTCGAGGCTCTTCGCCGTGCGTTCCGCCTCC
The DNA here is from genome assembly GCA_013215605.1 of Myxococcales bacterium. Classification (GTDB taxonomy): domain Bacteria; phylum Myxococcota_A; class UBA9160; order UBA9160; family SMWR01; genus JABSQW01. The sequence continues at coordinate 6,239 of JABSQW010000394.1, forward strand.
GGCAACTCCGTGAGTTCGTGGAGCGGGTACGAGTGCCCGCCCGCGCCCCCGGGTGATGTGCAGCACAGTACGAGGCGTTCGATCCGCGACGGATGCCGCACGGCCAGTTCCTGCGCGACCATGCCGCCAAACGACACGCCGATCACCGCGCAGCTCTGCCAGCCGACGGCGTCGAGCAGACCGGCCGCGTCCTCCGCGTAGTCGGCCATGCTGTAGGGGCCGTCGGGAATCTCGCTCTGCCCGAGGCCCCGCTGGTCGTGCGCAAGCACGTCGAAGTGACTCGCGAGGGGTCCCTCGAAGACGCCGGGTTTCTGGCGGAGATCCCCGCCGGACCCGTTGATGAACAGGAGCCGGGGCGCGCCCGCCTCCGAGGTGTTGCGTTCGTAGTAGAGTTCGATTCCCCGGACGGTGGTGCGCGGCATCCCGTGATTCTAGACGACGGCGCAGCGGCCGAGAAGCAGGAAAGGAGAAGCAGGAACTGCGCGAGATGTTCCACTTCTACACCGACCGCTTCGGCGTAGCGTTGGAATCCTGAGAGAGGGACTTCCGACCTGCTGGACGACTTTCGCGATCTGTTGAATGCGTTCAGCCTGTCTGGCGCAGCAGGCTTCCCGAATAGGTGTGGGTTTCCTTGTCGTCCTCGATCGTGACGTCGCCGTTGACCAGCACGTAGCGGTAGCCCTGGGCCTTCTGGATGCGCCGCCACTCGTCGCCCGGGAAGTCGTAGGCGATCTCCATCGGCTCGATGCTGAGCTTGTCGAGGTCGTAGACCACGATGTCGGCTGCCTTGCCGAGCTCGAGCGTACCGCGATCCGCAAGACCCACCGTGCGCGCGGGCAGTGCCGAAAGCCGGTAGTGGGCGTGCTCGAGGGAGCACATCTGGTGGTCGCGCACGAGTTCGGCGAGGAACTCGGTGGGGTAGCGCCCCACGGTGATGAACTTCGTGTGCGCGCCACCGTCCGAGACGCCGGGCATCAGGTGCGGATCGCCCAGAATGTCGCGCAGGACCTCGAGGTCGTTGTTGATCGACTCGCCGTAGAACGTGGTCTGCAGCCGATCGCGCACCGCGATGTCGAGCATCGCGTCCACCGCGTGCGGCACGCCCAGCTTCTCCGCTGCCTCACCGCAGGTGAGCCCCTCGAACTCCTTCAGTCGCGACGAGCGCACCTCGGCGATCATCACCCCTTCGGGCGGAATCGTGGTGGCGATCGGGATGATGTCGCGCAGGGCCGCGCGGCGCTCCGGATCCGCCATCTTCTCGAGGCGCTCTTCCACGTTGCCGAGGGTCACTTCCATCCACGCGTCGTTCTCGTCGTAGAGATTCCATTCGTCGAGCGTGAACGTAAAGCCGGCGCGGGTCGTGAGGCTCTGCCCCACGATCCTGAGGCCGCGCTCGCGACACGACGCCAGCCATTTCATCGAGTTCCGATGCTGGCCCGGCTGGCTGGAGTTCCCCTGGACGACGTTGAAGATCACCGTGCGTCCGCAGGCCTCCGCAACCCTCTCGTAGAACTCGTACGTAGACACGCCCTCGTCGCCGAGGCCGACGGTGAGCTGGACGCTGCCCTCGTTGCGCTCGGCGAGTACCTCGGCGAGCGCGACGGCCGTCTCGAGGTGCATCACGTCGGTGACCATCGGGCCGCCGTCGAAATCTCGCTGCACCGGGGCCGGTCCGTCCGGCGGCAGTACCTGGGCCGACCAGCCGATGCCGCCCGCGTCCAGCGACTCGCGCAGCAAGTCCTTCAGCTGCTCGTGCTCGAGGTCGGTGGGGAGTTCGCCCGCCTTCGCGCGGTCGAAGCCCATCACGCGGATGAGCATGGGCGCGATCGGCACGCACGGCACGAGGTTCACGGCCTTGTTCGTCCGCTCGACGCTGTCGAGGAACTCGGGGAACGTCTCCCAGTCCCACGGCAGCCCCGCCTTCATCGACTCGTAGGGAATGGCCTCGACGCGCGTCATCGTCTGCATGGCGCGGTCGCGGAAGTCGGGTGCGACCGGCGCGAAGCCGAAGCCGCAGTTTCCGATCACGACGCTCGTCACCCCGTGCCAGCCGGAGAGCGAGCAGTAGGGATCCCAGAAGAGCTGCGCGTCGTAGTGGGTGTGGGTATCGACGAAGCCCGGTGCAACGTTGAGCCCGCCGGCGTCGATCTCGCGCGCCGCCCGCGAAGCGGGAATTCGTCCAATCTCGGCGATCACCCCGTCCTTCACACCGATGTCCGCTCGATAGCGCGGTCCGCCGGTCCCGTCGAAGATCATCCCATCGCGAATTACGACGTCGAAGTCGGGCATGGCTCGTCTCCTGAGAATTCTTGTGAATACCTCGGAATATGTCGGGGAGCCTTTGGAGAGTACACGTGTCCGCAACCGAACGTCGACTCGGTTCGGAAGCGGTTCGGTAGCGGTTCGGAGAGTCCGTCAGGCGGGTCCGCGCAGCCCCTCGATGAAGGGCTTCACGCCATCGACGCCCTGCTCCTCGATCACCCGAATCGTCTGTGTGCCGATCACCGCGAGATCGACGCGACCGCGCAGATGGTCGACGTCGGCGCGGTCCTTCACGCCGAAGCCGAGGGCGAGCGGCAGATCCGTGGCGGCGCGGCAGCGGGCGAGATA
>JABSQW010000395.1 GCA_013215605.1 Myxococcales bacterium
CCCCCGATGCCCCCGGCGCGCTGCGCCACGAACGCATGGGCGACGTCGACGTCGAGCGCTTTACGTACTTCCTGCCGCGCGATCGCCAGTGCCTCGCTTATGGAAACGGCATTCGCGACAACCTGCGCGGCTCGTTCGCCGCGAAGCTGCAACCGCCTCCCTTCATCGCCTGTCAGGCTGCGGCCACGCGTTCGCTCGCGCGCCGAAGGGACGTCGCGGTCGTGAACTCCCACTGGATCATTCCCCAGGGCCTGTCGACGGCGCTGGCGCGCGGCCGGCGCCGGCGCTTTGGGCACGTGCTCACGGTGCACGCGGGCGACGTCTACCTCCTGCAGTCTCTGCCGTTCGGCAGGGCACTGGCGCGCTTCGTGGCGGCGCGAAGCGACGTCGTATCCGCCGTCGGAAGCCACGTTCGCGACAGCCTCGACGCGCTGCTCGGTCGCCCGTCGAACGCGGCGCTCCAACCCATGGGCGCAAACGTGGGCGCGTTTCGCGAGGGGCCGCCCGAGCCGTCCGCCGCTGATCGCTTCCCGTCGGGTTACCTGCTCTTCTTCGGCCGCTTCAGCGAGAAGAAGGGCACGGTGTACCTGCTGCGCGCGCTGCCACGGGTGCTCGAGCGACACGGGGGTCTCGGCCTCGTGGTGATCGGCTACGGCGCCCTCGAAGACAGCCTGCGCGCGGAGGCACGCGCGCTCGGTATCGAGCACGCCGTCGACTTCGTCGGCCGCAAGAACCACGAGGAGATCGGCCGCTACCTGCGCGGCTGTCGGCTCGCGGTGGTGCCGTCCATCGTCGACTCGAAGGGCGAGACCGAGGGCATGCCCACCGTGGTGGTGGAGGCGCTCGCCTCTGGAACGCGTGTCGTGGCGAGCCGAGTCGACGGGATTCCCGATGTCATTCGGCACCGCGAGAACGGCTGGCTCTGCGCCGAGAAGGACCCCGGCGATCTCGCCGAGAAGATCCTCGTCGCACTCGACGACCCGCCGGATTCTCGTGTGCTCACGCGGGGCGCCCAGACCGCGGACGCACTCGACTGGTCGGCGGTGGCGGCCCACTACGCCGAGATCTTCGAGCGCGTGGCTGCTGACCGCGCGCGGGGCGCTTGATCGTGCTGAAAGTCCTCAAGCGGCGGCGCAGCGAACTCGGGGCGTGGCTCACGGAACGCGGGCTCGCGCACACCTTGTGTCTGTCGGTCCATCAACTCCACCAGGACACACTGCGCCTCGTCGAAGGGCACGCCACGGGGCCGTGCCTCGACGCGGGGTCGGGGCGCTCGCCGTGGAAGCCCGGACTCGAGGCCCGCGGTGTCCGCGTGTTCAGCCTCGACGTGGAGGACCGCGCAGGCGAGGTCGATCTCATCGCCGACCTGCAGGACATGCCGGAGGTTTCCGACGCGTCGATGGGGACAGTGCTCTGCACGCAGGTACTCGAACACGTGCCACGACCCTGGGATGCCGTGTCGGAGATCGCGCGCGTACTCGTGCCCGGAGGTCATCTGATCCTCTCGGTCCCCCATCTGTCCATGCTCCACGAAGTGCCCCACGACTATTTTCGCTTCACGCGCTACGGGCTCGCGTCGCTGCTCGAGGAGCGCGGTTTCGCGGTGGTGGAGATGCGGGAGTGCGGTGGACTCGTGGCGCTGCTGTCCCACACGGCGAGCCTGGCGCTCATGACCACGCTCGGCGCGCTGCCGGGTCTCCGACGCGTCGTCTGGGCGCTCAACTACGCGCTGCTCGTGCGCGCGATGGCGCTTGTCGACGCGGCCGTCGGAATGCGCGGCCTGTACCCGTGCAATTACGTGGTGCTGGCCAAGAAGGATGGCGGTCGCGACCTTCGATGAGGGTGCTCCACATCGTGGCGTACTTCCCCCCGGACCGCATGGGCGGCGTCGGTGAGGTGGTGGCACACCTCCACGCGGAGCTTCGCGGCAACGGCCACGTCTCCCACGTGTTCACGACGGGAACGTCGGCCGACGACCCGACGGTTGAACGCGTCGCGGCCTCGCCCTCGCGCTTTCTCCTGGCGCTGGCGCGCCGCGCCGGCCGCGCGAGGAATTTCGAGCTCGTCCACTGCCACCACGGAGACGCTCTGCTCATGCTGCTGGCGATGCGTGCACTCGGGATACGCACACCGGTGCTCGCCACGTTCCACGTGGGCCACCGCGGGATGGCGGCCGCGCACCGTCCGTTCGTGCTCTCGGGTCTCGGAGCTGCGTCGTCGGCGCGGCGGTTTTCGACCGGCCGGGCCGGTTTCGTGTATCGAATCGCCGTCTCTCGGTTTCACCGCTTCACCGATCGCTGCACGCGCGGTCTCGCCGATGCGGTTTCGTTCATCTCGCGCAGCGCGGCGCGGGACGTGCTCGGTGGCGACGCCGGCGAGCGCGCCCGCGTGATCTACAATGGGGTTCCCGAAAGCGATCCGCTGCCCGCCCAAGGCAACGAGATTCCGCTCATCGAGCTCCTCTACGTAGGTACCGATGGTCCGCGAAAGCGGGTCGCAGCGCTGCCCTTCGTTCTGGCGGCCGTGCGCCGCGATCACCCCGCAGCGAAGCTTCGGATCGTCGGGCTCGAAGCCGGGGCCGCGCCGGATCTCGCGGCGCTCTTCGGGGAGCTCGGACTCGGCGACGCGGTGGTCTTCGAGGGGCGACACAAGTCCGTCGATGTCGAGCGTTTTTACCGCGCCGCCCGGGTGCTGGTGGTACCGTCGATCTACGAGGGGCTCCCGATGGTGATCCTCGAAGCACTGCGCTGTGGGCTGCCGTGCGTCGCGACGCGCGTGAGCGGTCTCCCGGAGGTGGTCGAAGACGGTGTGAACGGATTCCTCGTCGAGCCCGACCGCCCCGAATTGCTGGCCGAGCGCTGCTCGCGCCTGCTCGCCGACCGCGCGCTGCGCGACCGTTTCTCCGGGGAGGGCCGCGCGGTCGTAGCGTCGCGGTTCGGTGTCGCTCGCCAGTGCGACGAGTACCAGGCCCTCTACGCCGAGATTCTCGCCGGCGTCGCGGGAGCGGGCGATCGTGGCTGAGGCGGCGTTCGACACGCGCCACGATCCCGCCGGGAGGCGGATCAAGATCCTGCTCACGATCTCGGATCTCCGCGGCGGTGGCGCCGAGCGCGAGTTCTCGGTCCTCGTCAAGCACCTCTCCCGCGAACGCTTCGATCCTCACCTGTGCTTCTGGCGTGACGTCTACGCCTACGACCATCCGCCGGACATCCCGGTTCACAAGGTCGAGAAGACGCGGGCGTGGCACCTGCCGAAGACGGTGCTGCAGCTGCGTCGCCTGATCGACGAGCTGCGCCCCGACGTGGTGTTCAGTCAGCTCCACTACGTGAACATGGTGACGGGAACCGCGCTCGCGCTATCGCGACACCATCCGCGCTGGGTGTGCCGCCAGGTCAACGATCCGCGCCGCGAGATGATTGGTGTCTTTGCCATCTGGGCGCGGCGCGCGCTGCGTCGCGCGGATCGCGCGGTCGGCTGCTGCGAGGGCGTGAGCAACGCGATGATCGAGTACTTGCGCCTCGAACCGGCCCGCGTGGCGACACTGCGGAACGTCGTCGATCTCGAATTCATCGGACGGGCCTCGAGAGACAGGCTCCCGATCGAGCGCCAGATCGGGCGGTTCATCGTCGTTCACGCCGGGCGCTTTCACGCGCAGAAGAACCAGGCGATGCTCCTCGAGGCGTTCTCGCGTCTGCGCGGTCGCAACGCCGAGCTGTGGATGCTCGGGGAGGGACCCGACGAGAACGCGCTTCGCGAACGGGCGGCGGCGCTCGGCCTCGGTGAACAGGTGCGCTGGCTCGGATTCCAGGACAACCCGTATCCCTTCTTCCGTGCCGCTGACTGCTTCGCGCTCACGAGCAACCACGAGGGACTTCCGAACGCGATCATCGAAGCCATGGCGTGCGGTACACCAGCGGTCTCGACGCGCTGCAAATTCGGACCCGAGGAGCTGATCGAGGACGGAGTTTCGGGCCGCCTCACGCCGGTTGGAAACGCGGAGGTGTTCGGGCGGGTACTCCACCGCCTGTGCGGCGCACCCGACGAGGCGTCGCGCCTGGGCGCTGCCGCTCGTTCGCGCACGCTCGTCGACTTCGACACGCAGGACGTGTGTCGGACGTACGAAGATCTCTTCGAAGCCGTGCTGTGATGGCGTCGTCGGAGAGACAGCCCGATTTCTTTCTCGTGGGCGCGCCGAAGTGCGGCACTACGGCGATGCACGTCAGCCTGCGCGAGCACCCCGACGTGTTCATGCCGGCGGAGAAGGAGCACAACCACTTCGCGACCGATCTCGTACCGGCGACCGACCCCTACGCGTCACGCGAGCACTACCTCGCGCTGTTCCGCGACGCCAGTTTCGAGAAGCGGGTAGGGGAGACGTCGGTCTTCCACCTCTACTCGAAGTCGGCCGCCGAGAACATCCGGGCCTTCCACGCCGACGCGAAGATCCTCGTGATGCTCCGCGACCCCCTCGAGTTCGTCGCGTCGTACCACTCACAGATGGTCTGGAACGGCGACGAGGACCTCGCCGATCTCGCCGAGGCCCTCGACGCGGAGGACGTGCGTCGCGCGGGCGCGCACGTGCCCGCGAACCTGCGCTTTCCGGACCGGCTGTTCTACACGGGCGTCGCGCGATTTTCCGAGCAGCTCGAGCGCTATATCGGCTGCTTCGGGAGCGACGCCGTTCACGTCGTACTCTTCGACGACTTCACGAGCGACCCCGCCGCCGAGTACCGCCGCGCGCTGCGCTTTCTAGGCGTCGACGAGGACTTCGCTCCGACGTTCCGCGTAGTGAACCCCAACAAGGCGGTGCGGAGCGCCGCCGTCTCCGAGTTCTTGCGCCGTCCACCCGCCTGGGTGGCGAAGCCCGTGGTGACGCTGTTGCCCCGCTCCTGGCGCCGTATGCTGCGGATCCGCGTGCGTCACGCCAACGCGGCGGAACTGCCGCGGGCCCCGCTGTCCGACGAGCTCCACGCGCGTCTCGTCGAAGTGCTGCGCCCCGAGGTCGACCGGCTCGAAGCGCTCCTCGGCCGGTCGTTGCCGGGCTGGTGCGCGCCTCGATGAAGATTGCCGTGCTCGAACGGCGCGACGAGCCGTTCAGTTTCCGCCGCTACCGCGAGAACATCCTCGCGACGCTCGAGCCCTCGGATGTCGAGGTGCTTGCGTTTCCCCTCGAGGGTCCGGTGCCGTCCGGCAGCGATCTCGTCTGGGATCCGGGACTCGGTCTCGCGAAGGTGCCGCGCGTACTGCTCCGCCTCATGGGGCGGGCGGGTTCGGACGGGAGGGGCG
>JABSQW010000396.1 GCA_013215605.1 Myxococcales bacterium
CTTCGTGTTCGGCGGCGAGCCCCGGCCCTGGGCGCAGCGCGCCGACGATCTCGCGCCCACCGCGGCGATCGACGAGGCGTTCCTCCGCGAGGTGGAGGCCTGCATCAGCCCCGCGGACTCGGTGATCGTGATCTACAGCTCCGGGAGCACCGCCGAGCCGAAGGGCGCCGTCCACACGCACGGCACGTTGATCCGGCAGTCCTTCAACCTGACCAGCTACCGCGACCTCCACCCGCGCGGCGTGCTCTGGACCCCCATGCCGTTCTTCTGGACGGGGGGCGTGGTGATCGGCCTCTGCCAGTCGATGCACGAGGGTTACCTGATCCTGTGTCAGGAGGCCTTCGAGCCGGGCGCCACCCTCGAGATCCTCGAGCGCGAGCGCGCAACGTCGGTGATGGGCTGGCCGCAGTACACCCAGGCCATGCGCGACCACCCCGACTTCCACAGCCGCGACTTGTCGTCCATCGAGTCGGGCTCGATGCTCGACATGCTCCCCGAGGAACAGCGGCCCAGGGACCCGCAGCTGCGCTCGAACTCCCTTGGCATGACCGAGACCTGCGGCCCGCACACCTTCGACCGCATGGACGTCGACCTCCCCGAGCGACTGCGCGGCTCCTTCGGCAGGGCGCTCGAGGGCGTGAGCCACAAAGTCGTCGACCCGGAGACGGGCGAGCGCTTGCCCACCGGCGAGCACGGCGAGATCTGTGTGCGCGGCTACAACCGAATGCAGGGCCTCTACAAGCTCGAGCGCGAGGACGTCTTCGACGCCGAGGGCTTCTACCACACCGGCGACGGCGGGTACTTCGACGAGGAGGGACACCTCTTCTTCAAGGCGCGCCTCGGCGAGATGATCAAGACCGGCGGCGCCAACGTGACACCGAGCGAGGTCGAGGTCGCGATGGAATTGATGGACGAGGTGCAGTCGGCCTTCGTCGTGGGCATTCCGCACCCCGTTCGGGGCCAGAACGTCGCCGCCGCCGTGGTGCTCAACGAAGGCGTGAATCTAGCGGCGGACGAATTGCGGAAACGGCTGCGCGAGGAACTCTCGGCCTACAAAGTCCCCCGGCACTTCTTCTTCTTCGAGCGCGCCGATCTTCCGTTCACCGACAGCGGCAAGATGCCCAAGAAGATCCTGACCGCGATGCTGACCGAGCGGGTGGAGCAGGACGAGGCTTGAGGGCGCGTTGGTCAGGCGCCGCTCTCGCCGGGTTCCGGGTCCGGTAGCCCGAGGGGGAAGCGCGACGAGACGCCCCCGTCCACCAGCAGCATCTGGCCGCTGACGTAGGCGGAAAGTTCCGAGGCGAAGAACAACACGGCCTGGGCGATGTCGTCGGGCGTCCCGGCTCGTTCGAGGGGGATGCTGCGCCACATCTCCGCGTTCTCCTCATCGGACACGGCTCCCGCGATGGCCGCTGTCGCGACGACGCCCGGCGAGACCGCGTTGCAGCGGATGCCGTAACGACCGTACTCGAGACACAGCGACTTGGTGAGGTGAATCAGTCCGGCCTTGGCGACGCCGTAGGGCGCGTGGTTGGGGGCGCCGAACACCCCGCTGATCGAGGTGATGTTGACGATCGCACCCCCACTGCCCTGCTCGATCATGACCGGAATCACGGCGCGGCTGAGCAGGAAGACGTAGCGCAGGTTGATCGCGAGGATCTTCTCCCACGCCTCATCGTCCCAGTCCGCCAGCGGCTGCCACTTGGCGTGTTGTTGCATCCCACCCGCCACATTGGCGAGGACGTCGATGCGACCGAAAGCCGCCAGCGTGGCCTCGGTGATCGCCGCGACGCCGCTTTGCTCCCGAACGTCGGCGGTAATCGCCCGCGCGCGTCCGCCTCGCGCCTCGATCTCCTCGCGGAGTTGCTCGGCGCGCTCCGCCTCGATGTCGACGACCGCAACGGCCGCGCCCGCGGCGGCGAGCACGCGCGACGTCTGTGCGCCAATCCCCCCTCCGCCGCCTCCCGCGACGATCGCCACCTTGCCGTCGAGCAGGCCCTGGCTCGTCATCGGGCGCGAGGGTACCACCGCGCGTGACCGGCTTCGACTCGAGTCCGCCCACCTGGCTCCCACAGGAAGGGCGCCTGGGGTTTAGAATCCGGACATCACCCCACACCGGAGGCACGCATGCCCGTCTACTTCATCGCCCAGGTCGACATCCACGATCAAGCCGGCTACGACAGCTACGCCCAGCAGGCCGGAGCCTCGTTCGCGGGCCTCGACGCGAAAGTGCTCGCAGCCGACGACACCCCCGAGGTCGTCGAGGGCAAGTGGCACGGCCCGCGCACGGTCATGATCGAGTTCGCCGACGAGGCGGAGTTCCACAAGTGGTACGACTCGCCCGAGTACCAGCAGGCCGCGAAGACCCGCTGGGCCGCGACGGATTCGAACGCCGCGCTCGTCAAGGGCCTGGGGTAGGCGCGTGGGCGATCTCGACGGGCGGGTCGCGCTGGTCACCGGCAGCAGCCGCGGCATTGGGCGCGCCATCGCCCTCGAGTTGGCGCGGCGCGGCGCCGACATCGTGGTGACGGCGCGCACCGAGACACCGCGCGACGACCTGCCCGGCACGATCCACCAGACCGCGGAGGAGGTGCGCGCACTCGGGCGGCGCGCGGCGGCGCTGCGCGCCGACCTCTCGGTCGCCAGCGACATCGAGTCGCTCGCCAAGCGCGCCATCGACGAGATGGGGCACATCGACGTGCTGGTCAACAACGCCGCCGACATCGGCCTGGCGATGTACGACACCTTCTGGGACATGAGTGCGGAGAACTGGCTGCGCCAGATCCAGATCAACCTCAACGCGCCCTTCCTGCTCTGCAAGGCCATCGCACCCCACATGCGCGAGCGCTCCGGCGGCGTGATCGTCAATGTCTCGTCGGGCTACGGGCGCAGCGAAATCGAGCAGATGCCCGGCGGCCAGGGCTCTCCCGGTGTCGCGTACGGGGCCAGCAAGGCGGGGCTCGACCGCATGACGGTCGGCCTCGCCAAGGAGTTGCGACCCTTCGGCGTGTGCGTGGTCTCCGTCGACCCCGGCTTCACGCTCTCGGAGCACTGCGAGACGCTGGCGTCCGCGGGCGGCATCGATCCGCAGTGGGCGCATCCGATGGCTGTGCCCGCCGGCATCGTCGCCGACGTCGTCTGCGATCCCGATCCGATGGCGCGCAGCGGAGAGGTTCTCGACGCCCCGGGAGCGGTGCCGGAGCCCTAGGCAGCACTGGCTGCGCGAGCCCTGCACCGACCGCGGCGAAGCTCGTGAGTTTCAAGACCCCGGTGTGGCGGGTCCGAGCAACTCGAGGTGGTAGCCGTCGGGATCTCGGACGAAGGCGACCCAGCGGTTGCCGTCGGCAATCCGCGTCGGCTCGCGGGTGACCTCGTGGCCGGCCTGCTTTGCACTCGCCACCACACCCGGCACGTCGGGAACGCCGAACGCGATGCGGCTGTGAGCGTCGCCGTGTTGCACCGGGCCCGCCCCGGCCTCTCGAGGGATCAGCAGAAGCATGGCCCCGCTGTCCGTGGGCTCCGCGCCGCCGACGTCGGTGGCAAAGGTGAGCGCGACGTCCTTCTGCGAACCCTCTCCCGGATAGCGCCCATACTCCCGCATTCCGAGAATTTGGGTGTAGAAGTGGAGCGACCGTTCGAGGTCGGCCACGCGAAACGCGACGAACATCACTCGGGGCGCGAGCGCGCCCTGGGACTCCTCCGCGCGGGCAGTGGGAACGGCGGCGACCGCCAGAAGCATTGCGGCGGTAGGCCAAAAGAAGCGGTTCACGTCGGGTCTCCTCCATCGGATGTTGAACGGGGAAGCGGCAATCAGCCGTGCTGCTTCTCCCAGCCGGCGACGATCTCGTCCATGTCGACCGGGTTGAAGAAGACCTCGGGCTGATGCTCCTCGCCCCAGAGCGACCAGGAGTCGGCGGGAGCCCAGTCGGTCCCGATCTCCCAGGCGGCGTCGTCGTCGATCCGGTCCATGTCGGAGAAGAACTCGAAGAAGTTCCCGCTGGCGTCGAGCATGTACCAGAACTCGTTGCCCCCGATCTGGTGCCGGCCCGGGCCCGCAATCTGCCGGTCGTCCTCGTGATTTCGCAGATAGTTCGTCGCCGCCCGCGCTACCGAATCGAAGTCGTCGTGCTCGAGCGCGTAGTGGTTGAGGTAGGGAACGCGGCCCGGGGCAACGAGCAGGTTGTGGTGGTCGGGGGAGCAGCGCATGAAGGTGGCGAGGCCCCCGCCGATCACGTCGGAGACGCGGTAGCCCAGGGCCTTGTAGAGATTCGCGGTGTTGATGGGATCGGGCGTGCCGACGACCACGTGGCCGAGACGCCGCGGCGGGCGCGGCTTCGCCTCGGTGATGGCTTCGGCGCGAACGTCCGTGCGCGGGCGTTGGCCCGGGCGATTTCGCGTGCGTTCCGGCCGGGTCTCGATGTCCCGAACCTCCGCGGGCTCCACGACCATTTCCCAGCGGTTGATGGGATCGGTGAGGCGGAGTTTCCCGTTGCCGATGTCGGCCTTCGCGCCGAGTTCGTCGAGGGCCTTCGCAGCAATCGCCAGGTCCTCCTCGCTCTCGCAGGCGACGCACATGCTGACGAGTTGGCGGAAGGGCGCTTCGACGACGCGGATCTGATCGGGCTGCTCCTCCCCGCCCCAGCGGCCATTCTCTCCGCTGAGGCCGATCTCCCGGAGGAAGTCGTCCAGGGCTGCGGGCTCGGGAACGCCGATTTCCATGTCGAGAAGGCGGTGCAGGGCCACGGGTTCTCCTTGCGCCGGGGAGCATCGACTCTGCCACTCGCGGCGTGGGGGTTGCAAGTTTCGAGTCGCGCGACTCGATTAGACTGAACGCGTGGCAGAGGCAAGCCCGGTCCCCTGCCCCACCGATTTCCACGGAGGTTCCCGCCATGACCGGACCGCGCTCCACCTCGGAACTCTACGAAGCCCTCGAGGCGATCGCCCCCGAACTCGAGGCCCTCTCGCGAGAAGCCGAGATCAAACGCAGTGCCCCGGACGCCCTGGCCGCCCTCCTGAAGAAGGCCCGGATCCCCATGGCGAAGGTGCCGCGCGAGGTGGGGGGCTACGAGATCCCCCCCTCGGAGCACGTCGACTACTTCGCCCGCATCGCGTACTTGAATCCCACCGCCGGCTGGCTTGCCTTCAACCAGAGCGGCTCGGCGGGTCTCGCCGCGGCCACGCTCCCCGAGGCGGGCCTCGAGCGCATCTTCGCCAGCGACAGTCCGCTCTTCGCGGCCGTCTCCGCACCCACCGGCAAGAGCGCGGCGGTGGACGGCGGCTACCGGGTCTCCGGGCGCTGGGCCTACGCGAGCGGAGTGGAAGTGGCGGAGTGGGTCGCCTTGATGACGATCTGCGATGAGCCCGTCGGCCCGCGTTTGGTCGTGATCCCTCGCGACGCGGTAGAACTCCACGACGACTGGCACGTGGCGGCGCTCCAGGGAACCGGGAGTGTCGACGTCATCGTCGACGACGCATTCGTGCCGAGCGAGATGACCTCTAGCCCCTTCGCCCAGCTTCGCGGCGGCGCGCAGTACCTGAAGATCGGCTTCCGCGGTTACGTGGGTGGCGAGAACGTGGGCTTTTCACTTGGTGTCGCGCAACGCATGGTCGACGAGATCGCGCGCCTTGCGCCCAGGAAGACGCGCGTACTCGGCACCACCCCGGTGGGAGACCGCGGCGCCTTCCAGATCGAACTGGGCAGGACCGACGCCACGCTGCGTGCCGCGCGCGCCTACGTGATGAGCGAACTCGATCGCGCCATGGAGATCGCCGAGAGCAGCGACGCACCGCTCGACGAGACCGAGATGGGCCGCGTGGGTGCCGCGGTGGGCTTTGCCACGGAATCCATCTGCCAGGCGGCCATGCGCCTCTTTCCCTACGCGGGCGCGGGAGCGCTTCACCTTTCGAATCCCATCCAGCGGACCTTCCGGGATCTCATCGGGTCGGGCCAACACCTCGTCGCCACCAACGAGACCCTCGAGTACTGGGGGCGAGCGCTCATGGCCGCAACGAAGGAGAGCCCGTGAGCGCTGCCGCGCCAACGTCTCGTGGAAAGTATTCCCGGGAGGTGAGGGGAACCTCGGGGCCCACCGCGTAGTATCGTGCCTGGGGCCTGTGGAGCCGCAGCGAGCAGGCGAACGACGAGGAGAGTTCCATGAGCGAGAAACAGGCGGGAACGCGGGGCGTGTATCGGGCCGAGGATGAGGCAAAGCTCGCGTATCGAGTCTATGACGCGGACAACCACTTCTATGAAACGCCCGACTCGGTTACGCGCTTCCTCGAACCCAAGTACAAGGAGAAATTCGTTCAGCGGGACCGGCTCTCCGTGATGCAGGAGGGCACACAGAGTCAGACCGCCAAGGCGATGACGTTGGAAAAGAAAGCCCGCACGATCGGAGACCACGCGGTGCCCGAGGGGGGTCACGGTGGCGTCGATCCGACCGAGATGCCGGAGATGGATACGGATATTCCCGTTCCCGGCGCGATGCTCAACAAGCTGAACGCGATGCGCGGGATGAGCAGCGAAGAACGCCAGGAACTGGTCGACTTCTACAAGACCATGGAGCCGGCGTTCTATCACCGAGACGACCGTCTCGCCCTGATGGACAGGCAGGGCGTTCAAGCGGCGGTGATCCATACAGGAGGCTCGCAGGCCTTTGGCAGCGGCGACGTGGAACTCGGTTACGCCGCAACGCGCGCTTACAACCGCTGGGTCCAGGACGAGTGGGGTTTCGCTTACAAGGAGCGGATCTTCGTGCCCGCCACGGTCCCTCTCAAGGACGTCGACCTGGCGGTAAAGGAACTCGAAACGGTTCTGAGCGAAGGCGCGCAGCTGATCTCTTTGGCCGCCGGGCCCGCCCCGTTGGGATCCCCATTCGATCCTTGTTACGACCCGGTCTGGTCACGCGTAAACGAGGCCGACGTTCCGATCGTCCTCCACCTCGGGGGAGGCAACTACCAGAGGTACACCGCGGACTGGAGCGAAGATCCCGACGCCTACTACAACGTGTTTGGCGGCTTCCAGTGGGTCACGTGCTGGGGCGATCGGCCGATCATGGACAGCGTCACCGCGATGGTGTTTCACAATATGTTCGGGCGCTTCCCAAAGATCCGCGTGCTCATCGCGGAGTTTGGCACGGTCTGGCTGCCCTACCTGCTGCGGAAGCTGGATCACGGCCACATCCTGGGGCGCACGGCGAAGTGGGGAGGAGCGATTCCGGGTCGGCCGAGTGAGCTGTTCAAGGAGCGCTGCATCATCGCGCCGTTCCCGGAGGAGAACATCCGCCGTTCCATGGAGGTCGTAGGTACAGACTGTCTCGTATTCGGCTCGGACTTCCCTCACTCCGAAGGTCTGCCCGATCCGGTCCAGTACGCCAAGACGATCGAAGGCCTCGACGAGGCGCTCATCAAGACCCTGATGCGGGACAACCTGGCGCGATTCATGCGCCTGGACGCGTAGTCTCGGACGTCACGACAGCGACGCATCCGCTGACCTCTCGGTTGCCGGAGAGGTCCGCCTGCATCGTGTCCAATGACTGCCTCC
>JABSQW010000397.1 GCA_013215605.1 Myxococcales bacterium
AGTTCATCTTCGTGCCGATCCAGCCCGACATCGGCCATCTCGACGGGCTCGCCGAGATCGTCTGTTGAAGGGGAAGCGGGTCGACGCGCTGGGCCGCGGTCGCGAGCCCTGGCTGTTGCTCGATCAGCGCGAGAGCTCGAAGCCCTCGTAGCCGTTCGCCGCTACCTCGTTGCATTTCTCCACGTAGGGCGCGTAGCCGAGATAGGGCATGAAGACCCGGGTCTTGCCGGGGACATTCGTCCCGACGTACCAGGAGTGACATTTCGGATAGAGCGTGCCGTTGGCGACCTCGTTGACGTGGGCCACCCAGGCCGTTTCTGCCGCTCGAGTCGCCTCGATTCGCTCGTGCCCGGTCTCGTGGAGATACCCGAGGCAGTCAGCAATCCAGTTCGCGTGCTGCTCGATGGAGGGCACCATGTTGGAGAGCACCGAAGGGCTGCCCGGACCGGTAATCGTGAAGAGGTTGGGGAAGCCGCTCACGGCGAGACCCAGGTAGGTCTGGGGTCCCTCGGACCACTTCTCGCTCAGCGTGACACCGGACTTTCCATGCGGGTCGATCGCGAGGAGCGCACCCGTCATGGCATCGAAGCCCGTCGCCAAGACGATGGCGTCGAGGGCGAAATCATCGCCGTCCGCGAGCTTCAGCCCCGAGGGAGTGACTTCCTCGATCGCATTTTCGCTCACGTCGACCAGGCTGACGTTGGGTCGGTTGAAGGTGCTGAAATAGTCGGTGTCGACGCAGAGACGCTTGCATCCAAAGGTCTGACGGGGAATCAGCCGCTCAGCGACCTCCGGATCGTCGACGATCTCCCGAATCTTGTGACAGATGAAATCCACCGCCGTGTCGTTCGATTCCTTGTCGATCATGAGGTCGTCGAAGGTGTTCAGAAAGGGGACCCCTCCACGCTTCCACGCTGCCTCGTAGAAGCGGTCGCGCTCCTCGGGGCTGATCGCTTTTGCAGAGGGCCCCGCGTTCTCGAAGTCGCCGAGCGTGCCGAAGAAGGAATTGCTGTTGCGCTCTCGGAAGCCCGCGTAGTCGGCCTTGATCCTGCTCTGCACGGCCGGGTCCAGGGGCTTGTTCTGTGCCGGGACCGAGTAGTTGGCCGTGCGTTGGAAGACGGTGAGGTGCTCCGCCTCCTCGGCGATGATGGGGATCGATTGCACGGCAGAAGACCCGGTGCCGATGACCCCCACGCGCTTGCTGTGGAAGTCCACGCCTTCGTGGGGCCAGTCGCCCGTGTGGTAGGACTCGCCCTGGAAGCTCTCGAGTCCCTTGAAGTCGGGCGTGTTCCGACACG
This sequence comes from Myxococcales bacterium, assembly GCA_013215605.1. Classification (GTDB taxonomy): domain Bacteria; phylum Myxococcota_A; class UBA9160; order UBA9160; family SMWR01; genus JABSQW01. Next base: position 1,299 of record JABSQW010000397.1, read on the forward strand.
ACAGGCAACCGGTCGCCATGATGCAGAAGCGGGCCCGATATTCGTGGCCAGCGTTGGTGCGGATCGCCCAACGGTTCTCGGCCTCGTCGAAGCGCGCCTGTTCGACTCGCGTCTCGAGTTGAATGTTGCCGTGCAGGTCGAAACGATCCGCTACGTGGTTGATGTAGGACAGGATCTCGGGCTGGGAGGCGAAGCGCTCGGTCCACTCCCACTCCTGCTGGATTTCGTCGGAGAACTGGTAGGAGTACTCCAGGCTCTCGATGTCGCAGCGCGCGCCGGGATAGCGATTCCAGAACCAGGTGCCGCCGATCGCGGTGCCGGTCTCGAAGACTCGGGTCGAGAACCCCATGCCGCGCAGGCGGTGGAGCATGTAGAGCCCCGCCAGGCCTGCACCGACGATGACGGCATCGAAATCTCGTTCGGTGTCCCGCTGCTGACCCGGCATTGCCCCTCGTCATTCGATGCGAAACGGGGTCGATCCGAATCGCCGGATCCAGTTCTAGCAGATCCCCATGGGCCCGAGCCGCACGTCGCCCACGCCCGGGTGGCTGCAGTGCGCCAGGGAGTTCGGCCGCTCATGGGGCCGGTCTACGTCCGCCTCATTCCGGTCTTGCTCCCTCCTCGTAGACCGAGTCACCGCGGTGCAGGCGGAGCGCGATCCTGGCCGTCTGCTGACCCGCTCGCCGTGTCGGGCATTGGGCTGCGAGACCTCGGACCACGCCGACCATGATGTGCTCGACCTCGAGTCCGCCCTTGAAGGCGCTGCACAGCGAAACCGCCGCTTCGAGATTCTGGAGACTGTGGAAGTCGACATCTTCGCGTACGGTCGCGAGGGTGAGCGTGTCGATCAGCCCTGCGAACGAGTGGCCCCCGCGCAGGTATTTCGAGACGAGCGCTGGGGCTGCGTCGAGCTTGGAGCGCTGATCCAGGGTTTCGAGCAGCGCGTGGAGGAGCTCCGGCGCATCGGTCGGAAGTGCGTCCGCCCCGGACCGCTCCGCGGGCAGCCGCGCGGGAGGCACGTTGAGAAAGCGGTCCATGTAGACCGCGATGGCGCCGTGGAAGATGGCCCGCACGACTTTCGGCGACGGGCACCGCTGCACGGCCCGGTGAACGGCAGCGGTGAAGTTCAGCGTGTGCTGCACGTTGAACCAGTCCGTGACCTCGTTCGAGGTCGCGAAGCGCGCCATTCGAAGCGCTGCACAGTACGCGACCCGGGCCGCGAGGCGCTCGGGAGCGGCAGCGTCGGCGAGGGCGTCGCGCAGTGCGCCGAGAATGGCCATCGGATCATCGCCCAGCAATACGTCGACGAGCTCGGCATCGTCGAATTCGCTCGCGTTCCCGTCGCCCGCGAGCAGCGTCGGCAGCTCGTCTTCGAGCGACCTCAACGGCTCCACCAGCTCGACGGGATGGTGCCAGGAGGTGTTCTCTTCCTCGCCACGCACCCGGGTCAGGGAGAGGGTCAGCAACGGGAGGAGGCTGCGGGCTCCGTCCGGTCCGAGATACCGGGAGAGCTCGAGTGCCTTGTTGCTGAAATCGAAGAGATGCCCCGTATTGGCGAACAGCCGCTCTGCGGCTGCACCGTACAGAAGGTCTGCCAGCGCGTCCGACCCCAGATGCTCGAGGGCAGTCAGCAGGGTGCGCTCGGTGGCGTCGGCGTGTCGTGTTCGCACCCACTGGGAGAGCCACCGCCGCAGCGTCACGAGGTCGTGCTGATCCGTGTCGAGCGCGTCGCGCTTGCGACGGGGCACGGAGCCCGACGCCTCCTCGGCGATCCGTCGCACCGCATAGAAGAGCGCCTGGTACTTCGTTTCCAGAGAGAGTGAATCGCGCAGGTTCGCGACACACGTGAGGCGAACCATTCCCTCGCTGAAGCCTGTGATGTTCTGCGCGGCGTAGCGGCCCGTCTCCGCGACGACCCGGTCGAACGCATCGACCTCGAGGAGCCCGAGCAGGCTCTTCGCCTGAACGAGTGGGACGTTCTGCTCGATTCCCCGGCGCAGGCGTTCCTCGTGGTAGGCGGCGTCTCGCTCGCGGCGCGCTCGCGTGCTCACGTATACGACGCCCTCTTCGACCTTCGTGTCATGGGTGGCGACGTCGTCGGCGAACAGATCGAACGTGCAACCGCTGGCCAGATCGAAGCGCGCCTGGTGCCAGTGACACGTCAGGATGCCATCCTCGACACTGCCCCGGTCGAGGGGGAAGCCCATGTGCGGGCAGCGATTGTCGACCGCGAAGACGCGGTCCGCGTCGGCGACGACGGCGACGCGAGCGCGACCCGCGGTGACGACGACGATACGCTTCTCCCGTAGATCCTCGAGCTTGGCGACGAAGACCCAGCCCTCATCGGGTGTCGTGGCTCGTTGGGTGCCCATCGGGTGACTCCTTTCACTCAGGAGTGTCGGAGACGCTGTGCCCGGAGGCCAGCGGGTTGTCGGTCAAGTGGCGGAATGTTGGTGAGATAGCCGCGAGGACGTCGCCGCACACGGCTCATTCCCGGGATCAGGTGGCAGGCGGAACCCCGTGCACGACCCGCTGCGGGAAGGGGATCTTGATGTCGGCCCGGCCCAGCGCCTTGTAGATCGCTGTGTTCAACCCGTCGATGCAGATCCCCCGGTTGGCGGGCTCATCGACCCAACTCTGAACGCGGAAGATCAACGCCGAATCACCCATCTCGACGAAGCGGATGCGCGGCGCCGGATCGTGCACGACGAAATCGACGGATTGCGCGGCCTCCATGAGCACCTCGTGGACTCGATCGACATCGGAGCCGTAGGCGACCCCCACCTGAACGGCGACACGGGTCTTCTCGTACGGCCCCCCGGATTCGTTGACGACCTTGGCGCTGGCGATGTGCGCGTTCGGAAGCGTGATCTCGACGTCTTCGCGGGTCAGCAATCGCGTGCTGCGCAGCCCGATCTTGACCACCCGGCCGCGCTCTCCCGAGTCGAGGTTGATGAAGTCGCCGATCTTGTACGGCGCGTCCATGATGACGAAGATTCCGCCGAAGAGATTGGCCAGGCTGTCCTTGGCGGCGAAGCCCACGGCGATTCCCATGATGCCCGCGGACGCCAGCCACGCCGACAGATTCAGATCCCAGGCGACGAGAAAGAAGTAGGCCGCCAGACCGAAGATGACGATCTTGCTCAGATTGTCGAAGAGCGGAAGCGTGCGCGCCTCGAGCCAGGTTACCCGGCCGGCGAGCCGGCTCAACCCTGCCAGCGTCGTCGAAGTCAGCTTGAATCCGGCCCCGGTCCAGACGAAGACGGCTCCAGTCTGGATCAGCGCAACCAGGACACGTTCAACGCCGGGGCTCCAGTCCAGGATCTTCAGCGCGATGTGCAGACCGACCAGGATCACGCTGACGAAGATCGGCCGGTCCAGCAGTTCGACGAACTCGTCGTCCAGACCGGTATCCGTGCGTCGGGTCAGGCGCAACAGGAATCGCGACATCACCAGGTTGACGATCTTGGCCACCAGTGCCGAAGCCAGAACGACACCGAGGGCGCGCACCGACGGCAGGCCCTGTGCCTCTTGAGCGAAGGCGATCCACGCGTCCATTGCTACCTCCTCGTCTCCTCAGGCTGAAGAAGCCGGCACTCTTCAAACCGGACCGGAGCCATGGGATCAGGCTCCCCATCGGGTTGCGCGAGCTTTCAAGGCCGACTGGGAAGGACATCAGGGAGGCGGATTGCTTGCCAACTCGTGGGTCGCCCCGCACGAAGCTACCACGCTGGACCCCGTCGAAATGCCGAGCATACTCGTGGAGGCATCCGTCGTCCTCTTCCCATCCCCCGCGACGTGCGGCGCGTCCGAGCCCCTCGTGCCCCGGGTCGATCCCGTCCGGCACGGGGACGTTCACCCCTGGATCTCCACGCAGTGCGCCTTGTGTGTACGATCGCCCGACCGCCGCGGCGGACAGGAGGGGAAAGCTCAATGGGAAATCGAATCGCGGGGCTGATCATCGCCGGCCTTCTGCTGGGCTTGCTGGCCTGCGATCGCGCGGAATCCAGAGACGACTCTTCGCC
>JABSQW010000398.1 GCA_013215605.1 Myxococcales bacterium
CCGACGCCGCTGACACGGTGACCGGATGGCCGCTCGCGGTGGCGAAGTGCAGCGTGTGGTCCGACAGCGGCACGTCGCCCGTGACGCAGGCGAGAAGTGCGTCCAGACCGTCGAGGTCGGCGAGGAGGCTCCCGATGAGGGTACCGACCAGAGAGTTCGCACCGGAACCGAGGAACCCCGTAGCTCTCGCGTTCGCCCACGTGATCCGGGCCTGTCGATCGACCGCAATGACGGCGTCGGGTGTGGCCTCGAGTACCGCCGCGATGGCTGCAAGCTCGTCCCGCGAGAGGGCTTCCGCCGCGACCTCGGAGACATCACGGCGTCCGTTCGAAGCGACAGCAGCGGCGGAATTGGAAACCGTCATGCGTCCGGGGTGACCTCGGGAGCCTTGTTGACCGAGCTGCGGTTGGATGGCCGTCTGCGTGGAAGGGTTCGAACTCTGCAGGGAAGGCGGGTAGGCGGTTCGCGTCGATCCTCGGGCAGCGGGAGTTCCATCACTCTTCCCCGAGTTACCGACCAAGCGGCTCGCCAACGTGTGTTCTGATTCCGATCAGCCCTCGGCCCAAAAACAAACGCGCGTCCATCGGTCGGAGGAGGCAAGGGAACGCGAAGTTCGTTTCCAGCTCCGACCTGGACCCGATCGTATCACCGGCATTTCGATGGAATCAATCTCAAAGTGTCGTTTGAATCCAGTTCGGATCACCGACGGGAATACCGATACAGCGTAGAGGTCCGGTTGACGCCGACGCCGCGCCGCCCGTTCCCATCGCGGTGCGATGATTTCTGCGCGAAGCCTTTCCGTGCTGCCACCGATCGCATCGGTGAAGGGAAGGAGAATGCGCGCTACTCCCCCGGGGGTTTCGCGAACTGCTCCACAGGGACAGCGCAACAATGATGGACCGCCCCCTCGGGTCCGGGTAGCTTCCGACGCGTGGAGCCGACCCGCGTTCGCAGAACCGAATCCCACTTCGAAGCGGCAGGGAACCGGGTCCTCTTCCGGCGCGCCTGGCTCTCCGACCGCACCGAGCGCGTGCTGCTCGTTGCCCACGGACTCGGCGAGCACTCCGGGCGCTACGACAATTTCGGCGCCTGGATGGCCGAGCGAGGTTCCTCGGTCCACGCATTCGACCACCAGGGCCACGGGCGCTCTTCGGGCAAGCGGTGTCACATCCGGCGCTTTCGCCACCTCCTCGACGATCTCGAGGCGGTGCTGAGCTCCGTCCAGCAGGATCACCCGGGCATTCCGATCTTCCTCGTCGGGCACAGCATGGGCGCCCTCATCGTCGTGGACTTCCTGCGCGACCGTCAGCCGTCGATCTCCGGCGCGGTCTTGTCCGGGGCACCGCTGGCGCTTCCGGCGGGGCTGAGCGCCGCGCGCCGCGTCGTCGCGGGGCTGCTGCGGCACCTCGCGCCCGGCATCTCCGTAGAGACCGGGATCGATCCCGAGGCGCTCTGCACCGACTCGAGCGTTGTCAAGGCGTACACCGACGACCCGCTGGTGGTCCGGCGGATGACCCTCGCACTGCGCGGCGAACTCTTCGGCGCGATCAAGCGCGCGTCCTCCGGAGCACCGGAGATTCGCGTTCCGACCCTGTTGCTCCACGGCGAGGACGATCGTGTGTGCGCGCCCGACGCGAGCACCCGGTTTCGCCAGCGAATGACGGTGGACGGAGCGGCGAAGCTGTATTCCGGGATGCGCCACGAGATCTTCAACGAGCCGCACCAGCATACCGTCTTCGAAGACGTGCTCGCGTGGGTAACGCACCGCGCGAATCTCGACGCGGTGGCGTGAGCAAGGAGGATCCAATGGCCGAACTCTCCCACATCGACGCGCAGGGAAGCGCGCGCATGGTCGACGTGGCCGACAAGGCGATCACTCGCCGCGTTTGCGTCGCGCGTGGCGAGGTGCGGATGGCGCCCGAGACGCTCGCGAGGATCTCGGAGGGCAGCCTGCCGAAGGGCGACGTTCTCGCGACCGCACGCCTCGCGGGTATCCAGGCGTCGAAGCGAACCGCCGAGTGGATACCGCTCTGTCACTCGCTGCCCCTCGACGGGGTGGACATCGATCTCGTGCCCGACACCGCAGGATCGCGCGTGTGCATCGAGGCCCGCGCGCAGGCCCACGCGCGCACCGGCGTCGAGATGGAGGCGCTGGTCGCCGTCGCGGCGGCCGGTCTCACCGTCTACGACATGTGCAAGGCCGTCGATCGCGGAATGGAGATCGGGTCGGTGATGCTCGTCAGCAAGAGCGGCGGGGAGAGCGGGGAGTGGAAGCGCGAGATGTGATGGACCGCGCGCTCATCGCCTGCGTCGCGGTCTTCGCCGCCTCTGCGGCGGCGGAGGAGTTCGCGGAAATCGAACTCATTCCCGACAAGCCCGCGAGCTGGCACGCGGGTCGGGTCTTCGCGCCGCTCACGGGTCTCTTCCGCGGGGGGCTGGGCTACTGGTACGACCCGCGGGTCATCGAGATCGAAACGACGCCGAGCGGGGCGTACGTCGACCTCTTCTACGTCCGGGGAAGCTTCCAGCGGGCCTACGAGCAGACCGAATCGCCCGTGAAGGTGATTCTTCCGCCGCGTATCGAGACCGACGAACGCGACTCGGTCACCATCCGCGTCATGGCCAATGGATTCGGCCAGAAGGACGCGCACGTGCTCGTCCGATCGAGGATCGAGAAGCTGGTCATCGATCTCGAGCCTCTCCCGAATCAGCTGATCTCTCTCAACCACTTCTACCTCGCCGGTCGCGGCAGCCTGAGCTTCCTCACGAAGGAAGCGCTGACGTTTCGCAACCAGAAGGCTGACGACGGTTTCTCGGTGGTGCTCACGGAAACCGCCGGCAGCGTCGAGTCCTACGAATCGATTCGCGCCGTGCGCAGTCCGGTCATCTCGTCGCTGAACGGTCAGCAGCTCGGCGAGGACCTGGTCGTGCGGGTTGCGCTTACCGACCGAGCGCGTGCCTATGACGTCCGCTCGCGCCAGTCCTACGACCCGATCCGGCGCCTACACAGCTTCTCCCTCGATTTCGTCCCGCCGGACGGAGGCGCCGCCGACATCGAGCGCACCAAGCAGGCGCTCGCGCGGGTCGGGCCGGGCGCCGTCACCGGCTGCGCGCGCGCGTTCGACGACTCGCTGCGCGGCGCCCTCGATCCGCAAGCGCTCTCCCGCGCGCTCGTCCCCCAGGACCGGTTCATGGACCGCTATACGCGCGCCACGATCAAGCGACTCGGCGAAGTGTCGCCGAACGGCCTGATCTCGGCGCTCGACGGGTCGAAGTTCTCAGCCTCGATACCCATCGAGCTCTCGGCGGCAGCGAGTCAGGCCGGGAGCGCGATCGGCTACCTCGCGCTACTGCGGGCGTTCGTCACCGAGCTCGAGCCCGCGCCCTTCCACCGTTCGGCGCTGAAGGGGTGGATCGCGCCGGAGATGACGCCTTCCGGATTCGACACGGTCTTCGAGCGCGCGGAAGCGGACGAGCGCAGCTGCACCGGACCCGGCTGATCGGGGACGCAGCCGGACACCGAAGTGACGGAGGGCGACGCTATCTTGCGTCCCGATCCGTCCGCCCCGTCGGCCGAATCGAGCCAACCGAAATATCCGCGGTCCCGCGGAGCTCAGACATGGCGTCC
>JABSQW010000004.1 GCA_013215605.1 Myxococcales bacterium
AGGAGAGCATCGCCCTCGATCTGAAGGACGACGCCGACCGCACCATCTTCGAGCAGCTCCTCGCACGCGCTGATGTTCTGATCGAGAACTTTCGACCGGGCGCCATGGCTCGCCTCGGCTACGGCTTCGACGACCTCCGCCCGCGATTTCCGAAGCTCGTATACGCATCGGCTTCGGGATTCGGGCAGACGGGGCCGTACGCCTCGCGTCCCGCCTACGACATCGTCGTGCAGGCGATGGGCGGCATCATGAGCCTCACGGGGCACGAGGGGACGCCGCCGACGCGTGTCGGCACGTCTGTGGGCGATCTTGCGGCTGGGCTCTTCACCACGATCGGGATCCAGTCCGCGCTGCTCGCGCGGGAGACCTCCGGGCAGGGCACCCACGTCGACGTCGCCATGCTCGACTCCCAGGTGGCCATACTCGAGAACGCGATCGCGCGTTACGAGGCCACCGGGACGGCCCCCGGTCCCCTCGGCAATCGCCACCCGTCGATCACACCGTTCGAAGCGCTCGCGACGAACGACGGGTTCGTCGTGATTGCCGCAGGCAACGACGCGCTGTTCGAGGCGCTGTGTCGGGTCCTCGACCGTCCTGAGTTCGCCAGCGATCCGCGCTTCGCCTCCAACGACGACCGCACGGCGAACCAGCCGGCGCTGAAGGAACTCCTCGAGGCGGCGCTCGCCGGCCAAACCACCGACGCGTGGCTCGCTCGCCTCACCGAAGCGGGCATCCCCTGCGGTCCCGTCAACGACGTACCGGCCGTCCTCGCCCATCCCCAGGTTGCCGCGCGGAACATGCTCGTGACCGTCGACGATCCTGTCGCCGGACCCACGAGGATGGCCGGCAATCCCATCAAGCTCGCCGACTTCCCGGACCCCCCGACCCGACCCCGCGCCCCAACCCTCGACGAACACCGGGCCCAGATCCTCGACTGGCTGAAAACTCCCTCCTGACCCCCCACCCACGTCCCCCAGGTTTCGTTCGGCTAGCGGGCTCGGGCGGCTACCACCCATGCGGCTGCGTCCATGCGGACTCCCTTTCCCGTGGCGTGGGGGGAGAGCGCGTCGCGAACCGCGTCGCGAATTTCCTGTGTCACGTCCTGGCCACTCGCTTTCAGCGCCGCCGAGGCGGGTCCCATCTCGAGCGCAAAATCGACGATCTCGTCGAGAGTTCCGCCGCCTCCGAGAGACACCTCGGTGCGCAGGGGATCGACGTCGATACTCGTGTAGCCCGCATCGCCGAGGATCGCGCGCACCCGGTCCGGGTCGCCCATCGAGAAGGGGCCGGGCGCTCCGGGCGCGGGACGCGGCGTGTTCGAGAGATCGACGAGGCCGGCGATCGCGGCCATGGGCTCCGACATCCAGGGATTCTCGGAGAGCGGCTGCCAGCACACGAAGGCGAGTCCGCCGCTGTCCGCGATGCCTCGCCGCAGATTCGCGAACGCCGCGACGGGATCGGCGAAGAACATCACGCCGAAGCGTGAGAACACCGCGTCGAAGGCTCCCTGGGGAAACGTGTGGGTCTGCGCGTCAGCGTGGACGAACGACACGTTTGCAGCCGGTACCGCTTTCGCTCGCGCCGCCGCGCGCTCGAGCATCGGACCGGAGATGTCGGCACCGAGCACCGAGCCCGACTCCCCGACGCGCTCCGCGAGCTGCAGCGACGTCTGCCCGCACCCGCAGCCCACGTCGAGCACCTTCGCCCCGGCGCCGATCCCGCCGGTCTGCATCGCGGCGAGGCCGAGCGGCGCAATCTGTTCGTCGAGTCGCGTCTCGAGGCGGACCCACTTCGGCCCCGACTGTTCGTTCCAGTAGCGGATCTGCTCGCTATTCGGTCCAGAGGCGGATAGGGACATGGATCCTCCGTTTTCGACGCGAGAAATCCCTGGTCCTAGGGTGCGTCGAGGGTCCAGCGGCCGCGCCGCGTGGGTTGAGACACGGCTCCCTCGAGCGCGATGAGGAAGCGGTCGCGACTCCACTCCGTGGCGCCAAATCGCTCGAGGTGATCGGTGTAGACCTGACAGTCTACGAGATCGAACCCCCAGCGCTCGAGCTGCACGACGAGCATCGCGAAGGGGATCTTCGAGGCGTCGTTGCGCCGCGCGAACATCGACTCGCCGAAGAAGCCGGTGCCGAGCGACACGCCGTAGAGCCCGCCGACGAGCTCATCGCCGTCCCAGGCCTCGGCGCTGTGCGCAAAGCCGAGCTCGTGGAGCTCGCAGTAACCCTCGATCATCTCCTCGGTGATCCACGTCCCATCCTGTCCGGGACGCGGCACCGCGGCGCACGCGCGAATCACGTCTTCGAACGCGGTGTCGAGCGTCAACTGGAACGGCGATCGCTTGAGCGCGCGACGCAGGCTTCGCGACAGCTTGATTTCGCTCGGCAGCAGCACCATCCGGGGATCCGGCGAATGCCAGAGGATGGGGAGCCCCTCTTCGTACCAGGGGAAGATGCCCATCGAGTAGGCGATCAAGAGGCGCTCGGGACTCAGGTCGCCCCCGACGGCGAGCAGCCCCGTCGGATCCGCGTGGTCGGCGGGAGGAAATATCAGCTCGTCCGACAACCGATACACCGGCATGCGTCGCGTCCGCTTCAGCCGCTACGCCCGGGATCCCCGGCGCTGGGCGCGACGTAGTGCTCGACCATCGGAAACGGATCGTAGAAGTGGTGGAGGAGTCGCTTCCACTCCTGGTACTCGGGAGATCCGCGAAAGCCCTCGGTGTGATCCTCGAGTGTCTCCCAACGGACCAGAAGAATGTGGCGGTCGCGCTGTTCGACGCACGCGAGCAGCTCGTGGGAGACGTAGCCGGGCATCGCGGCGATGATCGCCTCCGCGCGATCGAACGCCTCGCGAAACGCTGGCGACTCGCCGGGACAGACGTCGAGAATCGCGACTTCGAGCACCACCCCGGGATCCTACCAATTGCTGAACCCTTCGTCGGGGGTCGAAGTCCCCATCCCGTCCCTCTCCGAGCGCAGCGGGTATCGCGACACGCAGTCCTTGACCGCGTTCGACCCGCCGGAGCATTCTTCGGGTACGCACCCGTATCAGCGGTGCGCCGAAGCTTTGGGGAGAGTTCGTGGGAACCATCGAGATCACGAAGCCGCGACCGCGCACGACGGTCATCACCATGAACCGCCCGGAGCGGTTGAACTCGATGGCGTTCGAGGTCATGGTTCCGCTCCACGAGGCGTTCGCCGAGGTCGCAGAGGATCACGACACGGGCGTGGTCATCCTTACGGGAACCGGACGCGGCTTCTGCTCCGGCGCCGACACGGAGGGCGGTGAGCCGCCCCCGAACATCGAAGGGCTCACGCTCACGCGCATCGCGACGCGGGCGATGAAGATTCTCGCCGACCTCGTTCCGGCGATGCGCCACATGCCGCAGCCCGTGATCTGCGCGGTGAATGGCGCGGCCATCGGCGGCGGCATGTGCCTCACCCTCGGTGGCGACGTCCGGATCGCGGGTGAGTCCGCGTACTTTCGCGCGGCGGGCATCAACAACGGCCTGACGGCCACGGAGCTCGGACTGAGCTTCCTGCTGCCGCGCGCGGTCGGCACTTCTCGCGCGTTCGAGATCATGCTTTCCGGACGCGACGTATCGGCGAAGGAGGCCGCGGAGATCGGTCTCGTGTCGCGCACGGTCCCCGACGACCAGCTTCTCGACACCGCCCTCGATCTCGCCGACCAGATCAACGGCTGGAGCACCCAGGGCGTTCAGCTCACGAAGCGCATGATGTGGTCGGGCCTCGAAACCTCGAGCCTCGACGCGGCCATCGAGCTCGAGAGCCACACCCAGCTCTACGTCCGCCTGACGACGCAGAACTTCGAAGAGGCGACGCGCGCCCGCAAAGAGGGACGCAAGCCCGTCTTCGTCGATTGACCCCGGTCCCGTACCCCACGCGCGCCCACTGCTGAGGTTCCCGGTTGAAGCTCGCGATCCGCATCCTCTTGCTCGCGCTGGGCCTCGGGCTCTTCGCGTGGCTCGTCGCGCGCTCCGATCCGCGCGAGATCTGGGCGACGCTCAGCGTGATGGGCTGGGCGGCGCCGCTGATCCTGTGCCCGTACTTCCTGGTGTACGTGGCGGACACGTTGGGGTGGCGTTTCGCCTTCGGTGGGGCGTATCCGAAGACGCTCACGTTTCCGCGCCTGTTCCGCATCCGTTGGATGGGCGAGGCGGTCAACAACATCGCGCCCACCGTGCACATCGGTGGCGAGGCGGTGAAGGTCTACCTGCTGTCGAAGCTCGGCTACCCGACCACCCAGGCCGCCGCGAGCGCGGTGGTCGGCAAGACGACGCAATTTCTCGGGCAGGCGATCTTCCTCACACTCGGCGCTGTCGCGTCGATCCAGGTGCTGGGGGCCGCTGGAACCCTGCGGTGGGTGATGCTCGGCATCATCAGCTTCATCTCGCTGATCGTCGCGACGCTCTTCTGGCTGCAGCGCCGCGGTCTGTTCGGCTCGATCTTTCGCGGCCTCGAGCGCCTCGGCCTGCGCTCTGCCACGCTCGACCGCCACCGCGTGCGCCTCCTCGAGATCGACACTCAGATCGTCGACTTCTACGCCGGAGAGCGACCGTGGTTTCGCGCGAGTCTCGCCGCGTTCACGACTGGGTGGTTGCTCGACACCCTCGAGATCTTCTTCGTCGCCTGGCTGATGGACATCGAGCTCGGGTGGGTGCAGGCCCTATCGATCGAGGCTTTCATCGGTGTCGCCAAGGGCGTCGGGATGATCTCTCCCGGTGCGATTGGAATTCAAGAAGCCGGCATCGTCCTGCTCTGCCGCCTCGCCGGGGCGCCGGACGTCTTCGGCGTATCCTACGCGGTGCTGCGCCGTGGCAGAGAGCTCGCCTACGCGGCGGTGGGCTGGGGGATGCTCTTCATCGAGGAGTCGACGATTCGGGGAATCACGGAGCGGGTGGTGGCGGGGACGTCCGAGGACGCCTCCTGAGGAGACACCGTCGCCGAGCGGAGGCTGGCAGGCGGGCTTTGCCCGCCGCTACCCAGCCGGGCTAGCTTCCGCCCCCCACTGGAACTGCCAACAACGGAAGTGGAAGAACCTCTTTGAACACCCCGCCGCCCCCCGTGCGCGACGAGCCCAATCTCTACGTCCGGAAGCTGACGTCCATCGTGGGCGCGGTCGCACGCGTGCCGGGTCTCGCGCTGCTCGTGCTTGGACTGTGGACCGTCGCCACCGTCGTCTATTCCGCCCAGACGCTGCGGATCAACTCGGACGATGCGCCGCTCACCCCGCAGGACGCGCCGTTTCGCCTCGACTACCAAACGTATGTAGGAGCGTTCCCCCAATTCGACGAGACGACGCTCATTGTGCTCACTTCGGACTCGTTCGCCCTCGCAGAGGATGCGATCGAGCGCTTGAGCGCTGCGCTGAAGGCAAACACGGAAGTCATCTCGACCGTCTTCGCGCCCGGAATCGACGACTTCACGAAGGACCACGCCTTTCTGTATCTCGATCTCGAGGACTTCGAAGAGGTGGCGCTGAGTCTGGCCGAAGCGCAACCGGCCCTCACCGCGCTCACTTCGGATCCGAGTCTCCGGGGTCTGTTCGGCGAGTTCGAGCTGAGCCTCGATGCGCTCGTCGAAACGGGCGAGCTGCCCACCGGCTTCGCGCGCATGGCGGACCGCGTCAGCGATGTCGCGGAGTCGCTGCTCGTGGGGGAGCCGCGGAAGATCGCGTGGATGGACGAGATCCTCGGGCAGGACGACGAGGTCTACCGGGTCATCCTCGTCCAGGGTGTGAAGGACTTCGACCAGTCCGTCTCGACGGCCCGCTTGATCCACACGATTCGCGACACGGCGCGCGAGCTCGGGATCACGCCGGAGCGCGGCGTCACCCTGCGGCTCACCGGCCAGGTGCCTCTCGCCCACGACGAGATCGAGGCGCTCCAGAGCGGGCTCGTCATGGCGGGCAGTCTGTCGGTGCTGCTCCTCACGATCATTCTCGGATTCGGCGTGCGATCGCTGCGCATCGTGGTCGCGACCTTCGTCACGCTCGGTGCGAGCCTCAGCTGGTCGACGGCCTTCGCAATGGCCACGGTGGGCGAGTTCAACATCATCTCAGCGGCATTCGGCGTGCTGCTGATCGGGCTGGGTGTCGATTTCGCGCTGCACATCGGCCTTCGGTACGAGGAGGAGACGAGCCGCGGGGTCCCTGTTCCCGAGGCGCTCGAGCGCGCGGCGACGGGCGTAGGTGGCGCCGTGTCGCTCTGCTCGGTGACGTCCGCCATCGGCTTTCTCTCCTTCGTTCCCACCCGCTACTACGGACTCGGAGCGCTCGGCATCATCGCGGGCGGCGGCATGCTCATCTCGCTCGCGGCGAGCTTCAGCGTGTTCCCCGCGATGCTCGCGATCATGGGCGCTCCAAGTCGCAAGCCGGTCGGCGACGGTGGACTCGCGGGTCGCCTGTACCCGGTGCTGCTGCGGAACTCGCGTGCGGTGGTCGCCGTCGCGGGCGTCATCGCGCTGGCCGCCGTTGGGCTCACGACGCGCACGACCTTCGACTTCAGCACCCTCAGCATGCGCGATCCCGATTCCGAGTCGGTCCGGACGCTGATGGAGCTCCACGAAGAGGGAATCGTCACCGACTACGCGGCCATCGCGATCGCCGATGACTTCGAAGCGAGCTTCGAGATGGCAGACCGACTCGGCGTGCTCGAGGAGGTTTCCGAGGTGAGACCGCCGTCGTACTACGTCCCCGAGGACCAGGACGAGAAGCTCCTGCAGCTCGACGACGTCACGTTCTTCCTCGAACCGTTCCTGAACCCGCCGCCGGCGCTGCCGCCTCCTGATCGTTTCCAGCAGCTGGCGGCCTTCGAGAGTCTGCGCGCCCAGATCGGCGAACTACCCGACAGCGATGAGTCGGCGGACCCCGAGAGCTGGGAGGCCATCCGAAGGCTCGGTGCGAATCTCACGAAGCTCGCGGACCGGCCGGACGTCGCGTCGACGATCGATGTGCTCGACGAACTCGTCGTGTCCGATCTGCCCGAGCGGATGGAATGGCTGCGCCGCGCGGTAATGCCGAACGAAGTGAACTTCGACGACCTGCCCGCCGAAGTGCGCGAACGCGTCGTCGCGCCGGGCGGCCAAACGCTCGTGAGTGCAATCCCGCGTGACGACCTGCGCGACCTCGACGCGCTCACGCGCTTCGTCGGCGCGGTAGCGGACGTGGCCCCGCATGCAACCGGGCGACCGGCGGTCGAGGCTGGCATCGGTGACATCGTCGTAACCGCCTTTCAGCAGGCGATCGGACTGGCGCTCGTCGTGATCTCCGTGGTGTTGATCGTCACTCTTCGCGACGCCGTCGACGCGCTGCTCGTGCTCGCGCCGATCACTCTCGCCGCGTTTCTGACCATCGCCACGGGCGTGTTGATCGACATGCCGT
This sequence comes from Myxococcales bacterium, assembly GCA_013215605.1. Taxonomy (GTDB): domain Bacteria; phylum Myxococcota_A; class UBA9160; order UBA9160; family SMWR01; genus JABSQW01. The sequence continues at coordinate 7,408 of JABSQW010000004.1, forward strand.
TCAACATGACGAACGTGGTGGTCGTGCCTCTCGTACTCGGCCTCGGGGTCGACAACGGGATCCATGTCTTCATGCGGGTGCGGGGCGATCACTCGCTCTCCGCCGCGATGACGTCGAGCACCCCGCGCGCGGTTTTGCTGAGCGCTCTGACCACCCTCGCTGCGTTTGCTTCGCTCGCGGTATCTGGCCACCCAGGGATCTACAGCATCGGTGTGCTGCTCTCGGTGGCGGTCGTGGCGCTGATCGTGAGTGCTCTCGTCGTGCTCCCCGCCCTGATCGTCGTCGCCGGACGCAACGAGGGCTAGCCCGCGCCGCAGGCCGAAGGCAAGCGCGAAGCGCGCGCGGCGAGCCGGAGGTGAACGACGCCGGGTCGATCCGGGCTTTGCCCGGATCGGGGGCCCCGCTAACCGGCGAGGCGAAGCTCGGCGCTCGGCTGGCCGTCGACCGGGGGGAGGGGCTCGAGCGTGGTGTCGACCAGGACGGGCTCTCCGCGCAGGGCCGCGACCGTCGAGGCGAAGTGGCGAAGCGTGATCGCGGCGAGGACCGTTGCGACCGCGTAGGCCGCGGCGTCTTGAGCGATGGGCAGCGCACCGAATGCCGCGAAACCGGCGGTCGCTGCCAGTGCGCCCACCACGACCCAGTCGAGTCGCGGCGTCGTCTTTCCGAGCAGGCGACCTACCACAGGCCGAGCCGTGAACACCGGGTTCAGGAAGAACGCCACGGCCAGGTAGGCGACCGGGCTCAAGCCGCCGGTTGCCGCCCAGAGTATCAGCGCGAGGTGCGTGAACAGGACGGGCAGGAAATCCGCGCGGGATTCGGTGACGCGGCGTACGGCCGAGAAGAACGTCCACAGTGCCTGGGCGATGACGCCGACGCTCATCCACACCGCGAGGGACACGCCGGCGATGAAAGTTGCGACGAGTACATCGGCGCCGAAGACCGCCAACACCACGTAGAGGAGGGCAACCGTCGTGTTGCCCTCGATGTCCGCCACACGACCGGTGCGGAAGACGCCGGTTTGCCGCAGCTCCCACTGCACGGAGAAGAACGCCAGTGTGCCGAAGCACAGCACGCCGAGTGTGAGCAGCGGGGGCAGGCCGGCGGCCATACAGCCGCCGAGCACGATGAACCCGTTGTTCAGCGTGTCGAGCCAGTGATCGAGGAACTCGCCGAGGCGCGTACCACGACCGAGGCGCCGCGCGTGGGCGCCGTCGAGATTGTCGAGCGTCACGTAGGCGAGCACGAGGACGGCCGCCGTGGACAGGGCGAGCGGGTTGTGTCGAAGCGTCGCCGAAAGGCCGAACGACACCGCGCAACAGAAGGTGGAGATCAGCGTCATCGCGTTCGGGGAAAGCGAGTTCGGCAGCACGTCGAGAATCCGGTTCCACAGGAACCGGCGATACAGCGGCCGAAGGATCGACTGCTGGGAGCTCTCGTAGACGTAGTTGGCGCGAGACAAAGAAACGTCTCCACGGGGCACGGACGGGGGGTTGGAAATTTCACGCTGATTTAGCATGAACGCCACCCAGACTCTGCACTTTTTTCACCCACGGGGACAACCGGGGCCTCGCCGATTGGGGGGCGCTCGGTCGTTCGGATGGCCCGGAGTCGCCGAAAATTCGATTCCCCTCGGGGAGTAGCTCGCGGGAGGCCCGGCGTCGCAGCATCCGGCCATCGACGGGCCCCGCGATAGAATCGCGCCCGCCATGTCCGCGAGCCCGAGCCGCATCACGAGACGCCTGGAGAGCGCTTCGCCCACCGCCTTCGCGGTCTACGCCATCAGCGCCTCGTTTTGCACGTACTTCTGCATGTACGCGTTCCGAAAGCCCTTCGCGGCCGGGAACTTCGAGGGCGACTTCGGCCTGCTGGGGCTCGATCTCAAGACCGGCCTCGTGATCTCGCAGATCGTGGGTTACGGGCTGTCCAAGTACATCGGAATCAAGGTCTGCTCGGAGATCGCCCGTGCGCAGCGCGGGCGGGCGCTCGTCGGCCTCGTCCTGTTCGCCGAGTTCGCGCTCGTCCTGGTGGGCCTCGCGCCGGGCAGCCTGATGGCGGTGGGGCTCTTTCTGAATGGAATGGCCCTCGGAATGATCTGGGGGCTCGTGGTCTGGTACCTCGAAGGACGCCGGACATCGGAGCTGCTGCTCGCGGGTCTGAGCTGCTCGTTCATCATCGCAAGCGGCGTGGTGAAGGACGTCGGACGCTGGCTGATGGGGCTCGGGGTTCCCGAGCCGTGGATGCCCGCGGCGACCGGGCTCTGCTTCCTGCCCCTGTATCTGCTCTCGGTGTGGCAGCTCGACCAGCTCCCGCCCCCCGGTGACGAGGACGTTGCTGCGCGCATCGAGCGTTCGCCGATGGTGGGCGTCGAGCGGATCGCGTTCATCCGCCGCTTCCTCCCCGGCCTCCTCTCACTGTTCGTCCTGTACTTCTTCCTGATGGCCTTCCGCGACTTCCGCGACAACTACGCGATCGAGATCTTCCAGGAGCTCGGCTACGGGCAGACGCCGGCGCTGTTCACGAAGACCGAGGTACCGATCGCCTTCGCGGTGATGTTCGTGATGTCGCTGCTCGTCCTCGTCAAGGACAACCGCAGGGGGTTGCTCGGCGCGTTCGCGATCATGTTGAGCGGCATGCTGATGCTGGGAGGGGGCACCGCGCTGCACTCGGCCGGCGTCATCGACGGATTCAGCTGGATGATGGTCGTCGGCGCCGGCACGTACTTCGCCTTCGTGCCGTTCAACTCGGTGCTTTTCGACCGGATGATCGCGTCGACCGGAGCCGTGGGGACAGCGGTGTTCGCCATCTACGTGGCCGACGCGCTGGGATACACGGGATCCGTCTGTATCCAGCTCTACAAGGATCTCGGCCAGCCGAACCTCTCGTTCCTCGGATTCTTCGAGAGGCTCACCTGGTCGCTCGCAGTCCTCGGCAGCGTATTGCTGACCGCCGCCGCCGCGTATTTCTGGTCCCGTGGACGATCGACTGAAGGCTCCCGCTAGCTTGCTCTGAGGTCGCGGGGGAGACCGAGGCCTCGCTCGCCGATGATGTTGCGCTGGATGTTCGAGCTTCCCGCGGCGATCGCGCCTCCCAGCGAGAACAGGTACTGGTCCACCCAGTCGCTGCTGCGACCCTGGGAGCGGATGCCCCACGTCGCGTCCGTCGGTGCCAGGAGGCCGTCCGAGCCGATGAGGTCGTAGGCGAGGCGCACGATCAACTCGCTCGTGTCGGTCTGGTAGAGCTTGCCCACCAGCATCGAGAGCCCGACCTTGTCCTCCTCGCGGTTCGCCACGGCCGACAGGCTGCGCATCCGGCTCGTCTCGATGCAGCGCACGCGGCACTCGATGGCGGCGAGGCGGTCGCGGATCTCCGGATCCTCCACTGCGGGCCGCCCGCCGCGGGTTGTGCGCCGTGCCAGATCGACGAGGGCGTGGTAGCTGCGGCGCGTGTGGCCTCCGCCGCCGAGGTTGCGCTCGTACTTGAGGTTGACGCGCGCCACCTGCCAGCCCTGGCCGCGTTCCCCCACGATCCAGTTGGCCGGCGTGCGGACGTTGTCGAAGAAGACCTCGTTGAAGTGCACGGCGCCGGTGAGCTGGCGCAGCGGCCGCACGTCGATACCCGGTTGGTCCATCTTCAGCAGGAGGTACGAGATGCCCGCGTGCTTCGCGGCCTCGGGCTCGGTGCGAAACATGCCGAACATGTAGCTCGCGTCCTGGGCGTCGCTGGTCCAGATCTTGTGCCCATTGATCACCCACTCGTCGCCCTCGAGGCGCGCTGTGCTCCGCAGCGACGCGAGGTCGCTGCCCGCGCCCGGTTCGCTGTAGCCCTGGCACCAGACGTACTCGCCCTTCAGCGTCGGCTCGACGAACTGCTCGCGCTGCCATTCGGCGCCGACCTCGAGCAGCGTCGGCACGATCATGCCGACGCCCTGCGCGCCGAGGCGCCACGGCGCACCCGACGCCTCCATCTCCTCGCCGATGATCGCCTCGCGCAGCGGGTCGGCGGGCTGCTCGCTGCCACCGTACTTCGCGAGAATGTTCCGGTGCATGTAGCCGGCGGCGACCGCCTTCGAAATGAAGTGCTGTTGCTGCTGCCGGGCGTCGAGGTCCGCTTCGTTGCCATGCGGCGGCCAGCTCTGCGAGAGAAACGCCTGGAGATCTGCGCGGAACGCGTCGTACTCGGGTCCGTAGGAAAGATCCATCTCAGAGACCTCCGAGGTTGGCGATGCGCCTGCGGTGCCAGGCGGGCGAGCCGAGCCAGGTGCGGTCGAAGAGCGCGCGCTTCAGCCAGAACTGCACGTCGCACTCCCATGTGAAACCGATCCCACCGTGGAGCTCGACGCAGGCGCGGGCGATGTCGACCGCGCCGTCCGTGATGTGCGACTTGGCAACGGCCGCGCTGTGAGCGCGCTCCTTCTCGATGTGGTCGAACGCGTGTGCGGCGTACCAGATGAGCCCGCGCATCGGCTCGGCTTCGGCGGCGAGGTTCGCGAGTTGGTGCTTCACGCCCTGGAACTGGGCGACCGGCGTTCCGTACTGCACGCGGGTGAGCGTGTATTCGACGGTCGCCCGAATGAGCTTCCACGCTCCACCGAAGGCATCGGCGGCGAGCAGAATGCGCCCGGCGTCGGCCACCGCGTCGGCTGCGGCCGGGCCGCCCGGCAGGACGTCGGCCGCAGCGCCGTCGAACGACACGCGCCCGAGGCTGCGCGTGCGGTCGAGCCCCTCGGTTGCTGTGACAGACACGCCGTCGGCATCCGCTTCGACCAGTGCGAGTTGGCCGTCGCTCGCGCCCACCACGAAGAGCTTTGCGCCGGTGGCGTGCTCGACGAAATCCTTCGCGCCGCTCGCGACGCCGCCCTCGATCCGGAGCGCCCAGTCTTCTGGATCCCAGATCGCGTCGCCCTCGGCGATTGCGAAGGAGCCAATGATTTCACCCGACGCCAGTCCCGGCAGCCAGCGCTCGCGCTGGGCGTCACTGCCGCCGGTCACCAGCGCCAGCGTCGCGAGGGAATGTCCCAGGAAGGGACCGGGCACGGCGTACTCTCCGAGGCACTCGAAGACCAGCGCCAGGTCGAGGAGCGAAAGGTCGACGCCGCCGTAGCGCTCGGGGACGAAGAGTCCCGTGACGCCGATCTCGGACGCGGCGCGCCAGATCGAGTCGTCGTAGCCGGAACCCTCTTCGAAGATCTCTCGCAATCGCGCGGCGGGAACCTCGCTCGCCGCGAAGTCGCGAACCGTGTTCTGGAGCAGGTCCTGTTCCTCGGTGAGTCCGAAATGCATGCGCTCATCTTACCTTGGGGACCTGATCCAGGCGTAGCCCGGATCGCCCCCCGCCCCGTGGCGTTCTCGGGCGGAATCAGTTACCGATGCGCCATGGCCAATCCCACCGCGGTACTCAATACGTCGCTCGGCGAGATCACCGTCGAGATCTTCGTCGACCAGATGCCCGCCACTGCGGGCAACTTCCTCGATCTCGCGAAGTCGGGTTTCTACGACGGACTCCACTTCCATCGCGTGATCGAGAACTTCATGGTGCAGTTCGGCTGCCCCCACAGTCGCGATCCCGAAAGCTCGCGAGCGGGCACCGGCGACAGCCCGAATGGCCGCATCGCCGACGAGTTCCCCGACGACGCAAAGCTCTCGAACGAGCCGGGCACGCTCTCGATGGCGAACACCGGCCAACCCGACAGTGGGGGCTGCCAGTTCTTCATCAACACGGTCCACAACGACTCTCTGGACTGGTTCTCGTCCGGCCGGTCGAAGCACCCGGTGTTTGGACGGGTCGTCGACGGCATGGACGTGTTGAAGAAGGTGGAGACCACGCCCACCGACGGAGGCGATCGTCCGATCGAGCCCGTCCAGATGATCACGATCACCGTCTCGGAGTAGGTCGCACTCGCAGATCGCAGCGCCGCGGCGCTACGACGGGGTCGCGGTCTTGCGACCGGTGATCGGGAAGACGCCTCGCCGGTGGCGTCCGGCGCGCAGATCGTCGAGTCGGTCTGCTACGAAATCCATCGGGAAGTCACCGGGGGCCGCGCCGATCTGCCACCGATTCTTCCAGAGGCTTCGGGGGCAGCCAAGCCCTCAGCTCGACGTGGCAGGGTCGATCTTCTCGGTCGCGCCGCCGATGCTGCGAACCCGCTCCGTCAGCCGCGCGAATCGGTCCTGTGCCGCGGTGAGCGTCGCGTACGCGAGCGGGATCACGAAGAGCGTGCCGAACATCGCGAACAACAGGCCGAAGGCGATCGAGGCGGCGAAGGGTCCGTAGGTCTTCGACGAGCCCTGGAGGCCGATGGCCATGGGGATGAGCGCGACGACCGTCGTGAGTGTCGTGAGCACCACGGGTCGCAGACGGCGCTCTCCAGCCTGTCGCACGGCGTCGACCACACTCATTCCCGAGGCGCGGGCGCGATTCACGAAGTCGATGAGAACGATGGCGTCGTTCACGACGACACCGGCGAGCCCCACGGACGCGTAGAGGAGGTTGAAGCTCACTTTGTACTCCATGAACCCCACGCCGAAGACGATTCCCGCGAAGCCGAGGGGGATCGACGTGAGCACGATGAGGGGCTGCGCGTAGCTTCGGAAGAGCGCTGCCAGGATCATGTAGATGAGCAGGAGCGCGACGGGAAAGGCGGCGAGCGTGTTGGCCATCGCCTCGTTCGAGTCCTGGTACTCGCCCCCGTAGAGCACGTCGACCTCGGGGTAACGCAGGCGGATGTCGGAAAAGCGAGCCTGCAGGTCCCGGTTGACGGAGATGCTCGTCGCGAGGTCGTCGTCGACGTCGGCGAAGACGGTCACGGCGCGCTTTGCGTCGATGCGCCGGTACGCGAGATAGCCGCGCGTCATCTCGACGTGGGAGACGTCGGCGAGGCGCACGAGGGGACCGTTGGGCGCGCGCACCTCGACTTCTAGCAGGTCGAGGATGCGGTCCCGCTGGCCGGCCTCGAGCAGGACGCGGATGTCGTCATCCTCCACCGCCGACGGCGATCGATAGCTCGACGCGACGATCCCGTCGTTCGCGCCGCGCAGTGCCCGCGCGAGGTCGTCGAAGGTGAGTCCGAACTTTCCGGCGCGCTCCTCGTCGATGCGCAGCCGGACCTCCCGCGGGCCTTCCTTGAGGTTGTCGTCGATGCCCGACACGCCGGGGAGGGTGCGGAGGTAGCCCTTGATCTCGTCGGCGATGCTCTTGTTGACCGCGAAGTCCTCGCTCTGGATTCGCACCTCGACCGGGCGCCCCACCGGCGGCCCGTAGCGCCGCGGCTCCACGCGGAGTTCCACGATGTCGGCGGGGTGCTCTGCGCGGTAGGACTCGAGCTCGCGGTTCACGAGCTGGAGGACGCGCTCGGGTTTCAGCTGGTTCTGCTCCGTCTGCGCGATGGCGACGAAGGCCATCGCGAGATTCGGCGCGACGACGCGGTCGTAGTTGAGGTCGACGGCCAGGCCCACCGTGGTGTTGAAGTCGTCGATCTGGGTCCCGAGCATGCCTTCGAGCCTGCGCTCGACGCCCGCCATCACGTCGCTCGTCTTGTCGAGGCTGTAGCTCGGCGGCGACTCGAGGCTGACGGTGAAATCCGAGTACTCGCCCGGGAAGAGCTCGGTCTGCAGGCGCGTGGCTCCCGCGTACGCAGCGATCACGATCGAGAGGGTCAGCACGTTGAAGGAGAAGCGGTGCTCGATCACGACCGAGAGCGCCTTCGTGTAGGTACGGCGCAGCGCGTCGAACGCGCGGTCCATGCGGTAGCGCAGGTTCTCGAAGAACAGCGGGATACGCCGCCAGAGAGCGCGTTCGGAGACTTCTCCCGGCTTGCGGGCGCCGCTGCGACTCCCGAAGTCCATGTAGTGGGCGGGCAGGATGACGAGGCATTCGAAGAGCGATGCGACCAGGCACACCACGACGCACTTGGGGAGCACCGATACGAACTTTCCGGCCGTGCCCTCCACGAGGAGCAGTGGGGCGAAGGCCGCTATCGATGTCGTGACGGCGGCCACCACCGGCCACAGCACCTCGTTGGTGCCGTTCACCACTGCGTCGCGCAGGGGTTCGCCCCCCTCGATCCGCCGGTAGATGTTTTCGAGCACGATGATGGCGTCGTCGACGAGCATTCCAGAGACGAGCAGCATCCCGATCAGCGTGTTCGAGTTGATGCTGATGTCGAGCACGGGAAACAGGATGATGGCCGCGAGGAAGCTGAAGGGGATCGCGATGATGGTCAGCATCGAGTTGCGGAACCCGATCGTGAACCACAGAAGGCCCGTTACGAACACCATGCCGGTGATGAGGTTGTCGATCAGGACACCGATGCGCGGTGCTACGAAGGCAGCGGTATCGAGGGTCTTGTAGAGCTCGATGCCCGGTGGCGACAGAGGGCTGAAACCGTCGAGGAACGCGTCGACGCGATCCACGAGCGCCTGCACGTCGGTCTTGTCCTTCTTTGCGATGGAGAGTATGGCCGCCGGCTGACCGTTGTAGCGCGTGACGAACTGGAGCTTCTCGAGGCCGCGCTCGACGCGCGCGACGTCTCGCAACCGCACGCGCGAGCCGGCGCCGTCCTCTCGCACCACGGTGTCGAGGATCTGGGAGGTCGACGTGTAGTCGCCCGTGGCTCGTAAAGTCGCCTCACCGAAGTCGTCCTGAAAAGTGCCCGCGGGCAGGTTCTGATTCTGGCGCCGCACGCGGTCGGCGACGTCGGCTACCGTCAGGCCGTAGACCGACGCGCGGGCGCGGTCGACCACGACGCGCACCTCGCGGTCCTGGAGTCCGCGGATCTCGACCCTGCTGACACCGGGTAGTTCGCGCAGGCGCGACGCGGCCTCCCGAGACACGTCGCGGATCGCCAGTTCGCCTACGCCGCCGACGTCCGTCACGGCGATCATCACGACTGGGCTCATCTCGGTCGTGATGATCTCGCGCAGCTCCGGCTCCTCGGCGTCGAGGGGGAGGTCCTGTACGCGGTCGAGCGCGCCGCGAACGTCGTTTACGGCCGACTCGTACTCGGCGTCGTCGAGCGTCTCGTCGAACTCGATGTTCAGCACCGAAACGTTCGCCTGGGAGGCTGAGCGGATCTCGTCGATGTTCGTGACGGTCTGGATTTCTTCTTCGATCTTCGCGGTGACGAGTCGTTCCACCTCGTCCGCCGATGCTCCGGGCCACGAGGTCGTGACGGTCACCTCGTTGAGCGTGACGTCGTGGAAGTACTCGACTTCCGTCAGGCGCAACGCGTTGCAGCCGCCGACGATGAAGACCACGAACAGCACGTTGACGAGCACGGCCTGGCGGACGCTGAACTCGGGAAGGTTCACACGGGGCCTCCGCCCGACACGACACGCACGCGCAGGCCGTCGCGCAGCTGGCTGATGGCCGACACCGCGACGTCGACTCCGTCGTCGAGGCCGCGGAGCACCTCCACCCAGTCCGGGCGGAAGGGCACGGGACGCGTGTCGATGCGGCGCCGGTAAACGACGCCTTCACCCGGCTTCTCTCCATCCTCGAGGATGAACACGTAGTCGAGCTCGAACTCGTGGAGCACTGCGCGCGAAGGCACGCGCATCGAATTGGCGCTGCCCACTTCCATCTCGACGTGCGCGAGCATGCCCGGGATCAGCCGCCCGTCGGCATTGGCGAGCGCGATCACCACCGGGTAGCGCTGGGTCTTCGAGTTCGGCGCGTGTCCCACCCTTGCAATCGTCCCCCGGATCACCGAGTTGCCGAGTGGATCGATGCGGACGCGCGCCGGCTGTCCCACGGACAGCGCGCCCACCTGCCGGGCGCTCACGGGAACCGTCACCTCGATCGACGCGACGTCCAGTACTTCCGCGATGGGGGTTCCCGGCTGGACGTAGGCGCCGGGGTCGAAGTCGAGAGAGTTGACGAGGCCGTCGAAAGGCGCGTGGATCTCGGTGTGCGCGAGTCTTGTGCGCGCCTCGAGGAGCGACGCATAGGTGTTGCGCTCATCGGCGATGGCCTTGTCGAGCTCGGCCTCGCTGGCAACGGACCGCTTGCCGAGCCGCTGCTGTCGCGCGAGCTCCGACTTCGCGAAAACGTGTGCGGCTTCGGCGCGGATCAGTGCGGCGCGCGGAAGCTCCGGGTCGAGTCGCACGAGCACCTCGTTCGCGACCACGTGAGTGTGCTCGGCCACGGCGATCTCGACGATTCGGCCCGCGTTCTCCGCGGCCACCCACGTCGCCCGAACGGGTTCGAGCACTCCCGACAGCTCGACCACCTCGCGGACGGCCGCGTGGCGCACGCGAACGACATTGACCTCGAGGGTCGCCCCCACTTCGGCGGGCCCGGCTTCCTGCGCCGCCGCGAGGCGCTGCTCCCGCGCCCGGGCCTTCTTCGCGCCATCGGACGTGTAGATTCCGAGACCCGACAGAGCGAGCACGACGGCCGCAACCCCGAGCACGATCCGGGAAACCCGACTTCCGTTGAGATTCGCCATGCCGGGAGGATGCACGAACGCGCCGCGGCCGGCGACTAAAACGCCATCGGCGCGCCCGGATGCCCTTTGCGAGCCGGCAGGCCGCCGCAGGGCGTTTCGCGACGCCTGCGAACTAAGGATTCACGCCGGGCGGGCGATGAAGGATGAGCCGCGCCGTCGCCTCCACAGGGCCGGCGCCGGCCACCTGGAGGAAGCCATGTACCGAATCGCCACTCGAAGCGCCGTCCTGGCGGGGCTCGCCACCTTCTTGTTCGCGCCGCCGCTTCTGGCGGAGAGCTTCGACGCTCCCGAATGGGTGAAGGACGCGAGCGACGTCTCCTGGTGGGTCGGTGACGTTCCCACGAGCTGCGTGGAAGTGGCGAAGGACGCTCGCTACTGCACGTGGGTGGTCACGCAGAACGATATCCCGTATCGCAGTCTCGTGGATCGCCTCCCCACGAAGGAGGACGAGCTCGCCCTCGTGTGCCGCGTGGCGGGGAGCGAGAATCTCGCGGGCTGCAACGTCTTCGCGGGGAAGCGTGCCGCCGACTATGACCGCACGCACCGCGGCATGAACCGCAGCGACACGCTCGCGAAGAAGAAGCGCGCCCGCAGCGCCGTGCAGGAGAGGCTCGACGGCATCCGCTCGGTCGCCGAGGTGGTCGAGTTCGTCGGTTCCGCCCCCGACCGCTGCACGCTCGGTCGCTTGCGCCAGTGCTCGTGGCTACTCGACGACAACGAGCCCGGCTACGAGGACCTGCGCCTGGTCGCGAGCCAGGACAGCGATCAGATCCGGCTCTTCTGCGCCTTCGCGAGGGAGACGAAGTGCCGGACGACACCGCTCCATTAGAGGCCGAGCAGGACCTCTAGCGCAAGCGTGGAAAGCGGCCGCGGGGATCAAGCGGTAAACGCGCTCTTCTCCGGCCCGACGGCCGCCGCGATCGACACGAGCTTCTCGCTGTCGAAACCGTAGAACTCGACCGCGTTGCCGCCGAGGATCGCCGCGATCTCGTCCTCGGGGACGCCGACGAAGGAATCCGCGAGTCGCGCCGCCGTGTTGGGCCAGGTGCCTTCGGGATGCGGGTAGTCGCTCCCCCACATCAGGCTCGCCACGCCGATCTGGTGGCGCATCATGACCTCCGGCCGTGGGATCGACGCCCCGACCCGGATGTTGCGCGCGAAGTACTCGCTCGGCTTCATCGACAGGTGGCTCGTGTAGTCGCCGAGCTTCGAGCTGCCCGGGTGACTCGATGCGCGTTGGTCGAGGAGCTGCAGGAAGGAGGGGACCCACTGGGCCGTGCCTTCGGTGATTGCCACCCGCAGCTCGGGGTGCTCTTCGAAGATTCCGCCCCAGATCAGGAACGTGAGCGGGCGGGCCACCCACCAGCAGACCTCCGAGACGTAGATCCCCATCGCGCCGCGCAGCGTGGGCTCGCCGGGATTCGGTGGCCACGCTCCGAAGTACTGCTCCGAGTCCGCGGGGCCGGAGTGGAAGTGGACGACCGTCTCCAGGTCCTGGCAGGTGGCCCAGAGCGGGTCGTAACAGGGGTGGTGGTAGGGGGCGTGGTCGCCCCAGATCACGGGGATCATGATCGAGCGGAGCCCGTTCTCGCGCGCCCAGCGCACCTCGCGGATCGCCTCGTCGATGTCCCATGTCGCGGGGACGATGGCGACGCCCGCGCGGCGTTCCGGCGCCATCTGGCAGAACTCGGCGAGCCAGCGGTTGTGAGCGCGTGCGCCGGCCCACTGCAGCTCGCGATCGGCGCCCTTGGGGCTGAGTCCGATTCCCGCGCCGAAGGGCGGCGCGTTCATCTCGGTGATGCCGTCGGGGAAGATCACCTCTCCGGCGATGCCGTCGCCGTCGAGCACCTTGATGCGCTCGCCGTGATCCCACGCCCCGGTGAGCGCGGCTTCGTTCCCCGTGCGCCACTGCGCATTGATGTCGCCGACGAGGAAGTGCTTTTCCAGCTCGCGGGTGCGTTCGACCTGGATCTTCATGGCCGCGTCGAAGGCGTCGCGGTACTGCGGGTCGAGATACTCGCGGTAGCCGCCCGGCGGCAGTCCGGCGTGACAATCGGACGAGATGACGAGATGGCGATCCATGGCACTTCTCCTCGAGTTTCGGATCAGTCGATTCCCAGGCTGCTTCGCTCCGGACCGAACTCGGCGGCCAGCGGCAGGAGCTTGTCGAGATCGAACCCGTAGACCGAAGCGGCCGTGCCGCCGACTATTTTTTCGACCTCGTTCCGCGGCACGTTCTTGAAGGCGTCGTTCAGCTTCTCCGCGGTGTGGGGCCACGTGCCTTCCATGTGCGGGTAGTCGGAGCCCCACATCAGCTTGTCGACGCCGATCTCGTGGCGCGCCACCGTGGCGTCGTCGCCCATGAAGGCCGCGCCGATGAAGCCGTTGCGCCGGAAGTACTCGCTCGGCTTCAGCGGGAGCTTGCGTCGAAGGTGGCGGAACATCGGCATCTCGTACGTCCGGTCGAGCTGCTCGAGAGCATCGGGGATCCACGTGGCGCCCTGCTCGGTCATCACGAAACGTAGCTTCGGGTGGCGTTCGAAGGCGCCCGACCACGCGAGGAAGTGGAATGGGCGGTGCGCGAACCAGCCGATCTCGTAGAGGAAGATGCCCAGGGAGCCGTCGAAGTTCCCGTAGTTGGGCGTCCACCCGGAGTGGGTGTGGATCGGCATCGCGAGGTCTTCGCACACGGCCCAGAGGGGCTCGTAGCGTGGGTGGTTGTAGAACGGCTGTCCGTTCGTGTCGCCCGGCAGGATGATCCCGCCGCTGACGTCGTGCTCGCGCAGCCACTTCACTTCGGCGACGGTGACGTCGATGTCGTCGACGGTGATGAGGCCGACGCCGCCGCGCTGGCCCTTCGCCTCGGCGCAGAAATCCGCGAGCCAGCGGTTGTACGCGCGACAGCCCTCGAGCCAGAGTGCTGCGTCCTGCTCGTACTGATAGGTCATGAGACCGGCGCCGAAAGGACCGACGGTCTGCATGCTGCCGCCGGGGAAGATCACTTCGGCGACCACGCCATCGCCCTTCATCTCTTCGAGGCGTCGCTTCGAGTCCCACGCGCCGTCCATGCCACCCCCGGCGACCGCCGACTCGACGTCGAAGTCGCCCATCGCCTCGTCGCCGTAGATCGCCTCGCCGGTGTGGTCCGCGCGGCGGGCGTTCTTGGCGTCCACGTCGGCGATCCAGGCGTCGAACCGGTCGACGAACTTCGAGTCGACGTAGCTGCGCGCGACGTCGGGTAGGGGGCCCGCGTGGCAGTCGGCGGAGATGAGGAGATAGCGGTCCATGGGGTGACTCCTGGAGATTGCACCGGTCGTTGCGGTGGTAGATCGCGTCATTCTGACACGGCGCGGTGGCGAGCGGGAGTCTCGCCCGGGCGATCCGACGCGCTGCCGCCCGGGCCGCCGTGATAGCTTGCGAGGGCCGCCCTCTTCGCGGTGGAGCCCTCATGAACTCGCGTCTGGCCCGGCTCGGCGATCAGCAAGCCATCCGAGACGTGCTGGCCCGCTACTGGCGCGGCATCGACCGCGGAGACGCCGATCTCGTTCGCAGCACCTACCACCCCGACGCCAGGGACGACCACGGCTATGTCAAGGGATCGCTGGACGGGTTCATCGAAACGCTCGAGCCCGGCGTCTGGTCGATCTTCGACCGCACCCAGCACTTCAGCGGCCACATCGCGGTGGAGCTCAGCGGACCCGACACCGCCCACGCCGAGTCCTACGCCGAGGCTCACCACGTTCGCCAGTCGGGCGACGGGGGCGACGGGGGCGACGGGCCTGGCAGCGACCTCGTCTTCGGGCTGCGCTACGTCGACCGCTTCGAAAGGCGCGACGACGAGTGGCGGATTGCAGACCGCGTTTGCACCTGGGACTGGCACCGGGTCGACGAGGGTCTCGGGATGCCGCTGCCCGATTCGTACTTCCGCGGGTCGCGGGACGCGAGCGATCCGGTATTCGGACACCCGCGACGGGTCGGTGTTCGGGTGGCTGCTCGCGACCTCGTGGCCAAGCGCGCCTGCTACGACGCCCTCATGCGCTACGCGCGCGGCGTCGATCGCTGCGACCCCGAGCTCGTCCGCTCCGGCTATCACCCCGGCGCCTTCGATGACCACGGCGGCTACCAGGGAGACGTCGACGGCTTCATTCCGTGGGTGAAGGAGATCGTGATGGACGCCTACACGTGCACCATGCACAAGATGGGCAATGTCCTGATCGAGGTCGACGGAGACCAGGCGTACGGCGAGACCTACGCGATCGCCCACCACGTCGACGCTCGCGCCGCCGAGCCCACCGATCTGATCATGGGCGTGCGCTACCTCGATCGCTTCGAGTGCCGGGGCGGCGACTGGCGCGTCGTCCACCGCGTCATGAGCTACGAGTGGGAGCGCGTGGCGACGATCGGCGCCCAGAGCTTCGACGCTTCGTACGCGGTGGGGCGCCGAGACGGCAGCGACACTGCTCTGCAGCCGCCGCGCAACGCGCGACCCACGACCGCGGTGGTGCCGGACGATCTCGAAGCCACCCGGGACCGCGCCGCGATCTACGACCAGCTCGTCGCGTACTGTCGGGCGGTGGATCGCTGCGACGAGGCGCTCCTGCGCTCCGTCTACCACCCCGATGCTCACGACGATCACGGCGCCTACCAGGGCGACCTCGAAGGCTTCGTCGAGTTCGTGAAGACCGAGGTGCAGGCGCGTTTCCGCTCCACCATGCACAAGCTCGGGAACTCGTTCATCGAGCTCGACGGCGACGTCGCGCACTGCGAGACGCTCGCAATCGGCCACCATGTCCGCGCCGAGGACGGCGTCGACGTCGACGACCTCGTCCTTGGCATTCGCTACCTCGATCGCTTCGAGCGGCGACACGGCGAGTGGCGCATCGCCAACCGCCAGCTCGTCTTCGAGTGGCAGCGCCTCGACCGGCTCTCGCCCCTCGACGAAACCTGGACCCCTGGTCGCCACGACCCGAGCGACCCCGTCTACGCGCTGCGCTGATCGCGAGAGAACTTCAGCTGAAGCGCACGGGCACTTTCGAGTAGCCCTGCACGAACTCCGTCGCGTAGCGCTCGAGACCCGAGCGATCGACCTCGTAGGTCGGGAAGTGCTTCAAGAGCTCGTTGATCGCGACCTCGCCCTCCTTGCGTGCCACGTGCAGCCCGATGCAGGCGTGTGCGCCGTGGCTGAATCCCAGCGAGCGCGGCGGCTTGCGGTGCATATCGAAGGCGTCGGGGCGGTCGAACTCGCGCGCGTCCCGATTCGCGGACGCGTACAGGAGCAGCACCGGCTGTCCCTCGCACATGTCCCGACCGGCGAAGTGGATGTCGCGCGAGAGTGACCGCGCCATCTGCTGAGTGGGCATGTCGAGGCGGACCGCCTCGTTGAACGCGGCGACGGCATGCTCGGGATGGGCGGCGAGCTCGGCGCGCTGATCCGGGTTCTCCTCGAGGCGGATCAAGAGATTGGCGAGGACCTTCGGCAGCGTGTCGGTGCCGCCCACGAGGAGGAGCGACAGGTGCGACGCCACCTCGGCGTCGGAGAGCTTGCGGCCCCGCGAATCCTCCCACGCGTGCAGCACCGAGATCGAATCTTCCGAGTCCGCCGGCCGGTCGCGGCGAGCCTCCGAGATCTTCGCGAGGTAGTCGTTCATCTCCATCATGGCGGCGAGCCCGCTCTCGCTGAGGCCGGGGTTGCCCTCCTCGCGCAGAAAGAAGCGACCGACGAGGTCGCGCATGTAGCTCGAGTCTTCCGGCGGCAGGCCGATCACCGTGGCGCCCACGAAGGTGGCGAGCGGCTGCGCGAAGGCGTCGACGAAGTCGTGGACGTCGCCGTCGGCGAACGGCAGGGAGAGCTCGCGGACGCTGCGCTCGATCAGCGGCGTGAGCTCGCGAATCCGTCGCGGTGAGAAGAACGCGCGGATCCGGCCGCGGAGCTTCGAGTGGTCGGGCGGATCCATGCTGTTGAGCATCGCGGTGACGGGCTGGACCTTCGTGAGCAGGTGCGAGAGCGTCGTGCCCTTCGCGACGGAGAAGGCGTCGTGTTGGCAGGCCTCCCACACGGCGTCGAAGCGCGAGAGCGCCCAGCAGTTCCACTTCTCGCTGTAGTAGACGGGCGCCTCTTCGCGGAGCTTCGCGTAGAGGGCGTACTTGTCGCCGTAGACGAGCTCGTCGGAAAACGGATCGTATTCGACCATCGACCCCTCCGGCTGAAAAGGCGGCTGGAGTCTATCACCCATGCCGACGAGCTCGGGGGCGCGCGTCAGCGGAACGAAGGCGATTCGAAACCGGCTCCGCGCAGGGTCTCCGCGAGCGTCGCCGTGTAGTCGACGAGCGTCGACACCACGATCGATCCCAGCAAGCGCCAGTCCCAGCTCGCCTGGCAGGCATCGCTGGCGGACTCACGGTGCGGCTTCGATGGACGCGGCGAGCGCGCGGTGTTCGGCGTAGGGGGGCGTCGCGCCGCTCGCGAAGCGACCGCCCGAGTGGCGCGCCTTGAACGCGCCCATGCGGCGCAGCGCCGGCTCGAGGAGCGCGTCGGGCAGTCGCTCGAGCTGGGCGAGCAGCGCCTCGCGGAGATCCGTTTGCGAGCAGACGAGCAGCGCGTCGACACCTGCCCCGAGGGCGCCCCGCGCGATCTGCTCGGGCGTGAAGTGGTCGGCGATGGCTTTCATTTCGAGGTCGTCGGTGAAGACGAGACCGTCCCACCCGAGCTCGCCGCGCAGTCCGGAGATCACGTCGTGTGAGAGCGTGGCCGGGCGCTCGCTGTCGATCTGCTCGAGCAGGACATGAGCGGTCATCACACTCGGCACGCCCGCGTCGATGAGCGCCCGAAAGGGAGGAAGCTCGACCTCGCGGAGGCGCTCCCAGTCACAGGTCAGGTGCGGGAGCTCGAGGTGACTGTCGACCGATGCGTCGCCGTGGCCCGGAAAGTGCTTCGCGCAGGTCGCAACGCCGGCCTCGTGCATCCCCTCGATGAACGCGCAGGTGTGACGCGACACGCTGGTGGGATCAGCCGCGAAGCTGCGGTCGCCGATGATCGGGTTCGTGGGGTTCGTCGCGACGTCCGCCGAGGGCGCGAAGTCGAGGTCGATGCGCTGATCGGCGAGTTCGCGCCCCATCGCGAAGCCGACCTGTCGGGTGAGCGCCACGTCGTCGCGAGCGCCCACGGTCCCCATGGGCGGCCACACCGTCCACGGCTCTCGCAGGCGCTGGACGCGCCCGCCCTCCTGGTCGATCGCGACCGTGAGCGGTGTACCCGCGGGTGCGCGGGAGTGGGCGTCGTCCACGAGCGCGCGAACCTGTACAGGGTCCCGGACATTGCGCGCGAACAGGATCAAGCCGCCGACGCGGCCCTCCGAAATGAGAGACGCAACGTCGTCGGGAAGCTCGGTTCCCCCGCAACCGATGAACAAGAGCTGGCCCGGCTGCGTCAGGTCGAGCGCCGGGACCGCCGCTGCGTCAGCCATGGTCCTCCCGTAAGGCGAGCAGGGTAGCGCGAGCATCCGCATTTCCCCTGCTTCTCTGCTAGGTTGCCGCGCCACGTGAAAGAG
This sequence comes from Myxococcales bacterium, assembly GCA_013215605.1. GTDB lineage: Bacteria > Myxococcota_A > UBA9160 > UBA9160 > SMWR01 > JABSQW01. The sequence goes on from JABSQW010000004.1 coordinate 25,399, forward strand.
CCTCGCAAGAATCTCCGCAACCTCGCGATCATCGCGCACGTCGACCACGGCAAGACGACGCTCGTGGACGGACTGCTGCGCCAGACGGGCGCCTTCCGTGCGAACCAGCAGGTCGAAGAGCGCGTGATGGACAGCGAGGACATCGAACGCGAGCGCGGCATCACGATTCGCGCCAAGGACACGTCGATCGAGTTCGAGGGCGTGCGGATCCACCTGGTCGACACGCCGGGGCACGCCGATTTCGGGGGCGAGGTCGAACGGGTGCTTGGCATGGTCGACGCGGTGCTGCTGCTCGTCGACGCCGTCGAGGGCGTCATGCCACAGACGCGCTTCGTCGTGGGGAAGGCGCTCGCGCGCGGTCTGAAGCCGATCCTCGTGGTCAACAAGATCGACCGCCCGGAGCAGCGCGCAGGCGAGGTGATCGACGAGGTCTTCGACCTGCTCGTGGACCTCGGGGCGAACGACGACCAGCTCGAATTCCCCATCATCTACGCGTCGGCGAAGCATGGCTCCGCAGCGCTCGAGGTCGACGGCCCCATGGAAGACCTCCGCCCGCTCCTCGAGACGATCCTGGAACATGCGCCGGCGCCGAAGGTGGACCCCCTGGGGCCGCTGCAGTTCCAGGCGGTCACCCTCGACTACGACGACTACATCGGCCGCCTCGTGATCGGCCGCGTCGAGCGGGGGAGGCTCGAACGAGGCAAGACGGTCGCGCGCCTCGCCGAGGACGGAACGTCGGAGACCTTTCGCGTCACGAAGCTCCTCGGTGCACGCGGCCTCCAGCGCGTGGAGCTCGACGTCGCCGAGCCGGGTGAACTCGCCGTGATCGCCGGCATCGACTCGATCGAGATCGGCGACACCATCTGCGCCACGGACACCCTCGAGTCGCTGCCCCGCATCGCCATCGACCCCCCGACCATCGAGGTGCGCTTTTCGGTCAACACGTCGCCCTTCGCCGGACTGGCCGGCCGCTTCCTCACGAGTCGCCAGATCGCCGAACGCCTGCAGCGCGAGGTGCTCGGCAACGTATCCATCCACGTTTCAGCCTCGGATTCCCCGGACACGTTCGTGGTGGCGGGTCGCGGCGAGCTGCAGATCGCGGTGCTCATCGAGACGCTGCGCCGCGAGAGCTACGAGATCGCCGTGTCGCGCCCCGAGATCATCAAACGCCAGATCGACGGTGTGAGCTCCGAGCCCGTCGAAGACGTCGTGGCCGACGTGCCCGACATCTACACGGGCACCGTGATCGAGAAGCTTGCACAGCGGAAGGGCCGCATGGAGACGATGGAGCAACGGGACGGGCGCACACGTCTCACGTTCGTCTGCCCGAGTCGCGGACTCTTCGGCTACCGCAGCGAGTTTCTCTCGGACACGCGCGGCGACGGCATCCTCCACCGCACCGTGCGCGGATACGAGCCCTGGGCGGGCGACCTCCCGACGCGCACCACCGGTGCCATGGTGGCGACCGAGCAGGGCAAGACCACTGCGTACAGCCTCTACAACATCCAGGAGCGCGCCAACCTCTTCGTCGGGGCGGGTGTCGCCGTCTACGAGGGACAGGTGGTCGGAGAGAACCGCCGTCCCGGCGACATCAACGTGAACGCCGTTCGCGCGAAGAAGCTGACGAACATCCGCGCCGCAGGGAAGGACGAGTCGAACGTGCTCTCGCCGCCGCGCGAGGTAGGCATCGAGTGGGCGCTCGAGTGGATGGCCGAGGACGAACTCCTCGAGGTCACGCCAACGGCACTGCGTCTGCGCAAGCGCGTGCTGCCCAGGAACCTGCGCAAGCGGTAGCGCGCTGGGACCGCGCTCGATCTCGCCGGGCGAGCTTTGCGCGCAGCCCTCCCAAGCGGCTGAGATCCTCATTCCGGACCTCGACCTCATCCGCGAGGCCCTCTCCTGGGGCACGGGTGAACCCCCATCACCCGGGGCTGCTCGCCTGGACGAATTCCAGATGTTCATCCGCCTCGGTGAGTTTTCAGCCGCTGAGCCGCGCTGGGAGTGTGTGGCCGTTACCTTTCGTCTTGGGGGGTCGCCATGGCGGAAGGTCGAGGGGACAAGGGCGTCGTCTACCGCGACGTCGATGCGGCGTACTTCGAGAAGCGCCGCCTCAAGCGCCACGCGGGTGTCGTGTCGCTGTGGGCGCTCGGTGTGGGCGCCGTGATCTCCGGCGACTTCTTCGGCTGGAACTTCGGCATCGCCGCGGGCGGCTTCGGGGGGCTCCTGATCGCCACCGTCGTCATTACGCTGATGTACATCGGCCTGTGTTTCTCGATCGCCGAGATGTCCGCCGCGCTCCCACACGCCGGCGGCGCCTACTCGTTCGCGCGATCCTCCATGGGACCGTGGGGCGCCTACGTGACGGGGCTCGCGGAGAACATGGAGTACATCCTCACGCCGGCGACCATCGTGGTGGGTATCGGCGGTTATCTGGGGGCCATCTTCGGCACGAACCCCGATGCGGCTCCACTCTGGTGGCTCGGCGCCTACGTGGTGTTCGTGGGGCTCAACATGGCGGGCGCGGCGCTGACCTTCCGTTTCACCGTGCTGATTACGCTGCTCGCGCTCGGCATTCTCGGCGTGTTCTACGTCGGTGCGATCCCGCACTTCGACCTGGCGCACGCGCTCGACGTCGAACCCGAGGTGGGGGGCACGCGTTGGCTGCCTTTCGGTGTGGCGGGTGTCTTCGCGGCGCTGCCGTTCGCCATCTGGTTCTACCTCGCCATCGAGGAGCTTCCCCTCGCCGCGGAGGAGGCCCAGGCCCCGCAGCGCGACATGCCGCGCGGCATCCTCGTCGGCCTCGCCACCCTCGTGGTGTGCGCCTTTCTCACCCTGTTCCTGAACGCGGGGATCTCCCCGGGCGCCGCGGCCCTCGGCGCGTCCGACGAGCCGCTCTTCGAGGGCTTCAAGACGATCTTCGGAGTGGGCATCGGCTCGCAGGTGCTGGCGCTGATGGCCGTGGCGGGCCTCGTCGCGAGCTTCCACACCATCGTATTCGCATACGGGCGTCAGATCTTCTCGCTGTCGCGGGCGGGTTACTTCCCCGGGTGGCTTTCGCTCACGAACTCGCGCGACGCGCCCCACGTGGCCCTCGCCGTGGGGGGCTTGCTCGGCTACGCGGTGGCTCTCGTGATTCACGGCCTCGGCCCCGACCATCCGGTGGGCGCCGTCCTGCTCAACATGGCCGTGTTCGGTGCGGTGCTCTCGTACTGCCTCCAGATGATCTCCTTCATCCTGCTACGCGTGAACCTGCCGAACATCGAGCGTCCGTACCGGAGCCCGTTCGGGATTCCGGGAGCCGTGGTCGCGCTCGCGATCGCGGCCACCACGCTCGTCGCGCTCTTCGTGAGCGACCCCGTGTATCAGAAGGTCGTGGTGGGCGCGGCGATCTGGTACGCGCTCGGCCTCGTCTACTTCGCGCTCCACGGGCGGCACAATCTCGTGCTGTCGCCCGAGGAGACGTTTGCGGTGACGAGCCGCAAGTAGAGGCCGGGCCTCCCTCCGGTCGGACTTTCGGCGCCGCGCACGCCGGGCGACAGCGCTATCCTGCGCCGAATGTCGGACAGTGTCGCCGATCTCCTTGCGTACATCGATCGTTCGCCCACGCCCTACCACGCCGTCGCCGAGACGCGCCGCCGCCTCTCGGCCGACGGCTACACGGAGCTCCTCGAGTCGTCGGTGTGGGACCTCTCGCCCGGCGACCGGCGCTTCGTCGTGCGCGGCGAGAGCAGCATCTCGGCGTTCCAGGTCGGCAGCACGACGCCCGCCGAGGGCGGCTTCCACATCGTCGGCGCCCATACCGATTCGCCGAACCTCCGCCTCAAGCCCCTCGCCGATGTCCGCGCACACGGTTACCACCAATTCGGCGTCGAGACCTACGGGGCTGTGCTGCTCCACACCTGGCTCGACCGCGACCTCTCGCTTGCCGGTCGGGTGACGCTCCGCGACGGCGACGCGCGCAAGAGCGTGCTCATCGACTTCGGCCGCCCGCTGCTGCGCGTTCCGAACCTCGCCATTCACCTGCAGCGCGAAGTGACGACCGACGGCGTCAAGCTCAACGCGCAGACCCACGGCGTGCCGGTCACCGGCCTCGGCGACACGCCCGACCTCGCCGAGCTTCTCGCCACCGAGCTCAAGGCCCAGAAGATCGCCGACGTCGCAGCCGACCAGGTGCTGGCTTTCGAGCTCATGACCTACGACGTGCAGCCCTCCAGCGTGGCCGGCGGCCGCGGCGAGTTCATCTTCGCGCCGCGCCTCGACAATCTCGCGTCCTGCCACGCGGCGGTGTCCGCGCTCGTGGCGGCGGGCGAAGGCGGGTCCGAGCTGCCTCGCTTCACGCGAGCGATCGTTCTCTTCGACCACGAGGAGGTCGGCAGCCGCAGCGCCCAGGGCGCCGCGGGCTCGCTGTTGGCGGACGTCCTCGAGCGTTGCGTCTCCGGCTTCAAGGGCGGCGCGCCGCAGGGCCTCGCCCGCGCCCTCGCCGCATCCACCTTGATCTCCGCCGATATGGCGCACGCGGTGCATCCCAACTACGCCGACCGCCACGAGCCCAGTCACCGCCCCGTCCTGGGGGGCGGCCCCGTCATCAAGCTCAATGCCAACCAGAGCTACGCGAGCGATGCCCACACGGTGGGCCACTTCAACGATCTCTGCAGCAGCGCTGGCGTGACGCCCCAGCACTTCGTCTCCCGCAGCGATCTGGCCTGCGGCTCGACGATCGGACCGATCTCCGCCGCGCGCGTCGGTATCCGCACGGTCGACATCGGCAATCCGATGCTCTCGATGCACTCGTGCCGCGAGATGGCGGGCACGGCGGACGTTCAGCCGATGATCGACGTGCTGAAGCTCTTCTACGCCGCCGCCGGTTGAACCCCCCTCGGTTCCTCTCAGTTCCGATCGCCGAGCGATTCCTGCTCCCAGAATCCTATCCACAGCGGCGGCTGGTCCGACAGCGCCACGGTGCGCCAGCGGAACCCCATGTCGCCCCAGCGCCGTCGCACCGGCTTCGGCGGGGTCTCCGCGATGTTGGGGTGGTAGACGAGGTAGTCGACGCCGCGCTCGAGGAGGTACGCGTCGGGTGCCTGGCGGGTGTGGCCGGCGCGGAGGATGCTGGGCGGGACGGAGTGGGCGATCCATTCGTCGGTGAGTCCCAGGATGTCGATGGTGGTGAGACCCGAGTAGTAGGGAATCGCTCCTGCGGCCGTGATCGCCAGCGATGCATCCGCCGGTGCGTGGTCGGCGAACCAGCGACCGGCGAGGGTCCATTGGTCGCTGTAGCGGCGCAGGAGTCCGACCGAATCGATCCCGAACTCGATGCGCGGGACGAGGGTGTCGCGCGCGACGAAGACGGCCTGCGCGAGCAGCGCCGCCGCGAAGACCGCCGCCGCCGAGCGCAACAGGAGCGGAGCCCGGGGCGACCGCGCGGCGAGGACGCGACGCGAGAGCGCTCGTGCACCGCGGACCGCAGCGAGCGCGAGGAGCGGGAGTAGCGGGACGAGATAGCGGTGAAGGGCCATGAAGTCGCCGCCGACGCGCGCGACGTGCAGCGCGAAGGCCAGTGTGACGATCAACGCGAAGCCGGTGATGCGTGCGTCGCGCCGATCGTCGATCGGTCGGAGCCACGCGCCAATCGCCATCAGAACCACGAGGTGTTGACTCTGCACGAGGAAATCGAGCACGTACAACGCGCCGGGCCACCACAGCTCGAGACCCGACGACTTCGCGTAGAAGGTGTTCGGGAAGAACCAGCCGTAGTAGATCCAACGCCACACGAAGTACGGCGCGTAGACCGCGCCGAACGCCGCGATGAAGCGGAGGCTGGCAGCGTTCGATGCCTCGCGGTCGGGGCCGCGCCGAGCGCCGATCAGGCTCCACAGCGTGGCGGCAGCGGCGAAGAGGACGCCCTCGGGCCGCGCCAAGGCGGCCAGGCCGGCCCACACCCCACCCCAACCCGCGGCGCGCGTCTCGCCGTCGTGGCGCGCGGCCCACAGCGTCATGGAGGCAAGCGTGAGGAGCAGCGTGAACAGCGCGGTCTCGAGCCCGCCGCTGGTCCAACACGCGAATGCGGAGCTCGACGCGAGGAGCAGCGGCGCGAGCGCGTCCCAACCTGAAGTTCGACGGGATCCCGGGCGGTCGAGGCGCCGGTGGAACGCGGCCGTGACGGCCAGCGTGCCGAGGCTTGCGGCGAGGCCGGCAACCTGGCTTCCGGGCACCGGATCGAGGTCGAGCCACAGGAGCAGCGCCATCGCGACGGTCCACAGGAAGTTCGAATAGCCCTCGACGCGCTCGCCCACATTGAAAACGAGCTCGCCGTGCTCCACGAGGTTGGCGGCGTAGCGGAACGAGATGAACGCGTCGTCACAGACGAAGTCGAAGACCTGAACGTGACCGACGAGTAGAAAAGCGGCCGCCACGAGCCCAATTGCGCGCATCGGGGCCAACCCTCTCCTGAACGCCGCCGCGACGACCCCCTCCACTCCAGTCTCCGAAAGGGGTCTCGTGCGGTCTTGTCGAGTTCCCGCGCGATCCTACCATGAGGTCTGCGGTATCTCGGGGGTCCGCGGTGGCGGATCGGCAGAGCGGCGCGCCCGCGAGGCGCGTACGGGCGGGAGGCGGCGATCTGGCGTCAGCGGACGGATACGATCTCGTAGTTGCGGGCTCCGGGTTCGGATCGGCGTTCTTCCTCCACGAGTACCTGCGCCACGCTCGCCGCGATGCACGGGTCCTCGTGCTCGAGAAGGGCGTCGCGCGCAACCACGCGTGGCAGCTCGAGCACCCGCTGGGCCTGCAGCGGGAGGCGCAGCGCGCGATCGACAACCGGACGAGCAAGCTCTGGGTGTTCAACCTCGCGCTGGGGGGTGGCTCGAACTGCTGGTGGGCGGCCACGCCGCGCATGCTGCCCGCCGACTTCGAGCTCCGTACGCGCTACGGCGTGGGGCGGGACTGGCCGCTTGGCTACGACGATCTCGAGCCCTACTACGGCGACGCCGAGCACCTCATGCAGGTGGCCGGGCCGAGCGACGACACGCCCTTCACCCGCAGTCGACCCTATCCGCAACCGCCGCACACGCTGAGCCGCGTCGATGAGCTCCTCAAGGCCTCCTTCCCCGACAAGTTCTTCCACCTGCCGTGCGCGCGACCGACCCGCGCTACCGGCAAGCGTCCGCCGTGCTGTGGGAGCGGCGTGTGCGGGCTCTGTCCCGTGGATGCGAAGTTCACCATCGCGAACGGGCTGCCCGGTCTTTTTTCGGATCCGCGCGTCACGCTCGAAACCGGGGCGAGCGTCGACGCCGTCGACGTGCAGGCCGGTCAGGCGACGTCGTTGATCTACCGATCCGGCGGGCGCGAGCAGCGAGCGCGAGGTGAGCTGTTCGTGCTCGGTACGAATGGCCTGTTCAATCCGCATATCCTGCTGCGCTCCTCGCTCGACGGCCCGGCGGTGGGGCGCGGTCTCGTCGAACAGCTGTCGGTCGACGTCGACGTCCCGCTGGCCGAAGGCGCGTTCCCCCTCGGATCGACGAGCATGACCGGACACGGCTACGCGTTCTACGACGGGCCACACCGGCGCCGCCGGGGAGCGGCGCTCGTCGAGACCTGGAGCGTTCCGCTGTTCGCGTCGCCCGGCGGTCCGCTGCGGCAGCGCGTGAAGCTCAAGTTCATCATCGAAGACCTCCCGCTGCCGAACAACCGTGTGGAGGTGTCGCCCGACGACCCGACGCGGCCGCTCGTCGTTTTCGAGGAGCGATCCGACTATGCGATGGCGACGCTGCGGCGTGTCGGCCGCGACGCCGAGACGCTGCTGGCAAGTCTGCCCGTCGAGAAGGAGGTGCGCCGGAAGGTGAACAACACCGAGTCGCACATTCTCGGCACGACGGCGATGGGCGTCGATCCGGCGTCGAGCGTCGTAGACGCGGGCCTCGTGCATCACACGGTACGCAACCTCGTGGTGGTCGGGTCGAGCGTCTTCCCCACGGCTCCTCCCGCGAATCCCAGCTTGACGCTGTGCGCGCTGTCGCTGCGCGCGGCGCGTCGGCTGCTTTCGTGACGCCGGCGAAGCAGCGCAGGCGCGAACCGTGAGCGGCACCCGTCGGCGTTTCCTACAGCTCGCGGCCGCCGTTGCCGCGCTCGCGGCCGCCGGTTTTGCGGTTCTCCGCGTTCGCCTCGCCAGGAGCGACCGCGCGCTGGCGCGAAAGATTCGCAGCGCGCTGCCGGATCTCGACATCGAAGACGACGTCCTCACTGCCTTCGCGAAGGACCACCGGCGCTTCGGCGACCGCCCGGACTACGCGGCCATCGGCCACCGCGTCGAGCTGCACGGCGCCTTCCTGCTCTCCACCAACTTCTACGAGAACGGCGAGCGTACCGATCGGAAGCTCGCCTACGTGCGCTATTACGACCCGTGGGCGTCGCCCTGCTACAACCCGCTGATCCGGCGCACCCGGACCTGAGCGGCCGGGACCTCCAGGAGTTCGCTTGTCGCCCGAGGGATCGCAATCGGAGCAAACGGCTCGAGCGCCCGCCGCGGCACCCGAGCGCTGGTTCGCCATCGCCTGGGCGGCGGCGCTGCTCTTCCACCACCGCTTCTCGATCCCCTGGCCCGATCATCCGGCCGGCGCCGCGGACCTCGTCGCGGTCGCGGCTGCCATCGTCACGCTCGTTCGCCCCGATCTCGCCCTTCCCCTCGCCGTGCTGGCGGCGAGCCAGCTCGCGGGCTACGCGCTCTCGTCGCCGGTCACGTCGAACCACTACACGCTCGCCGCGTTCGTGAACGTCGCGGTGTTGCTGGCCCTCGTCGCTCGGCGCGACCCGAAGTCGGCGTTCGCGTGCTACGCGCCGGTGGGTCGCGGCATCGTCGTGCTCCTCTACTTCTGGAGCTTCTTCCACAAGCTCAACGAGGGCTTCCTCGATCCCGGTGCCAGCTGCGCGGTCGCGCTGTCCGACGGTATCGCGCGGGGTCTCGGTGCCAGCGCCTTTCCGCTGCACGCGGGACTCGCGATCTACGGGACCCTCGCCATCGAGGGGCTGGCGGCGCTGCTGCTGCTGACGCGGCGCGGCTGGCCCATCGCGGTGCTCATCGTACTGCCATTCCACTACGCGATCCCGTTCTCGGGCTTCGCGTTCTACATCGACTTCTCGACCGCGCTGCTCGCGCTGCTCACGCTCTTCATCGGCGCGGAAAGGCTCGCGGCGTTCACTTCGGCGGTTTGGGGGCAGCGTTCGGCGGCCCCTGGCAGCCCGCGTCTGCGACGTCTCTGCACCGGGATCGCCGTCGCGTTGGGTTTCGCGGTGGCGTCGCTCGTCTCGGACGATCGCGCGTCCGAAGTCCACCTCGGTCTGTTCTCGCTCTACGCGGCGCCCCTGAGCGTGTTCCTCGGGGGCTGCGCGGTGCAGGCGTGGCGGGCGCGCGAGCCGCTCGCGCTGCCGCGCTTCGGGAGCGGGGCGTGGCTCGCGATTCCGCTGCTGTTCTTCATCAACGGGGCGAGTCCGTACCTGGGGCTTCGCACGGAGAACGCGATGGCGATGTTCAGCAACCTCCGCACGGAGGGCGCCACGGCCAACCACCTCTTGATGGGGCGATCGGCGGACCGGACCGACGCCCAGCGCCCTGTGCGCATCCTCGCGTCGGACCTGGCGTCGCTCGCCGCCTTCGCGGGAAATCCGGACCGCGGCCTCGCGTGGTTCGAGTTCTGGCGCCGCGTCGGAGACGCCCGGGGAGGAACGATCCGCTACGAGGTCGCTGGAGAGCGCTTCGAGCATCGGGTTGGAAGCGACGTGCCACGCTACCGACCGCCAACCTGGCTCGTCCCCATCGCCGTCTTCCGCCCCGTCGAGCTCCGCGTCCCGTCCCCCTGCTCCCACTAGCCAGGCCAACCCGGGTTCTCACTCGTTGGGGGTCAGCGCGGGGGCGCCGAGCGTGTCGAGGTCCTTGCGGGCTTCGCGACAGCGGGGGTCGTCGCACGCGTCGAAGATCTCGATGAGGCGGTCCCTGTGAAAGGGAAGGGCGTGGAAATAGCCGTCCCGAAACGTCTCGTGGAGCC
>JABSQW010000040.1 GCA_013215605.1 Myxococcales bacterium
GGCCTTCTTGACGAGATACTGCGTCCGCCTTTGCTCGGGGCGGATCCAGGTCGAGAGGGTGAGGGCGTTGGAGAGGTCGAGCGACGCTGCGTGGGGGGCGAGCACGCGCGCGCCGGAGCCGTCGAGGGCGAGGCCGGAGCCGCTCTGGCCGGCGCCCCACCCGCCAGAGCCCGTGAAGCTGGCGTGGTTCGCAAATCCCGACGTGTCGACTGCCGTGGCGCCGCTCGCTGTCGAGAACTCGAACCGGGCGACCTCGTCGTCCCCGTCACCGGCGACGGGGTTCGTGCCCGCCGGCGGCTCGGCGGGGTCGGGCGAGTCGTCGCCTTCGAGATCGGTGTTGTCGCCGACGCCGTCGACGTCCGACCACTCGGTGGGGTCGTTCGGGAAGGCGTCCTCGCTGTCGATCACTCCGTCGCCATCGGTGTCGGTGGGACCGCCCCCTCCCCCACCGCCGCCCATTACAGCGGCGATCTCGACGGCGTCGAGCGCGTGGTCGAAGATGCGCAACCCGTCGAGGGCGCCTCGGAGGCGCCCGGAACCCGTGTCCTGGGCACCGATGCTGAGGTCTAGATCGTTCTCGCCGATGACGAGGCCGGACGCGGCGAGCGTCGCGTCGAGGACGCCGTCGAGGTAGAGGAGGATCTCCGAGCCGTCGAATACGGCCGCGAGGTGCATCCAGGTGGAGCCGTCGACGGGATAGGCGGTGGCGCCGTTCAGTTTGAAGCGGTTGCCCGACGACTGCTGGTTGAAGCGGACGAACGGGACGCCACTGCTCGAAAGCGCGATCTCGTAGCCGTCGAAGTCGCCGAAGCGGGCCTTCTTGACGAGGTACTGGGTGGCCTTGCGATCGGGGCGGACCCAGACGGTGATGCTGATGGGGCCGGCGATGTCGAGCGCAGCCGAGTCGGGGACCATGACGCGGTCGAAGTCGAAAGCCAGCGCGTCGCCGTCGACGCCGGCGATCCACGCCGGGTCGCCGACGATCGTCCCGTCATTGCCGTTGCCCGAAACATCTCCGGCGGTGATGCCAACTCCTTCGTCGAGGTTCCAGTGGCCTACCAGGGCCGCGTCTGCGGCGGTGGTGGCCAGAAGGAGGAACCCGATCGGAAGGAGTCGTTGAGCAGCACGCAACATCAGTTTGCTCCGGCAGCTATGGAGGCTTTGCCTCCGCAGATCACAACATCTGCAAGCAGAACCGTACGCGCACTGGATGCTCACCCCCATCACGCGCGGGCGTCACTGAGCCCGGGTCGTTCCGTCGAGGAAATGTGGGGAAATCAAGTGGGATATGTGATGGAAATGCGAAGAAATCGGTTGATCTCTGCGTGGAATCGGGATCGCATTTCGGTGTACGGAAGAACGCGCGCAGGGGACGCGCGGGCGAGGGGCAACTAACGGGCGGAGTCCCTTCTGGGGCCAGCGTGATGCCGTTCAGAGCCAGCCGTTCTCTTCGTACCAGTGGATCGTGCGCTGCAGGCCCTCACGAAGCGAGACCCGGGGCTCGAAGCCGAGCAGGTTTCGGGCCTTTTCGATCGTGAACGCGCGGTTGTTGCGGTAGAAGCTGAGCCGNCGATGGTGGAGCGGCGGCTCGATTCCGAGCGGCGAGAAGATCGCCTCGCAGACATCCGCCATGAGCTTCATCGGACCCATGGGAATCCTCACGCCGGGGGGCGCCACGTCGAACTCCTCGGCGATCATGGCAACCAACTGCACGAGCGGGATGTACTCGTCCCCGCCCAGAATGAACGATTCGCCTACAGCCTCCTCTTTTTCCATACAGAGAAGGAAGCCCGCGACCACGTCGTCCACGTAGGCGGGCTGGAAGAGCGCGGCACCGTCGCCCACCATGAAGAATCGACGCTTCTTGATCATCTTGAACAGCTTGAGCATCCGCTCGTCGCCGGGACCGATCAAGGAGATCGGGCGCACCACACTGATCGGGAGGCCGGTGTCGCGATAGACCTCCCAGACGCGCTGTTCCGCCACGAGCTTCGTCTCCTGGTAGGCATCTCCCGGGTTGAAGGCGGTCTGTTCATTCGCGGGGATATCGAGGACGCTACCGTGAACGCCAATCGTGCTGGTGTGCACCAACCGCTTCACATGGTGGCGCACGGCGGAGAGAAGCACGTTGTTCGTACCGTCGACGTTGATCGAGTGGGCCTCGGAATCGGACGCCGCGCTTCGAAAGTTCGACACCAGGTGGACGACCGTGTCCATCCCCTCGACTGCAGCGTCGACCGCGTCGCCGTCTCGGATGTCGCCCTGGCGGTACTCGACGCCGTCTGCGGGCGTCTCGGGGTGGCTCCGCGAGTAGCTGCGGACCTCGTCTCCGCGCTTGACCAGCTGTGCAACCAGGTGCGTACCGAGGAAACCGGCTCCGCCGGTCACCAGAATCTTCGCCATCGCAGGGAGCCTCACTCGGGGGTCTGCCCGACTAGTTCGGCCGGATCCGCAGCGGACCTGAGAGCCGCCTCAGGACGTGACGTCATCCAACCGATGCAGAGCCCATGGATACCACCCTTCCCTGGCCGGTCCGCCTGTTCGAAAAGTCGGTCCTGAAACAAGCCAAGTGGCGCGCCCTTTGCACATTGCTGGGCGAGCACCTTGGTGACGAGGGCTTCGAGGCGCTCGACCTCGGCTCCGACAACGGAGTGATCAGCTACCTGTTCCGCAAGCGCGGTGGTCGCTGGCGCAGCGCAGACCTCGACGAGAAGACCGTGAACTCGATCCGCGAGCTCGTGGGCGAAGAGGTCTATCGCGTGGACGGGGCGAGTGTCCCGTTTGGCGACGCGACGCTGGACGCGGTCGTGGTCGTCGACATGCTCGAGCACGTGACCACCGATCGCGAGCTCGTAGCCGATCTCGCGCGGTCGCTCCGCCCGGGCGGTGCGATGATTCTCAACGTGCCGCACGCGAAGCGCTCGCCGTTCCTGCGACCGCTGCGCGACGCCCTTGGCCTGACCGACGAGTGGCACGGGCACCTCCGCCCCGGCTACACGATCGCCGAGCTCCAGGCGCTGCTGCCCGAGGGCATGCGGGTCACGCAGACGATGACCTACAACCGCTTCTTCTCCGAGGTTCTCGACATCGCGCTCAACTGGGCGGTGACGCGGAAGACGCGCACAGCGTCGACCGAGAAGGGCCTGGTGCTCACGGGCGACGAACTCGCCCGCCACGAGAAGAGCTTCCGGCTCTACAGCAGGATCTACCCGATCGCGTGGCTCTGGTCGTGCCTCGATGCGCTCCTGCCCTGGACCCGTGGCTACATGCTCGCCCTGCGCGCCGAAAAGCCCCCCGCCCACCCCGAACCCCGAACGTCCCCAGGTTGCGTCGAGGGCGGTTTCTAGGGTTCCAGGGTCGCGTAGGCTTCGAGGAGTTTTCGCCCGAAGGCCTCGAAGCTGTACTCGCTTTCGACGCGCTTGCGCGCGGCGCGGGCGATGTCTGCAAAGGTCTCGGGATCTTCGAGCACCCGGGCGATGCCGTCGGCGAACGCGTCGGGCTCGGCCGCGCACAGCACGGCGCACGAGCTGTCGAGCACCTGGGTGTGGGTCTCGAGGTCGGTGGCGACGATCGTCCGCTCGGCGTGCATGTACGTGTAGATCTTGAGCGGCGTGTTCTGGCCCTGACTCCGCGGCGACACGAGCACCTCACCGAGGGCCATCCACTCGGGCATCGACGCGGGTGGCTGGGCGCCCACTGCGATCACACTGCCGGCGAGCCCGAGCTCGCGCACGCGGTTGCGAAAGGCGTCGACCTGGCTCGCCACACCGCCCACCAGAACGAACGCCACCTCGGGCACCCGCTCGCGCACGAGGGGCGCTGCTTCGAGCAACAGGTCGATACCCTGGTAGGACTCGAGGTTGCCCGTGTAGACCACGACGCGGCGATCGGCGAGGGCGTGGCGGTTGCGCAGGGCCTCGACGGCTTCGGGCTTCGGATCGCGCAGCGATTCCGGCAGCGGCGTGTCCTCCACCTGGAAGATCCGCGCACCCGGGTGGAGTTCGCGCGCGGAGTCCGTGAGCGCGCGGCACACGGTGACGGCTGCGGTTGAGCGCTGGAGGGCGAGGCGCTCGCAGCTCTCGATGAGGGAGAGCAGCGCGGGGCTCCCGACCACCCCCGAGTACTCGAGCTGGTGGCTGATCAGCGAATCGAGATCGTAGATGAGCGGCACGCCGAGCCAGGTGAAGGGCAGCGCCAGAAAGACGGCCTCCTCCACCGCGTGCACCACGCGGTAGCGGCGCCGGATGAGCAGCGAGAGCACGAGCAATCCGAGCGAGACGTCGAGCACGATCTTGCGCTTCGAGAAGCCGATCGGCACCGACTCGATGAACGGAACCCGGGGCGCTCGCAGGACGCGCAGGCCGGGCATCTCGACGGTTTCGCCGATGGGATACGTTGCGAGATCCACCTCGATCCCGGCCTCGGTCAGTACCCGGCAGATCTGGAGCACGTTCATCGGCGTTCCGCGGGGTTCGTAGAAGGGCTGCGGTGCGATCAGCAGGACGCGTCGGCTCGAGGTCATGAGCGGTTTGCATCTCCATCGCGGTTCTCGAAACCAATGCGCGAGCGCTGCAGCGCGGCGCCAAGCGCCGTGAGTTCCCGCTCGAGCCGCGCTTCGCTCCAGCCGGCTTCGCGGGCGGCGATCGCCCCGCAGCGGTCGATGGCGCGCTCGTCCGCGTCCCCGCGCGCACCGAGCTCGGTGCGCCGCATGACGATGTCATCGAGGCCCAGCGCCATTTCGTGGCGGAGCGAGTAGACGACCTGTGCGCCGATCACGGGACTTTCGGGGGTGACGCGTTCGAGGTGCTCGCGGTCGCCCGCGGCGGCCTGAAGCACGCGGGGTGCTGCGGTTCCGTACATCGTGACGAGGTGGTCCATGCACTCTTCATCGAGCGCCGCGCAGCCGCCGGGGAATTGCGCCAGCGCGACGGCCATCTCCGCGCGCAGCGCGGTGAGTGACTCCATCTCGCCGCCCGGGAGCGCCGGGGCGGGCGGCGGCGGGTTGCGCCGCTCTTGGCCGAGCTGCGCGCAGATCCCATCGACGGCCCGCTGGGCGGCGCCTCCCGCTTCGGTGAACTTGACGCCGACCAGCGTCACGAGG
>JABSQW010000399.1 GCA_013215605.1 Myxococcales bacterium
CCACTGCTCGTCAGCTCCGAGGTCGGCGAGGAGCACCGTCGCGCGGGCGGGGTCGGCCGCCAGCAGGTTCGGGACCAGTGTCGGCCGCTCACGTGCGAGCCACCCGATGATCGCTCCTTCGTGCGCCAGGAACGGCGGCACGCTCTTGCACCACACGACGCCGTCGCCGATCGGCACGCGCAGGACCGACGAGAGGTTCCAGGCCTTCGTCTGTACGACGGGACCGGTGCGCGGGGTCCCGAGTTCCTCGAGCACGCGGTCGGCCCACGCGACGGTCGAGGCGATCCCGCCGGGACGCGCCCACGTGGCGCGCAGGGGCTCGTCGCCGAGGGGGAGACCGTTCGGTGCGGGCTCCAGCGTCGGCACCGCCGAGAGCGCACCCGTTACCTCGGCGGTGTACGTCACGAGCCCGTTGCACATGAACTTCCCGCCGTCTACATCGACCACCCGCAACACGAATAGATCGACCCCGAAGAGCGCCCGCGCCGCGGTGACGACGGTCTCGACCTCGGACCACCAGGGCGTCTCGACATCGAACATCGGAAGCGTACCCAGCGGCCCTCCGCTCGAATCGACGAGCACCAGTCTGATGCGGCGAGACACGGTCCAAGAGGATAGGAGAGATGCGCCGGCTCCTGGGTCCCGGTTCGAGTTCCCGTACGGGGCGTTCAGTTGGATCGAAGTTGGGGTGGGGATGGCGCCCCCAATCCGGGCTCCGGAAACTCCTCGCCCGAACCAGGGCCACCATCGTTCCGCTCTGCTGTAGGTTGTACGGTCGGCAGTCACGATGGAGGCACCCGATGTCCCGCGCCCAGCAACTACTCCCGATCGACCGCAGCCAACCCGATGAGGTCTACCCGGGCATGGAGTTGACGGATCGTCACCGCGAGGCGCTCGAGATCGGAGAGCGCCTGATTCCCGGCCCCGAGAACGAGCCCGACGTTCGCGTGGTCGTGTATCGGCCAAAGGACGCGAGCGGCCGGCTTCCCGTGCTCCTGCATCTGCACGGCGGGGCCTTCTGCATTCTGAGCCCGGACACCTTCGCCGGCATGGAGGCGAACTGGTCGCTCGATCACCACTGTGTCGTCGTCTCGGTCGACTACCGCCTGGCGCCCGAACACATCTTCCCGGCTGGCCCCGAGGATTGTTATGCATCGCTCCTGTGGACCGCGGCCAATGCAGACGAGCTCGGGATCGATCTCGATCGCCTCGTGGTGACGGGCGGCAGTGCGGGCGGTGCGCTCACCGCAGCGCTGTGCCTGATGGCGCGCGACCGGAACGGACCGAAGATCGCCTACCAGGCGCTGATGATCCCCGTGATCGACGACCGGCTCGAGACGCCCTCGCACCACGCCGCCGAGGGCGCCCCGGGCTTCAACAAGGCCGGTAACGAAGGCATGTGGCTCCACTACCTGGGTGAGGACTACGACCGCTCCAACACCTCGCCCTATGCAGCCCCGGCGCGCGCGAAGAGCCTGAAGGGCCTGCCGCCGGCCTTCGTGCAGACCAACGGGCTCGATCCCCTGCGCGACGAAGGGATCGAATTCGCAATGAGGCTGATGGCCGAAGGCGTGGAGGTCGAGCTCTACAACGCCCCCCGCTCCTATCACGGGGCCGACCCTCTCGATCCCCGCACTGCGTTGCAGGCCGCACGCGTCTACAACGAGGCCTTGCACGCTGCGCTCAACCGAGACGCTACCTAGCTCCGCGTAGATAGGAAGTTCGAGCTGCGTGGCCTCGTCGTTCACCTGCCAACGACTCACGAGCCATGAATCCGCGCCCGCGACCACCACGGCCCGACGCAGCCCGTGCACGCCCTGGCTGGCCCGCACCCCGGTCCGCGCCATGGGCGGCTGCGCGCGGTCCCAGGGGGTCAGTCTGTGGAAGCTGAACGTTCCCAGATCGCGAGTGACCGCTCGAACAAGGGCCCCGCGCGCACGTCGTCGCCCATGGCTTGGTACAGCAAGGCGAGGTTGTTGAGCGATGTGGCCACGTTCGGGTGCTCGGGGCCGAGTGCCTTCTCCCAGATCGCGAGTGACCGCTCGTACAAGGGCTCCGCGCGCGCGAGGTCGCCCATCTCCCAGTACAGCCCCGCGAGGTTGTTGAGCGATGTGGCCACGTCCGGGTGCTCAGGGCCGTGTGCCGTCTCCCAGATCGCGAGTGCCCGCTGGGCCAAGGGGTGCGCCCGCGCGTAGTCGCCC
>JABSQW010000400.1 GCA_013215605.1 Myxococcales bacterium
CGGAACCCGTTGGTCTTCGTAAACACGAGGACGGCGGGTGAAGCGAGATCTTCCGGAAGCTCGGGCGCCACCGTCTCGTGGGTACGATTCGGAAACACGAGGTTCCAGGCGCCGATCGACCGGATTACCACGAGCGAAACGACCCCGAGCACCAGGGCGATCGCTCCGAGGATGACCGCGATCCGTTTCGCAGTCTTCACGCCGTGCTACCGCAGACTCCGGAAGCAGGTCCGCACTTCGTCGACGAAGACCTCGGGCTGCTCGAACGCCGCGAAGTGCCCGCCCTTCTCGAGCTCGTTGAAGTGCAGGAGCGATCCGAAGCGCTTCTTCGCCCAGCGCTCGGACGTGCGGAAGATCTCCTTCGGAAAGATGCTGCAGCCGACGGGCACCTTCACCTCGTCCATCGGCGGCGTGCGGAAGCTCTCCCAGTAGAGACGCGCCGACGACGCGCCGGTGGCGGTGAGCCAGTAGAGCATCACGTTGTCGAGCAACTCGTCGCGGGTGAGCGCGTTCTCGGGGTGTCCGTCGCAATCCGTCCAGCTCCAGAACTTCTCGATGATCCAGCCCGCCTGAGCGGCCGGCGAGTCGACGAGGCCGTAGCCGAGCGTCTGCGGGCGCGTGCTCTGCTGCTTCGAGTATCCCGAGTCCCACTCCGTGTAGTGCTGCATTCCCGCGAGTGCGCTCTGCTCGCGTTCGGTGAGCGAGTCCATCGTCTCCGGGTCGGGGGGCGCGATCGGCATGTTGAGGTGGATGGCCGCGCAGTGTTCGGGGTCGCGCGCGCCGATGCTCGTGGTGACCATCGCCCCCCAGTCGCCACCCTGGGCGACGTAGCGCCCGTAGCCGAGGCGGGCCATGAGCGTTCCCCACGCGTCGGCGATGCGCGGCACCGCCCAACCGGTTTTCGACGGGCGATCCGAGAACGCGTAGCCGGGCAGCGAAGGGCACACCACGTGAAACGCGTCGGCGGGGTCTCCGCCGTGGCTCGCCGGATCGCGCAGGGGCTCGATCACCTTGTGGAACTCGACGATCGAGCCCGGCCAGCCGTGGGTGATGACGATGGGCAGCGCGTTCTCGTTGGGCGACGGCGCGTGGATGAAGTGGGTCCCGTTGCCGTCGAGCTCGGTCTTGTACTGCGGGAAGCTGTTGAGGTGCGCTTCGCGCGCGCGCCAGTCGTATTTTTCCGCCCAGTACGCGCAGACTTCCTTCAGGTAGGCGAGCGGAATTCCCTGCGACCAGTCGTCGACGGGCTCGGTCTCGGGCCAGCGCGTCGCCGCCAGGCGACGTCGGAGGTCGTCGAGCTGCTCGTCGGAGATGTCGATGCGAAATTCGTCGACGCGGTCGCTGGCCATGGGGGACTCCTTTGGGGGATGTCGTGATCTATGGAAAACGCGGCTTCCGCTTCTCGACGAAGGCCTGCACGCCCTCCTGGGCGTCGGGGGTCTGCGACGCGGAGGCCATCACCTCGGACGCGTACGCGTAGGCGGCGGGTATGTCGAGGTCGATCTGGCGGTAGAAGGCCTGCTTGCCCAGCCCCTTCGACGAACGGCTGCCGCGCGTGGCGCGTCCCAGTAGCTCGCGCGTCTCGGCGGCCACGGCGTCGTCGGCCACGACGCGGTTCACGAGCCCCCACGCACAGGCTGTCGCGGCGTCGATGGGATCGCCCGTGAGAAGCATCTCGAGCGCGTGCTTGCGCCCCACGGCTCGCGCGAGCGCGACGCCCGGCGTGGTGCAAAACCAACCGCCAGCACCCCCCGGAACCTGGAAGCGAGCGGACGCGCCGGCTACCGCGAGGTCGCAACTGCTCACGAGCTGGCAGCCCGCGGCAGTCGCGAGACCTTCGACCTGCGCGATCACCACCTGCGGGATCGACTGCACGAGCTGCATCACGTCGGCGCACACGGCGAGGAGTCGGCGCATGGCCTCGAGATCGCGGCCGTGCATGTCGCTGAAGTCGTGCCCGGCCGAGAACACCGGGCCCTGCGCGGCCACGATGACACCGCGCTGTGACCCGTCGCCGATGTCGCGCAGCGCCGCGAGCAGCTCGCGGAGATGAGCCTCGGAGAGCGCGTTCCGGCTCTTCGGACGACACATCGTGACCACTGCGAAGTCTCCCTCGTCGCTTCGCTCGATGTACTCGAAGTCCCCCATCACGCGAGGTACATGCCGGCGTTGATGTGGAACACCTGGCCCGTGCAGTACCCGAAGAGCTTGGGATCGGCGATCGCCGCCACCACCGATGCCATCTCGGAGGGCTGAGCGATGCGTCCCAGGACGGTCGCCCGGCCCATGGCGTTGCGGACGTTCTCGTCGACACCGGCGAGCATCGGTGTATCGACGGGTCCCGGCGCGATGGCGTTGACTCGCACCCCGTAGCCCGCGAACTCGCGCGCCGTGGTCTTCGTCACCGACTCGATCGCTCCCTTGGCCGCCGTGTAGTCGACCTGGCCGACGTTTCCGGCGCGGGCGCTTACCGAGGAGAAGTTCACGATGAAGCGGTTGACGCCGTCGGTGAGGGGCTGATTTCCATTCGCCTTGAAAAGAGGATGCCAGTGCTGCACTGCGACTTCGCGAGTGAGGAGGAACGTGCCGTGCACGTGAACGGCCAACACGGCCTTGAAGTCGTCGAAGGACTTCTTCGTGATGCGCGAGTCGCGGGTGATGCCCGCGACGTTCACCAGGCCGCTGATCGCGCCCGTGGCCTCGAGGGTCGAGGCGACGACGGCCTTCACGTCGTCTTCGTCCGCGACATTGGCTTTCGCGATGATGGGCTTCACAGTGGCGTGGGGCGCCATGGCGTCGCGGGCCTCGGCGAGGCGCCCTTCGTCGAGATCGACCAGCACCAGCTGGGCACCGTGCGCGGCGAGTGTCGTGGCGATGCAGTTTCCGATTCCCTGGGCAGCACCAGTGACGATGTGGGTCTCGCCGGTGAACGCGCCGTCTCGGAGAATTTTCTCCATGTCCTCGTCCTCTCCCTCTGATGGGCTCGATTCTAGTCCAAACCCCGGGCCTCGCGTTCGAGAACCCGCGCCAGCAACGCGTAGCCGCGTTCGTTCATGTGCGAGTCATAGGCGAGGTACAAGCGCTCCCCCTCGGCCTCGACGCGCTCGATCGCCGCGGTGAAATCGACGAACGGCAGCTTCAGGCGCGCGGCGAACGAGGCCACGCTGGCGGCCTGCGCGCGGAACTCGTGCGTCGTGAGGGTCGGCGCTTCGAACGGGCGCCCGAGGGCATTCCACGCGCTCCGGTAGTGGTCCGACACCGCGACGTGCATCGGCGCATAGGCGACGACGAGCCGCCCGGCGTGTGCGCGCACGAGGTCGCGAATCTCGAGAAGCTCTGGCCCTCCGCCGGTTCGCCACCCGAGCGGCTCGCGCAGTCGGCGTTCCGCGCGGTGGGCGGCGTCGCGCAGGTGGCCGTTGAACCGGCCGGCCTTCATGGCCGCCAACACGGCGGAGTCGACGTCCGCGGCGTCACCTTCCGGGGCTCCGCTGAGCGGGTTCGAGGGATGGGGGACGGGACGAAAGAAGGGGAAGGGCCCCCGGTGATAGAAGAGGGCCGGTGTGTCGCCGGTGAGGAGGCCCGCCATCGCGTCGAGTGCACGCGGCATCCACGCGCGGCGCGCGACCGGCTGCGGGGGCGCGGTTTCCGGTCCGTCGTCATAGGGGGCCACGGGGAGATCGTTTGCGTACAGCACGACGATCACGACATCGGGCTCGAGGAGCGGCACGGCGACCCGCGCGAGACGCAGGTAGCCGAAGAGGTTCGAGGCGCTGACGCCGAGGTTGATCACCTCGACGCCGTCCCCGGCAAGCTCCTGGTAGACCGCCGGGAGTGTCGCAGCGTCGGCGACGCCGACGCCTTCGACGATGCTGTCGCCGATGAACACTACGCGCCGCCTCTCGGGCGTCTTCGCGATCTCGAAATCGGGTCCGCGAAATCCGTACAGGTTGAGCGTGTGTTCGAATTCGACGCCATCGGGATCCGACGCCCACGTCACGCGCACGTTTCGCAGCAGCGCCCGCCCACCCCGACCCGCGGTGCCCGCTGCGAGGTGCCCCAGCGGCGTGAACAGGATGCGGTTGAAGTTTCGGACCTCGGGCGCGGGAAACACCGCTCGGAACACGATCTCGCCGAGCGCCAGCAAGACGAGCACCGCCAGCCAACGAAGTCGATGGGAGCGCGCCTTGCTCACCGGATGTCTCTCACCTCCTTCGGCCACACTCGGTCGTGTGTTACCGTGAGGGCTCCCTTCTCTCGGGAGCCCAGCATGCACGACCTCGTAATTCGCGGTGGAAAGATCGTCGACGGTACCGGAGCGGAAGCCAGGAGCGGAGATGTCGCCGTGTCCGACGGACGCATCACCGAGGTTGGCGGGGTCGACGGCGCGGCGCGCGAGACGATCGACGCGGACGGCCTCCTCGTC
>JABSQW010000401.1 GCA_013215605.1 Myxococcales bacterium
CCGTAGATCCGGCTGGCATTGCCGTGCAGGATCTTGCCGCGTTCCTCGCCGGGGATTCTGCCGTGGGACCGCCGTTGGATGCGGAGATCCACGGCTATTGAGCCGTTACCGGTTCCTTGTCTTCGGCGCCGTGAGCCATGACGGGATTCAGCCACGGCACGCTCTCGGGGGCGATGCGTTTCATTTCGAAGATCTGTGCAATGAAGACGTCGTCGGGGCCCGTGCGCTCGGGGGAATAATACTCCCAGACGATGGAGTTATCGGGAGTCACCTCGAAGGCCCGACCGAAATTCGACTCCGTGATCAAGGTGTTTCCGTTCGGTAGGCGTTGTGCAGCGCCGCAGGTCTCGCTGTGGAAATCATGCTCACTCCCTCGATAGCTCCACACCATTTGCTGGCTCCGCAGGTCGAACTCGACCACGCGAGACACGTGCCCCACATCTCCTTTATTGTCGAAAACGAGCAAGTTTCCGTTCTTCAACACTTGCGAGTCGTGCTGGCCAGAGAACAAGTTGGAGAGGGCCCACAGAACCTTGTGTTCGATCGGGTCGACCACGACGATCGCGTTGAAATTGCGGATTGAAATCAAGAGGTTGCCGGCTTCGAATGCGGGGTTCCAATCGGCGAGGCGGCCGTCCAGGACTTCGATTTCGTTGGTGTGCATCATGTCCCCGAACTTCGGCGCATAGTCGAGCAGGGGCCCGAAGTCGGAATTCTCGATGGCGTCGAGCATCGAGAAGCGCTCGATCTCGCGCCCGGCGGCGTCGAGCCGAACGATGGTGTCGTGAAGGACGGGGCGGTCGGAGCTGATCCGCTCCATGATCTCGGCTTGATTCGCCAGGACGTAGATGCTTCCGTCCGCGAGAACTTCCATGTCGTGGTGGACGTGATCGTCGAATGTCCACAACAGGTTCGAGTCTCTGTCGAGTTTGATCATTCCGTGCTGGTTGTAGAGGGCCAGGAGCTCTCCGTCCGGAAGGAGCACGACTCGCCGCCAGTTGTAGGTGCCGGGCTCGCCATCGAAGGATGCGGAGTTCGGAAACGCCTTGCTGAACGGATACGTCCATCGGTGGAGGGTATTTCCATCCATGTCCATCAGGACCGCCTCGGCAATGTGACCGTCGTTCTGCAGGTTGAGGCCCTGATGGGCGAGATCCTTCTCGTGAAAGGTCGTGCCTGATCTTTTCCTGGCCGGTGAGACTCCGCCGGCATAACCGAGCGCCAGCAACATCTCGATCTCTTCCTGCTGAGTCTCGCCGAGGCCGTCGTTGGAGGGCAGCTTGGCGCGAAAGAACGCGCCGGTCCAGCCGAGCCCGAGCTTGGGCTTCAAGTAGTAGTAGACCGATTTTACTGCCCGGATTTCAAAAATGGACGAGACGATCGGATGCGACTTGACGAAGTAGGTGAACTCGACGTAGGCGGGGACCTTGAAGAAGACGGCAGAGAAGGCGAACCCCGCGGCGAACAGGACCCCCCACACAGCCAGCCGTACGGAGGTGCGCCGAATCCGGTTGCTTCTCGAAGTAGAATTTCCGCTCAAACTCGCCGCCTGGGCGCCTCACGCCTTTCTGAGGATGTCCGAGTTTCAAGAACTCTATCAATATAGCCCCACACAGGAAGAAAGGGATGTGGCCCTTCCAGGCAGTGAACAGCTGTGCCGAGGTAATTCGTTGCTTGGTCATCTGATGGTTTCCTTCACCTGGAATTCAAGGAGAAGGTCGTGTTCCACTTCGATCGGCTCTGCCAGGAAGCCGATCGCTTCTCCCCCGGCTCTGTACTGCGCGATCGACGCAGACCCCTTCCCTTATCACCGTCTGACGGCGGAGCGAACCGGATAGGCATAGGATTTTCTATCTGCAGGCAATTCCCGCCGGTCACGTCCGCTACTGCGGGATCGATCCAGCTGAGGGCTAGGCGAAGATACGCATCCACGGAAGATCGCAGCGAGCTCCCACCGCGCACATTCCTAGCGGGTCGCTGTTGGCGTCGCTTCCGTCTTCGGGTTGCCGCGAATGACGCCGCCCACTTCACGCCCACCGATTTCGAGACGACTCCCGCCCGCCGCGCCGGCCCGGGTCACCACGCCTTCCGTCACCACGGCCACCGCGGCATGGGCATCGCTGTGGATCGATCCCGTTTTGACGGGCCCCGCTGCGAGCCACACCCGCCCACCTGCTTCCGTCGGAACCGATACCGCGGTGGACGAACCCGTGTCGGCCGCGAAGAAAATCTCTGCCGCCAGTGCGCTGGGGACGCGTGTCGGAGTGTGGGGGAGCAGAACGGTACTCATCGACACACTTTCTCCAGCACTGACCGTACCGCGCCAGCGGTACTGCACGCCCAGCGGAAGCGGGGTTGTGGCATCTCTCGGCCGCCGATCGTGCACGTGGACTTCTGCGTCTTCCATCGGACGGAAGTAGAGCAGAAGGTCGCGCGGCGGGTTCTTCCACCGCGTGTATACCGGTTGCCCCGCTCCGATGCCCTTCACGGCGATGAAGTCACCCAGATAGCCATTCACCCACGTCTCATTCGTGCCGTGGCCCGTGCCTGTCTCGGGGCCGAGATACCCGAAGTTGTAGACCGGGCCCGCACGAACGCGAAGGGTTTCGCGGAACTGAAGGGTGTCGACGATGAGGATCGCTCCGGCCTTGGCGAATACGACGACGCGTTCGAGGTCCGCGGGATAGCCCATGTAGTTCTCTACGCGCAACTTCGCGTAGACCATCGGCCCCGCCTCTGTAGCGTGAATGAGTCCGACGCTCTCTTTCTCGGGGTGCAGGGGGACGCCATCGTAGTCCTCGAGGAGGAGTACGTTGTGGAATTGACGCTCGGCCTCCTTGTATCCCTGGTCCATGAGCAGCACGGAGCCGCGGTCGGTCAACGCGACCAGGTTGGTGACGACGGACGGGCCGTGGCCGGCATAGGGGACGAGCTCCACCTGTAAGGCAGTCGAGTCGGGCGACGTGTCGGAGATCATCTGCACCTTCGCAGGTATGCGGCGCTCGGGAACGACGCGGAAGATCCCCCGGTTCGCGGGCGCGCCCGCCGGCGCCAACGCGATTCCGGCTCGCCAAGCGACCGAGAGGCTACCCTTCGGTGCAACGGGGGCGATCGCGTCGTCGGCTACGAGAGCCGCACGCATGAGGGATTGGATGGCGTGGTTGCCGGTGTAGGCCCAGCTGAAAATATCCTCGATGTGAAGCAGTGAGTACTGAAAGAGTCGGTGCGCGGCCCAGCGGAACCGACCGTCACGAGTGTGCGCGGCCGCGAACTCGAAGATGTG
This sequence comes from Myxococcales bacterium, assembly GCA_013215605.1. GTDB lineage: Bacteria > Myxococcota_A > UBA9160 > UBA9160 > SMWR01 > JABSQW01. The sequence goes on from JABSQW010000401.1 coordinate 3,284, forward strand.
GATCCACGCGCCCCAGTTCACGTTCCAACCGTCGCTGTCGCCGTAGTGGGGGATGCTTCCGATGGGCAAGACCTGCTGCAAATAGCGCTCGATCATCGTCATGAACGCCGAGTGGGCCAGGAGCTCAGCGGTGGCGCCGCGAATGTCGGCCCACTCGATCAGAAAGCTCAGGGAAATCGACTC
>JABSQW010000402.1 GCA_013215605.1 Myxococcales bacterium
CTTGTAGGCGATCGACCCGTCGCGATCGATCACGTAGAGCCGCTCGGGCATGGCCGCGTAGTCGATGGCGACCCGATCATCCATGCGGTCGACCAGGGCGGGCATCTCGAGCGCGAGCTTCAACATGCAGGACCGACCGACTTCCACGCGCTCGTCGAAGCTCTGGTGCTGGCGGATCACCGCGCCGTCCTCGCGGTTCTCCTGAACCTGCCAGCCGTCGCTCGGGTGGATCTCCTGGAGATAGACCACGCAGAAATCCATCTGCTCCCGGTAGGTCCGATAGATCCGGTTGAGGGTCCCAACCTGGGCCCGGAAGGGAGGTCAGGTGTAGGAGCCGAAGATCAGCCCCACCGGCCTCTTCCCGAAATGACTCGACAAGGTCATGCCCTCGCCATCCGGACCCTCGCTCGCGTTCAGAAACGGCAAGCTGAAGTCGCGGGCCCGTATGCCGGTTCCTGGTTGACAGAATCTCCAGGATCGAACCTTGCAGAAACGCAGCTTGAACTTCCTATCGACTGACAGAACCTCTAGGATGGGACCTTGCAGAAACGCAGCTTGAACTTCCTATCTACCCCGGGGATCCTGCTTGCCCACGACCCCTCGACCTTTCGGAGGGCATCCGGTCGCGGCATCGATCTGCAGTGGTCGGGTCACACGCACGGTGGACAGATCTGGCCCTTCGGAATTCTGGTCCGCTTGTTCGTGCGCTACCTGGGAGGGGTCTATCGGAAGGGTCGAGCACAGCTGTACGTGAGCCGGGGCTCCGGCTTCTGGGGCCCCCCGCTTTGCCTGTTCGCTCCCGCTGAAATCTCCGAGATCGTCCTTCGTTCGAGCTCCGACCCACACCGCGCCCGGGAGGCGGTCCCCGACCCGCACGGGTCCTTGAGTTAGACTGAGCCGCGGATGGGTCGCGATCGCATGTTTCTGGGCGTTCTGCTCTGTTTCTTTCTATCTGGGTTCGCCGCACTCCTGTATGAAACGGTGTGGACGAGGCAGTTCCACTTCGTTTTCGGTACATCGGACCTCGCGGTTGCCACGGTCCTGGCGGGTTACATGGGGGGTCTTGCGCTTGGCGCTGCCATCGCAGGCCGTCTGATCCACCGCATCCGTCGACCCATTCGCGTCTACGGTTTGCTCGAGTTGGGGATCGCCACGGCGGCTCTCGGCGTGCCCTACGCCATCGAGTTCTCGATTTTCGTCTGCAGGTATCTCTTTGGCGGTCAGGCAGAGCCCGTAGAGGGAAGCGCGCTCATCGCCGTCTTCTACCTGCTCTGTTCCTTCGTGATCCTGTTGGTACCGACGGCTTTGATGGGAGCGACCTTGCCGCTGCTCGCCCGTCACTGCGTGGAGCGAGACGAGCAATTGGGTCCGCGCATCGCGTTGCTCTACGGCATCAACACGGTGGGCGCGGTATTTGGCACCTTGGTGGCAGGGTTCGCGCTCTTGCCCCTGCTGGGCATGTTCCGCACCGTGTTGATCGGCGTCGCCCTGAACGCCGTGGTCTTCGCGATTGCGGCCTGGCTCTCGCGCAGGTCGCAGCCGGCGCATATGGCGGACCAAGCGCCGAGCGGGTTGAAGCTGCCGTTTCCCGCTGTCCTCCTGCTGCCGTGTGTGTTCTTTTCCGGCATCACCTCCTTCATCTACGAGGTCCTCTGGACGCGGTTACTCGGTCACGTTCTGGGGGGCAGCGTCTACGCGTTTGCCACCATGTTGGCGAGCTTTCTCACCGGGATCGCACTGGGCAGCGCGCTCGCCTCGCGAACTGCGACCACGAGGGAGCGGGCGGGCTGGGGCTTTGCGATCGCTCAGCTCGGGATCGCGGCCGCCTCTCTGGGGGCCTTTGTTTCCGCGGACTTCATCGCGACCCTGGCGGTTCGACTCGGCGTGAGCGGTGGCTCGGGGTTGACCACACAGGCGCTGATCTCGGGGCTTGCCCTTCTGCCGAGCGCGCTGTTCGTAGGGACCACCTATCCGTTCGCGGTTCGCGCGCTGGCACGAGATGAGACGACCGTGGGCGTGGTCAGCGCCCGCACCTACGCGTGGAACACCATGGGGGGCATCGTGGGCGCCGTCGCGGCGGGCTTCTGGCTGATTCCGGAACTCGGCTACGTCGGTGCGATTTCGGTTGCGATCGGCATCAACTTGTTGTTGTGCGTCGCCAGCTGCCTGGTCGTCGCGCCTGCCGCCGTCCGCTGGCTGGTCGCCCCCGCAGCCCTCGGGTTGCTCAGCCTGGCGTTCGTCCGCCCGTCCCAGCCCTGGGCGCTCATGGCCATGAGTCCCCTCGACTTCGTGTCTTCGGAGCCGAATGCGGCATCGCCGGAGTTCCCGCGGCGCGAGGATGTGATCTTCGAATCCATCGGTCGCAGTGCCTCGGTGCTGATGTTTCGCACGCCCGTGGGCATCCGTCTGCGCTCCAACGGATTGCCGGAGTCCACCATCGCCACGGAGTTGACCCCCGAATTCAGTCAGAACTGGTTGGCGTCTCTCCCGAGTCTCGCGCATCCCGAAGGTCGCTCGCTGCTGATCATCGGACTCGGCGGGGGGGCCCTCCTACGCCACGTTCCCGCGACGGTGCAGGAGATCGACATCATCGAACTCGAGCCGGAAGTGGTGGAAGCCAATCGGGCAGTGGCTCACCTGCGTCTCTACGATCCACTCTCCGACCCCCGCACGAACGTGATCCTTGGCGATGCCCGCGGCGCACTGAGCCTGACGGACAGGAAATACGATCTGGTGATCTCCCAGCCATCACATCCCTGGACCGCGGGTGCATCGCACCTTTACACCTTCAACTTCTTCGAGCTGATCCGCGAGCACATGAACCCCGGCGGGGTCTTCCTGCAGTGGATCGATCTCGACTTCGTCGACGCCGACTTGTTGCGGACGCTCACGGCTTCGGTGGCAGCAGCTTTTCCCCATATCCGTGTCTATCACTCGAATCCCCCCGGAAGCATGTATTTCCTCGGCTCCGATGAGCCCTTCGACATGGTGGCATCCATCCGGCGGGCCATCGAATTGGCACCCGCCTCGCTGGCGGATAGCGGGGTCTGGAGCCCGGAGGACGTCGAATTCACCCTGGCACTCGACGACGGCGGGGCGCGCGTCTTCTCGCGTGACGCCGCGATCTCGACGGACGATCACAACCTGCTCCAAGTTCGTTCGCCCCGGATCCTCGATCGCGCGTTGGACTTCGACACCGCCCAGTCGCTGCTCGGAATCGCGGATCCCCTGCAGCCTCCGGATCCGAGGCTCGACGTCAGCTACCTGCTCGAGCGTGTCTACAGCCAATCACCGCGACGATCCCGCGAGGCGGCCGCGGCTACGGGGCGCCGTGAGGTGCTCGAATTCGTCGAGGCGCGGCGGGCCCTCTTGCAGGGGCGAATGGACGAGGTGAGGCGACTGTTCTCGAGCATCATTTGGAGAAGTCCCGACAGCCCAGAAGCCGATCGAGCTCGATCCATGCTCGCGCGACTCGTGCGCGGGGCCCTGATCGAGCGGAATCCACAGGCCATCGAGCTCGAGGAGGCGCTCAATCCTTGGGGAAGGTTGGTGGTCGAAGGGTGGAGGGCCGAAGCGGCTGGCCAATGGGCGCGACTTCGGGAACTCGACTCTCGACTGGCCGCAGTCCCTCGCAGAGATGCCATCTACCCATATGCCATGCGCCTGCGGGTGGCGTGGAGGCGCGAGTTGGCCACGCGGGAGCACATCCTCGAGGCGCTCGCGATCCTCATGACCGAGTTGCGCGTCAGCCCCAACGCCGCCGATCTGCTCAGCTGGGTTGATCTGTCGAGCCGCGTCGGTGAATCTGGAGCGGTCCTGTCGGGCCTGTTTATCCTCGAGGAGCACCTGCGCCGGCACGGTGATCCCAACGATGTCGCGGGCGAAGCACTGGCGCTCGTGGCGCAGTTC
>JABSQW010000403.1 GCA_013215605.1 Myxococcales bacterium
CGAGGTAGGCGCTCTCGAAGTAGGGCTCGTAGTCGGGCCAACGCGCAGCGGCGTGACAGTCGGCGGAAATGACGAGCAGGCGACTCATGGTGCCCTCCGGAGGGGGTGCTCACGCGGCGTGTTTCGACCGGCTCACGGCCGAGCCGACGGCGCGATCGGGTAGAGGTCGATCGTATTCCCGGGAATCGATGGGTGTCAATCGAGCCCGCCTCCCGCCCGTGGGCCGGCCTACCGACTCGACGTCGACTTCCTCTGCTCGTACCACGTGAAGTGCAGCCCCTCGCCCTTCGTCGTGCTCCCATCGGTGTCGAGCGTGACGCTCCGCCGCCGATAGTTCGCGCGGAAACGCGGGTCGCCGAGCATCTGGACCTCCGACAGAAACCATGGGGTCTCGATCGTCGTCCCCTGGGCGGGTCCGACGATGATGTAGTCGGGCTCGCGCGAGAGCACGTAGTCGCCGTCTCCCTTCGCGTGCCCCGGTACCGCCTGCCAGTGGGTGATGCGCGCGCCGATGGGCGTGCGGGCGATGTGTCGGTCGTTGAGGCCCAGCATGTCGATGTAGCGGTGGCCCTCTCCGTAGAAGGGAACCGCGCCCGCGCTGTTGAGCGCGACCAGCGATCCGGCCGGCCAGGCCTCTGCGATGTGGGCGCCTACGATGCGCCCCACGCGCGACGCGTTGTCTTCCGCGGCCGGACTGAGCGGTCGCACGCCGAGCTGCAGCGCGGACAGGACGAGGACGACGGCGTACGCGGCGGCGGCGAGCGGGAAGCCGAATCGAGGAAGAAGCGAGACGATCAACCGCTGCAGCGCGAGAGCCAGCAGCGGAACGACCGGCAGAACGAGGCGCGCCGAATGCATGTGGTCGCCGCCCACGTACACGACGTACGCGAGATAGACGCCAGTCGTCGCGATGAAGTACGCCGAAACCCGGTCCAGCTTTCCAGACCGGGCGGCTGCCACTGCGGCCGCTAGCAGGGCGGGCACCAGGTACGGCGGAGCGCCGATGTATCGCCAGAGGTAGCGAAGCCCCCGCGCCGCCCTCTCCAGCGAGAAACCACTCGCCTTCACGTAGAAGGTGTTGGGCACGAGATCGCCGTAGGTGAAGAGTTGCCAAGCGAGATAGGGGAGAGTCAACGCCGCGAAGGGAATCGCGAAGGCCGCGAGCCGGCGGAAGCGCTCGACCCGGGCGAAGGCGAGCAGAAAGGCGAGCGAGACGGCGAAGAAGATCGCGCCCTCGGGACGGGTGAGACTGGCGAGCGCGAACCAAGCGCCGCTCGCCGCAAGTCTCGCCGGGGAGAGATCCGAAAGGACCGCTGCCGCGAATGTCGCCGCCGCGAGCGTGACGAGCAGCGCGAACAGCGTCCCCTCGAGGCCGCCGACGGACCAGACGATCAGCGGCGCGGACGTGACCACCAGGACGCTGGCGAGCATCCCGAGGGGATGGGTGCCCGAAGACAGGGGCCCTCGCCGGGCCAGTGTGAGCATGACGCCCACGAGCCCCAGCCACGCGGCCATTCCCAGCAGCTGCGACGCTGCGACGAGCCCCACACCGAGGCTCGCCACGGCGCCTACTCCCAGCAGGAAGAGGAAGTTCGTGTAGCCCTGAACGGCCTCGCCGGGATTCCACACGAGTCCGTCGCCGGCGAGGAAATTGCGCGCGTAGCGCAGCGTGATGAACGCGTCGTCGTGGTAGAACATACGATTCGCGTAGAGGATCGCGGCGGCCACGCAGACGCACGCAACGCCGACGCCGAGGCGGAGGTTCGCGGCCCGGCGCGCGGCCTGCTCTTCGGCCCGGCCGTCAGCCACGCGACCTTGGGTCCGTGGCCGCGAGGTAGCGATACACCTCGTCGGCGATGATCTCGTTGCCGCGCTTCGTGGGGTGGAGGTAGTCGAAGAACAGGTACTCGTCGTGAACCGCAGCGAGGCGCCTCACCCAGAGCAGCTGGACGAGCTCTGGCGGCCACACCCCCTGCAGCCACTCGGCGCGCGAGCGGCGCTGCTCGCCCCACTTCTCGTCCTCGGCCACCTCGTTCTCACCGACGGCGAGGGCGCCCTGTAGATCCACCCACTCCGCACCACGCGCTTCGAGGATCGGCGTCAAGTCGGCGACGTGTTGCGCGTACTTCTCGCGGCCGAACTTCGGCGGGATGAAGAGATAGACGAGCCGAACTCCGGCGCTGCGAGCGACGTCGGCCATTCGCGCCATCGGGAGCTCCACCATCACCTTCCGCGTGGTGCGGGTCAGGCCGGGCTTGCGCTGCTCGAGACCGCGCAGCGTGTTCCAGACGTGGTCGGCGTTCGCAATGATGCCCGCGAGCTCCGCGATGTGCTGACGCTCGCGCGCCGACGCTTCGAAGCCGCCCGCCGAGAGGCCGTTCAGGTACTCGAGGGCGATGGGGCGCGCGTTGTCGAACGGATCCTCGTTCGGCAGCGTGTCGTTCATGCAGTAGTTGACGAGGACGACATCGGGCTTCAGGGGCAGAACGTGCCACTCGAGAAAACGCATCTCCTGCAGCGTCGAGTAACCGATCACCCCGCCGTTCCAGACCTCGTGCGGTGCGTCGGCGTCGAGCTTCGCCTCGAGGAGACCGAGGATGGAGTCGGCCTCCACGACCCCGGTGCCCCACAGGATCGAATCGCCGAGTCCGACGATCCTCCGGACGCCGGTGGGCTTTTCGACGGGCGTCGGACGCGTGCCGCGAAAGCCCCGCTCATTGGTCTCGACGGGGATGTTTCCGTAGGAGAAGCCCGAGAAGTGTTTGGCGTTCGCGTAGCCGATGCGCGGCTCGTCGCGCCACATCGCGAGCTCGTTCTCGTGGCGGAAGGCCGGATCTTCGATCCCGAGGCTGCGCGCTGCGAGCTTGGCGCCGATCACGATCGCAGCCAACAACGCCAGCGTAGTTCCGCCGGCGATCGCGAGACCGTGGAGAGTGGACGTCTTCACCCGCCCGGCCTCCGGGGCTCCCGCGCCGGCCGAACGAGGCGAACCTCGCCGGGCAGGGTCTGCTCGAACGCGTCGAGCTTCGCGTCGAGGGAGCGGCGGCGTGCGGGATCGGTGGCGTAGAACGAGACGCTCGACAGGAAGCTCGTGACCCTGGGCCCGCCGAGCTCGAGGCGCGCGCGGAGGTCCCAGTAGTCGCGCGGCCCCGCCGGGTCGGCGACCATCGCGAGGCCGATCCCCGTGTCGTCGATCAGCTCCGGCACCCACTGCCGGCGTGTGGTCGCGCCGCGAGCGGTGGCCACCTGCTTGCGGCGGACGGCCTCCGAGGCGAGGCCCGTCAAATCGAGCACGCCGAAGGGGTTGCGGTACGACACCCACCCGATGTCGTTCACCGCGACGTCGTCCTTCCAGAAGTCGACCGCGAAGCGATGCATCTGATACTGCTGCTCGTAGATGTTGTGGCACGCGCTCGGCGCGCGCAGCGTCTCCCCCACGTAGTCGTGGCACAGTGCCAGCACCGCGACGCTCCACGCAACCAGCGCCCATCTCCCCGATACGCGCCGCTCGAGCTTCAGGAACGGTGCGACTGCCAGGCTGGCGATCGTGACCGCGAGAACGAGCACGTAGGCCTCGTACCGCTGGAACCATCCGAAGCTTCCGACCGCGAGGTGCGCGAGCACGCACGCCCAGCCGAAGGCGACCAGGGAGAGCGGGGACCGGCGCTCGCTCCCACTCGGCATCACGAGCAGGAGCGACGCCAGCGTCATGCAACCGAGCAGCACCATCGGCCCGCTCGATACCGAACCCCACGAGGTGGCGTTGTCGATCATCAACCCGGGCCAGTCCGCTGGGCCCTCGGCGCGACCGAGCAGCGACTTGTGGAGCACGGAGCTCGGTAGCGCCGGTAGCCCCTCCGAGACCAGGAACCCCGAGAAGGCCACGACGGGAGCGAGCGCACCCACCGCCCCCTGGATCGCGACCCGAACGTGCCCGCGCAGCGCCAGCACGGCGACGGCGGCGAGCGAGGGCGCGAGGGCCTCGTAGCGAACGAGTGGACCGACGGCGATGACCACCCACAGAAAGCTCGGCGGCACGCCGCGACGCGCCTCGATCACGAGTCCGTAGAGCACCGCGACGGCGAGCAGCATCTGGAGCGAGTGCTCCATCCCACTGAACACGAGCCCGACGCCGTGAACCGCCGCGATGATCACCACACTCATCGCGGCGCGCAGGCCGACGGCGTCACCGCCGCCGATCTCCGCTTCGGCGAGCAGACGCGAGAGCACGACGGCCGTGGCTGCGAGCGCCAGGGCGTTGATGACCAGGGGAGCCCACGCGTGAAACGGGAACGCCGCGAACGGGGCGAGCAGAAAGGGATACAGGATCGACGAGGCGGGTGACGACGGCGCGGCGGCGGCGAGACCGTAGTGGCCCTGTGCGATCTGCTCGCTGAGAGCGAGGTGGATGTACGCGTCGTCGAGCGCGTACGCGAGCACACCACCGTTCTGGCTCAGCACCGCGGACAGGATTGCCGCGGCGGCCGCCAACAAGATCGCGGGAGCAGCCAGCTCGCGGCTCACGGTCTCCAGTCTATTCGACGACTTCGCCGCCGTCGACGTCGGCGGCTTCGCTGTTGGATGCATCGGCTTCGAGGGCCTCCGCTTCCAGCGCGGCTTCGGGCTCGCGCAGCGGCGTCAGCCACCCCTCGCGCACCGCGTCGAACAGATCGTAGGCCTCGGCGCGCGATTGTACCCCGGCGATGTCGCTGAGTTCGCGATGAATAGCCGTCCAGGCTGGAGCATGCTTCCGGGCATCGATCGCGTCTACGTCGACCAGCGGGCTCGAGATGAGTCCGGAGGGTGCCCGAGCTTCGATTCCCCCCCCTCTCGACCGACTGCAGCGAGATCAGGACGTGTTCAGCCCTCTCGCCAGGCCAGTGGGGATCAGGGGCTACCACTCGCGGAGGTCTGGGAACAAACCGTATCCTGTCGAGAACGACCGCTGGTCTCAGCGAAAGCGGGACTCCGTGGGAAAGTGGATTCGATACCCCGTCGACCGCGAGTTCGACGGAACGCCTCGGTAGAAGGCGGCGGAGCACATTTCGATGTCATTTCCTCGACCCGGCGGATGCGAGTGTGAAGCGATCCGCTATCAGCTCACTTCGGACCCCATCACCGTGTACGCCTGCCACTGCACGGATTGCCAGACCGCGACCGGGGCGAGCTTCGCGCTCTCGATGTACGTCGACCGCGACGCCGTCGAGCTGCTTCGCGGCGAACCCAAGCTGCGGGAGTTCGACCTGTCCGATGGACGAGTACGGCGCGCGTTGGTCTGCGCCGCGTGCGGTACTGCGCTCTGGGGAAAGAATCGAAATCTCCCCGAGCTGCTGAATCTCCAGCCCGGAACCCTCGACGACACCTCGTGGTTCCGGCCGGTCGGCCACATCTGGGCGCGCAGCGCGCAGCCTTGGGTCACGATCCCCCCGGAGGCCCTTCGCTACGAGAAGCAACTGGACGACCCCCTCGCGCTCGTTCGAGCCTGGAAATCTCGTCCCGACACTCCCCTTCCCGCCGTCCGACCCGCGCTCGACACGTGACCGTCTACCTGCAACCCGATCAGTTCGACGACCCGCCCGAGCCCTTTCGGACCGGCACCGCCGGTCACGTGTGGCTGGGCGAGGGCGGGGAGTTCGAACTCGAGACCCGCGTGCGGATCTCTGCCAACTCGACGCACGCGCTCCTCGGGCACGGCGTCGTCAGCGCGCTCAACCGTCTACCCCTGATGGGAGAGCTCGGCGACGGACAGGACGTCGTGGTCCCCCAGAGCGTCCTCGTCGATGCCGCGCACGTGCTCTACGAGGCCGACCGCAAGACCTACGGAGGGGTGTGGGAGTTCGATGCCGGGGTCGACCACTCTGGGCACAGCTGCCGCGTCCGGATCGACAACCGCGAATACCAGCGCGGCCTTCTGCGCCTCACCGACCTGTTGAACTCCGCGAGCCGTGTCGGCTACGCGGCGTGGATCCGGATCTGAGTTCGATGCCCTCAGCCCGGACGCAGCGCGCGTTGTGGATCGGACTCTACGCCGCGTTGGCCCTGCTCTACACCGACTTCACGCTCGAGAGCAATCGCCCCTACCCGGGCGCCACGCCGACGGCCCTCGCGCTCTTCGACGCCGAGATCCCCTATCAGACGCGCGTTCTGGTTCCCGTGATCGCGCGAGTCGCCCACGAGGTCACCGGTGCCACGTTCAGCGCGATCTACTTCGGGATCCTCTGGGCGTCGGTGCTGGGCCTTCTCCTCGCGTTCCGCACGTATGTCGCGCGGTTCGTTCTCGCGCCCGCGTCCGCCTCCTGGTGCGTGGCCCTGCTGATCATCCAACCCCTCGCTTGGAACTACTCGACCATCAGCCCGTGGCCGATCTTCTACCCGTCCGACATTCCGGGCATCCTGCTGTTTCAGCTCGGACTCATCGCGCTCGCGAGGGATCGTCTCCCCGTCTACTACGCGATCTTCGCGATCGCGTGCGTCAACCGCGAATCCGCCGGCTTCCTCGCCTTCGTCTTCCTCTTCACACGAATCGGTGTCATACCGACGCGGCAGATCCTGACTCACGTCGGCGCACAGGCCGCGGTGTGGATTGCCATCAAGATCACCCTGCAAGTCGTATTCAGCGACCAACCGGGCTCGTTCGTCAACGTGATGGCCTGGCGCAATCTGCTCATCCTCCAGCACCTCGCGGTTCTCGACTGGGGGCCGAGTCACACCGCCATCTTCACGGTGTTCGGCGGGATCTACCTGCTGATTCCACTCGCGTGGCGCGACCAACCCGTGTTTCTGAGGCGCAGCCTGTGGGTGGTCGTACCGTACTTCGCGGGCATGAGCGTCGTGGGCAACCTCGACGAGCTGCGCATCTACGGCGAGCTGATTCCCGTTCTGACCGCGCCAGCCGCATACGCGGTGTGCCACCAATTTGGGTGGACTTCGCCTCGAACCCCGCAGGGGAGCGCATCCCCGCAGGCATGAAGGTGTCGTCGATCGACGACACGTTGTCGCCCGATTGCTGCATGGGCAGCGTTGCGGCTGGCGTGCCTCGCCAGCGACGTCCTTTCGAATTTGGCACGCACTTCGCAGAAGGGTTCCGGATCAAGGAGGTCGGGATGCTTCGAAATCATCTATTGCTCGTGGGTCTCATCGGTGCGCACTTCAGCCTCGGGTGTCATGCCCCCAGGGTCGAATCGACACGATTCGATTCACTCGATTTGACGGAAACCTGGACCGAAGTGAGTGCACCCGGCTCCGGACGCTGCGCGGCGCCGGAGTTCAACCTGGTTCGAGGCGATGACTCGCGCCATACGGCGGGGTGTCAGCGCATCCGCAGCTGCAGCTTCTTCGTCCTCTCCGACGCCGCGTTCGTGTGCGCACATTGAAGGAGCGGCGCATCGAGACATGCAGCTGATGCTGCTGCGTTGCGATGAGGAGCGACACACGGTGCTTCGAGGTCCGACCCGTGGTCCGGAATGATGTACCCTCGACTCCCCGGTATCGCTGACGCTGCGATTCTCAGAGAGCTGCAGGGCATGAACGCCTCTCACGACTTCATCTTCGCCTTCGGCCATCGGGCCCGCTGTGAACGCCGGGGCGAGATGCGCCCGAAGATGCCCATGCGCCGTTGGCTCGTCGTCGCGCTCCTGATCTGCATCGCCGCGACGTCCCTCGGCTGTCGCTCGATGATGATCTTCATGGCGCGGCGAATTTCGGAGCCCGCAGCCACGAGTCCCCCCGTCGACATCGCGGTGGAGCGGGACATCGTGTTCGCCGAAACGCCCGACGGTCCACTAGCCCTCGACGTCTACACGCTCGTCGATCGCCCCGCCGCCCCGCTGCCGGTGATCGTCTTCGTCCACGGCGGCGGCTGGTTCGCGGGAAACAAGAACCAGATCCAGCTCGGTCGCGGGTTCGAGCTGACGCGCCGCGGTTATGCGGTGGTGGCCGTCAGCTATCGGCTCACAGACGTCGCCGTATTTCCCGCCCAGATTCACGATGTCAAGGCATCGATTCGCTGGATCCGCGCAAACGCCAGCCGCAGGGGGTTCGATGCCAGCCGCATCGGCGTTTGGGGGAGCTCCGCGGGCGGTCATCTCGTCGCGCTGATGGGCGTCACGAACGGGAGCGCCGAACTCGAAGGCGATGTCGGCGGCGCAGCGCTGGCCGGCCAGTCGAGTGACGTCCAGGCAGTGGTCGACTTCTTTGGACCGACGCAGTTCGTTCCAGAGGCCGATCACTACGACGCTACGGGTTGGATGGTCGAGCGACTGATCGGCGGCACGCTCGCCGAGCGCCGCGACGTGGCCGTGCGGGCGAGCCCGGCCACGTACGTCTCGGCGTCCGCCGCCCCGATCCTGATCGTCCACGGCGACGAGGACGAGGTGGTCGATCTCTACCAGAGCACGTCCTTCCACGCCCTGCTCGTGGCAGCCGGCGCCGACTCCACTCTCCGGATCGTGAAGGGTGGAGGCCACGGCAGGGGAGGTGAGTTCTCCGACCGATCGCTGCTTGCGGTGGTGGGCGAATTCTTCGACCGCACCCTCGCGCCCGGGCGGTCTGTGGTCAACTCCTCGAGGCTCGGGTACCCCTAGCAGGTCGGCTCGCGCCGGCGAATGTGTGCCTGTCGGCGCGCAATGGCCTCGCGACGCGCTTCCAGGGTCACCAGCGGAGTGTCGGCCGGGAGTGCCGCGCGCACGTCGCCGAGCTTCAGGGTGCGAATCGTCGGCTGCGGGTTGTCATTCGCCCAGATGTAGCGGTACTGGATGAGGCCCTCGAGGTGGCCCCCCGTGTCGAGCCAGTTCGGGACCCCGGGGTCTCGGTGTGCGATGACCACCCGGACCTTTCCGTCGGCGTCGATGTGCAGCTGGGTGTGGTTGAGGCTCGTCTGACCGTTCGTGTAGTCCATGCTCGCCAGCCAGGCGTCGACGAGCTGATAGTGCCAGTAGCGCGCATCGGGGACGTCGGACTCGATCACGATCGCCTCGTCGGGAGCGAGCACGTAGGCGTCATTCCCGTAGAAGATGTCGTCCGCGCCACCCACGTAGTTCTCGGCCGGCGCGAGCACACCGTCCTTGCGCCGCTCCCGGTACCCCACCGACCACTCGTTCCAGACCCGAATCGTGGTCTCGATCCAGTGGGCCGCGTCGTCGAGCTTCCGCGCGATGGGCGCGGGCCTGAGCGGTTCGGGCGACTCGCCCTCCGTGTCGAGGCAGACGATTTCGAACTCGGCGGGCACCTCCGTCTCCCAGTCGCACAGGTACTGTCGGATCAGCACCTGTGTGGCGTCCGCGTGCAGGGGCACCCAGTTCGGCGCGCCGCCCGGGTCCTCGGCCGAGAGAATGATCTCGAAGGTTCCGTCGGGGGCGACGGTCATCGCCTCGGAGTCGAGCGTGGAGTAGTTCTCGACGTCACCGAGCTGCATGTAGCCCTCCTTCGTCTCGAGGAGGAACGCGGTCGCGGTATTCCTCCGACCGCTGATGCGGTAGCGGAGATCACTGCGGATCTTCGAGAAGTGATAGATGTTGTCCGCGTTCTCCGCACCATACTTCGACGTACTGTCCGGGTGGCGAACCCACTTCGGAAAGCGGGGGTCGAGGTTGAACGCGTGGCGGATCCCGGCCTGGGTGAGGTTGGCGAGGTAGCGGAAGCCGTCCGAGCGGTCGAGCTCCGAGTCGAGAGACGCCTCCGCGAGAACGTGGCGCCCGGTCTCCTTCAGCTTGTCGCAAAAATCGTCCCAGGCCTCACCCGACATGAGCCGCGCAGCGTCGACACCCTCCGGGTTTCGCACGCGATCCTTCGACTTCGAGCCGAGCTCACTCCCGGTGCCGCCGACCGCCCGAACCTTCGTCTGCTCTTTCTCGTTCGTCATGTCCGCCCTCAGGTGACTTCCGACTCGACCCCGAACCGCTCCTGGTACGCCGTGTAGCGCGCGCGCTCGGTGGGGAGGTCGAGACCAAGATCGTGGAAGGAGTAGAAATGCTTGCCGAACTTTCCCCGCGGCTTGTTCGCGAGATAGGTGCGCATGCGCTGCTCGGCCTCGGGGGTGTAATCCCAGCCGAAGGTCTCGTAGACCCCGGCTAGGGTCGGGAACGGATCGCCCATCAGATCCTGGAAGCGCACGTCGTGGAACTGCTTTGCGGGCAGCTCGCCGCCGTCGCGCATCCTCATCACGTTGTAGAGCTGTGGCTCGTAGTAGGCGGGGCCGAAGGCGAGCTTGACGAGCTCCGAGTCGAGACTCTCGGCGCGCATCCACACGATTGCGGAGATGAGGCTCACCGTGGAGCCCATGATCTGCAGCGGATCCCGATGCGTCTGCACCACTCGCGCGTCGGGATAGACGTCGAAGAGCGTGGGCAGCCAGTTCATGTGCGCGGGCGCCTTCAGGAGCCAGCGATCGCCCTTCGTGTGCCACTGCAGGATCTGCAGAAACTTCTTGTGCACCACGTAGGCGGGCCGGATGTCGAGCCCTGCCGCGAAGGCCGCGTAGCTGGGCACCTGATGGAGCGCGGGTAGACGATCGGCGATGAACGCCGCCGCCATGATGTCGCCGCATTCCGCGGGAAGCTCTGCCCCCATTTCGTGCATCGCCTCGTAGGCGGGCACCATGCGCGGCCACAGCCGAACCTCGAACTCCGCGCGCTTGATGCGTGCATCGCTGGTGAAGGTCGCCTGCTCGGGCGGGGGACACGGATAGCGCGCCTCCCAGGTGAGGAGTGTGCGATGGCGCCGGTCCTGGGCGAGGAGCTCGTGGAGGATCGACGTCCCCGACCGCGACAGGCCCACGATGAACAGAGGCTCCCGCACCTCCTGCTCGCCGATCTCGGGGTTCCGCTTCAGCGTGTCTTCGATCTGCAGGCGGTTGCACAGCAGTACGAAGATCTCGCGGCGAGCGAGCAACCTCCCCGCGAAGCTCAGGCGCGCCTCGGCGTCGAGCGAGCTGCAGAACGCCTCGAGTGGCGCGCGAAAATCACCGGGGCCGAAGTCAGCGAGGCCCGTGGCCCTGCGCGCCGCGGCGAGCAGGATCTCGTCGTCGAGCTTGACCAGGCTCTTGAACGGGCGGCCGAGCGAATTCAGCGCGCGCAGCCAGAGCGCGCGTTTCTTCGAGAAGTCAGTGAGGGCGCCGATATCGGCAGCGGTCTCGGACACGGGTCCTCCGTGTCCGCATCATACCCGGCTGGGCTAGGTCCCGAGACGACCCCGCACTGCCTCACAGAACGCCGTCGTGGTCGCGACCCCGCCCTGGTCCGGGGTCAACTCCTTGCCCTCCGCGTAGAGGGCTTCAATGGCCGTGCGCAGCGCGGCCGCGGCGTCTCCGAATCCGAGGTGATCGAGCAACATCGCGCCCGACAGGAGCGTGGCCGTTGGGTTGATGACGTTTCTCCCGGCGATGTCCGGCGCCGTCCCGTGGGCGGATTCGAAGTACGCGTAGTCGTCCCCGTAGCATCCGCTCGGCGCGAGGCCGAGCCCTCCGACGAGCCCGGCCGCGGTATCGGACATGACGTCGCCGTAGAGGTTCGGCATCACGACCACGTCGAGGGCGTGCGGGTGGAGGACCATGCGGTGGCCGAAGTCGTCGATGATGAAGCTCTCGAACTCGATATCCGGATACTCGGCCGCGAGCTCGACTGCGATGTCGCGGAAGAAACCGTCGCTGCGTGGGAGCATGTTGTACTTCGTCGCACAGGTGAGGCGCCCCGGGTGTCCCTCGGCCCTGCGCCGACGCGCGAGGTCGAACGCGAAGCGGATGACGTTGCGACTCCCCTCCTCGCTGATGACCTTGAGCGCGAAACGCGCCGGGGCCATGTCGGAGATGGGGCGATGCGAGAAGCGGTTCTCGAGCGACAGTACGTCGAGGGCTTCGACTTCGCCCTCGATCCCCATGTAGAGGTCCTCGAGGTTTTCGCGGACGATGATGAAATCAACCCCCGCCGGCTCGGCGAGGGGACTTCGCGCCCCCTCGAGGTAGCGGGCGGGCCGAACGTTCGCATACGTGCCGAGCCCCCAGCGAAGATGGAGGAGCGCGGGAGCGCTCGGTCCGCTCGTGGACCCGAAGAAGGTGGCGTCAGCCGCGTCGATCGCGGCTCGCGCCTCTTCGGGGAAGAGATCCCCGTGGCTCTCCAGTGCCGGACGTCCGACCGGAGGCCGGATCCATTCGATGGGCAGCCCGAGCGAATCGATGACCTCGACACTTGGGCGCATCGCCTCCGGCGACGCATCTTCACCTTCGATCACGACGACGCGGCGTTTCACGCGGCCCCTCCTACCCGATCAGTACGGCACGTCGCCAGCCACGGTGGTGCGGTGCATCTCGCGTCGCTCGCCCGGGTAGTCGTTCAGCGCGTAGTGCTGCACGCAGCGGTTGTCCCAGACGGCGAGCGATCCCACCCGCCAGCGAAACCGCGTCGTGAACTCGGACGACGTCGCCCAGGCGCCCAACCACTCCACGAGGGGTTCGCTCTCCGCGATGCGCATGTTCTCGAACCGCTCGACGTGGGGCGGATCCAAGAAGAGGCCCTTGCGCCCCGTGTCCGGGTGGGTTCTCACCACGGGGTGAACGAAGCGCGCCTCCGCGCGGACCGTGTCCCCCTTCATCGTCATGGGGTGATCCGCGTTCTTGTACAGACCTGCGGCACCGTGGACCTTCGACGCGGTGAACACCGCGCCGAGCCCCCCCAGCAGCGTCTGCATCCCGGGTGACAGGGCCTCATAGGCCGCGGTCATGCTCGCGAAGAGCGTGTCGCCTCCGCGCGCCGGCACTTCGAGTGCGTAGAGGAGCGTCGCCTTCACGGGACGCTCCTGATACGACATGTCCGAGTGCCACCCTCCTCCGAAGTTGAACTTCGTCTCCGGCTCCTTGACGATCCGAATGACATGCGGATGTCCGGACATCGGCTCCATGAACGGGTAGGCTTCGAGTTCTCCGAATCGCGCAGCGAATGCGGCCTGCTCCTCGGGAGTGATGCCCTGGTCGCGGAAGAAGAGCACGTGGTGATCGAGCCAGGCGTGGTAGATCTCCTCGAAGGTGGCGTCGTCGACGTCCTTCGCGAGATCGATCCCCACAACCTCCGCGCCGAGCGCGCCACTCGAAGGCTCCACCTTGATGCGCGAATAGCTGGATTGCGAGATGACGAGTCCTCCCCGATCTCGGGAGGATAGCGCCGTGTGGCGCCGAACTCCTGGACCGTAGGCATCCGGAAATCGTCCAGTAATATGGGGAGATGCCGTCGATGATGCGAACTGCGCGTCCGTCCGTCCACTGCACTCTCCGCGTCCTCCCTCTCCTCGTCGCCCTCGCTTCGGCAGTCGCCGTCGCCGACACCGACCTCGCGACTGCTCCCGCCGCCCAGCCCGCCGGACTCAACCTCCCGCCGCTCACCGGCGTGACCGTCTACGACCCGACGAAGGCGATGAGCGGGCTGACCCTCGATCTCGCGCAAAGCCGCAAGCCGACCCTTTTCGACATGAACGGGCGCGTCGTTCGCACCTGGCACAACGTGCGAATCCGCGACCGCATGCGTCTGCTCGACAACTGCAATCTCCTCGCCATCGGTCGCGGTCGGCGATTGGTCGAGTACGACTGGAATGGCAACGTGGTCTGGGAGCACCGACTGAACGGGATCCTCATCCACCACGACGTGATCCGGATGGAGAGCGGGAACACGATGTTCATCATCCAGCGATCCGATGGCCAGACCGACGACATCGTCGAGGTCGACCGCGAGGGCAGCGAGATCTGGAGATGGCGTTCGGGCGAGCACATGGGCGAGGCCGTGAAGCGGCTCGTAAGGCGGGGAGAAATGGAAATCACCCACCTCAACTCGATCCGCGAACTGGTGGACAACCGCCTCGCACGCGCTGGAGACGCGCGCTTCCGCACCGGCAACATCCTCGTCAGCTCGCGCGACCTTAACATGATCTTCGTGATCGACAAGGAGACGAAGGAGATCGTCTGGCGTTTTACCGAGAGACTCGACGGTCAGCACGAAGCCGTGATGATTCCCGACGGATTCGTGAACGCCGGAAACATCATCCTGTTCAACAACCGGACGCGTCGGCAGGGGAGCGTGATCCTGGAGGTCGATCCCAGCACCGACGAGGTCGTGTGGCGATACGAATCGATGGGCTTCTTCTCGACAGCCAAGAGTGTCGAGCAGCCTCTCCCGAACGGAAACATCCTCGTCACATCGAGTAACGCCGGTCGTATCTTCGAGATTACCCGGGACGGCGAGATCGTTTGGGAATTCGTTCGTCCCTACTCCCTGCGCGCCGAGCGCTACGCCTACGATCACTGCCCTGAACTCGCCAAGCTCGGACCACCGAATGAGATTGCCGTTCGTGCTCCCTCGGAGCATCGACACATTGATCGCGCTCTCTACCGATGGCGCGACCGCAAGACCAAGCTCGAAATGATCGCCCTGCGAAATCTCAAAATCCTCAAGAAGAACGACGGCTGCGACTCGATTCTCGTTCCCGCATCCGCGGAGCTCCTTTTGCACTTCGGATTGCGCCCCTTCGCGATCGAGCAGGCGGGCCTTGCCGACTACGCGGTGCGTTTCCGTCTGTCGATCAGCCCCGAAGGATCAGCGGACCGGAGCGACCTCGTCGACGTGACGTTGCGCCCGGACGAAGAGCTGTCGAATCAAACGAGAGTCGACCTTCGCTCGTACACCCACCAGTGGGTCTCGCTCTGCACCGACGCCGAGGCGATTGGCGAGGGGGTTCCCGAAAAGACCAGAAAATTCGCGTTCTGGGAACACCTGCGGGTGATCATTCGGGGCGGCGACGAAGCCGAGTCGCAACCAGAGGACACACCCCTCGAGGATCTCGAGGGCTTCACCGATGAAGAGCTCGAGGTGCGCAAGCAACACCTGAAGGCGCTCGGGTACGTCGACTGACGTTCCCTGCTCGACGCTGCAATCGACCGGCCGTCAGAGGCCCAACCACTCGACCAACGCTCTGCGTCCCACCCACGGGAGTGCGGCGGCCAGCACCAACAGGATCGCGAGCCCCGCCATCAGCGCGAGCCAGACCACTCTCCCGGCCGCAGGGGTTTCCCGGAACACCGAGGCCCGGTCGCGTTGCTCGAGCTTCACGTCGAGGGGGGCCCGCAGCAGTTCCATCACGCCGCCGTAGAACAGCATGAAGGCGATGGGATAGATCTCGCCGAGAACACGCAGCTCCTTCCAGACACCTCCCTTCAGATAGGCGGCGAGGAACGGAACGAACAGGATCGACGCGCGCCGCAGCAGGGCGGGACCTCGCAGGTAGTGGCTGATCACCATCGCCGACGCAAATGCGATCGCCATCTGCAGCGCGAACGTGTCGAAAGCGTCGGAGCCGGCCATCTGCTGCAGGTTCTTCAGGAAGTTATCCCGGAGGGCGTCGTTTCCGGGACGCAGCGAGGCGCTCGGTCCGAAGAAGGACACGATGGCCGCGCGCAGGGACACGAAGATCGCCACCTGGGCAGCGAGATGGCGGATCAGATCCCGGCGCGCCATGTCCCGCCACACGATCGAGACGAACGCGAGCGAGATCAGGCACATCGTCTCCTTGTTGACGAAACCTAGAACGATGACGAGGTAGAACCACCGCCACGAGCGGCTCGAAATCGCGTACAGACTCGCAGTGAAGAAAAAGAGCTGCGGGAGATCGTAGTGGTATGCGGCGGAGTCGTAGACGCTCATCGCCATGAAGATCGCGACCAATGGGGCGACGTCCGCCGCGAGCCCCGGAGCTTCGTAAAGCAAGTGGTATTGCTTGCGGAGGAACCACGCGAACCCGAAGACGCATCCGGTCTGGAGCAGCAGATGGAGGGTGAATTCGGGGATGAATCGTGGCTTCACCGCAAACCGCCCGAGAAGTCGCGCGGTGAC
>JABSQW010000404.1 GCA_013215605.1 Myxococcales bacterium
GAGGGGCTCGCCCAGGGTGACGGCAAGGTCGAGAGCGGCCTCGGCCTGCTCGGTGAAGTCGTAGGGAACGAGGATGATATGGATGGGATGCATGACGTCCTCCTGGATCGTCCGGCGCCTCGCGATGAGAGAAGGGCGGCGAAAACGGAGGGTGCACGGAGAGTAGAGGCTCCGGGCGAACGTCTCGCGGAAAGGGTGCCGCCTCGTTTCCCGCGCTGCAAGGGGAGTCGGTCGGGCGCTAAGGGGCGCCCGCTTGGAATCTGCTGCGATTCCAGGGGTGTGAAACACTGTGTAAACGGAGGTACTTGCCGAGAATCGCTTACAGTCGATGTGTCTCGATTGGGGAGATCGATCCCAACGCGATCCCTCATCGAACGAAGGAGCTGGCAATGATCCGCATCGCTCTGGTCGCTGACGACGATGCCGTCGCACGTCGTCTCGTTCGCGAGGAACTCGAAGGAATTGGATTCTCAGTCCTTGAAGCGAGAGATGGCGAAGAAGCGTGGGCCCGGTTCAGGCGAGAGGATCCCGACCTTGTGACGACCGACCTCCGAATGCCGGGTCTGGACGGCATCGAGCTGCTCCGAAAGATTCGGAACGAAGCGGGGTCGTGGGTTCCCGTTATCGTTATGACTTCGCACCACGACCCGAAGATCTTCGAGTCAGTATTCGCGGCTGGTTCTGGTGGAGCCACGCGATTTCTTCACCTTCGCCACGGGCTCGACCAACTGGCTGAGCTTGCGGAAGAGCTTCTTTTCGAGAAGGTGGAGTCGGTGCGGGAGCGACAGCGAGTGCTCAAACTTCGCGACCTCGCCGAACAGCTGCACGACTGCGGCGGAAATATCTCCGAAATGGCTCGGCGGATGGGTGTCGATCGTCGGACCATCTACTATCACTTGGAGAAGGCTGGCCTGTATACGCCTGGAGCTGCCAACAAGTTCCGGGCGAATAGATGAGCAACAGCACCAACATCCTGGGGATCGGAACAGCTCGTCCAGCTTTTTCCTACGATCAGGAACAGCTCAGCGGCGTATACCAGCAGGCGTTGTTGAAATCGGGAGCCGATACCTCCACGCTTCGACGCGTCAGGAGCGTGTTCCGCCTGTCGCGAGTTGCCTCGAGAAGCTTCGTGCTTCCCGACTTCTCTGCATCAGATCGCGCTGAACTATATGTTGACGGTGTTTTTCCCTCGACGGGCGAGCGAATGCAAGCGTTCGCGAGACACGCGCCAGTCTTGGCAGAGGAGGCGTGTCGGAAAGCGATCGAAATGAGTGGCGTACCGCCAGAACGTATTTCGCATCTTGTTATCGCGACATGTACGGGCGTGGGGGCTCCCGATCTCGACGTGGAGATCGCGATGCGAATCGGACTCCCGTCGTCGATCGAGCGGACGATGATCGTCTGGATGAGTTGCACGGGCGCCTTTCCCGCGCTGCGCGTAGCCAGGCGCGCTGTTTCCGAGACTCCAGGTTCGGTGGCGCTCGTCGTGTGCGTGGAGCTCTGCTCTCTCCATGTTCGACCGGACCCGGACCCAGGGAGCCTTCTCGCCCATGCTCTCTTCGCCGATGGCGCAGGAGCTTTGGTCGTCGCTTCGGGATATGGTATGGGCGATTCAATCGCATCGCTCGGTACAGGAGCATCGCAGTTGATTCCTGAGGGACGAGATCTCATCCGTTGGGAGTTCGGGGACGCCGGCTTTCGCGCGCATCTCGACTTCGAATTGCCAGAGCTGCTTGCGTGTACGATCAAGCCGTTCGTTGAGCGACTCGGCTGCGATGCACCCCAGTCCATGACCTCCTGGTGCGTGCATCCCGGGGGCGTCGCAATACTCGACACTGTGCAGCGCGCGCTCGAGCTTGCGGATGACCGGATCAAATCGTCGCATCAGATCCTTCGGGCGCTTGGCAACATGTCGAGCTCAACGATCGTCTACGTCTTGGAGAAGGAGCTTCGACGAATGGACGCCGGAGAATCGGGAGTCATGCTTGGCTTCGGTACAGGAGTTACCGTCGAGGGTCTTCGGTTTGAGAGAGGGCGAGTAGCAATCTAGACACCACCGTCCGCCGATTGGAGAAGAGGTACCCGGTTTTGAGGCGCCTGACTGGCATCGCCCTCGAACGGCCCGTCGCGACTGTTGTACTCGCAGTGTTCATCTCCGTAGCGGCGATTGTTGGCGCTCTTCAGCTCAATTCAGAGACTGGGTACCGAGCAGCACTCGGTTCGAATCACCCCGAGGTGATGCGTCTCGATCGCTTCATCCGTGATTTCGGTGGCGGTCTACCCGTCATCATTGCGTGGGGGTGCAACGAAAGCGTCCCCTGCACAACGCCTCTAGATGCCGATTCGCTGCGGATGGCCGATGCGTTGACCAGGAGCCTGGAGGGCGTTCCCGGGATTCGCCGCGTGTTGAGTCCGACGACCACCCCGCTCTTCGATTCGAGCGGGGAAGAGCAATTTCTGTGGCCAACTCGAGAATCGAATGGCGAACTGGCACGGATCGCGGCGCGCGACCCCATGTGGGCGGGGAGCCTGATCGCATCAGACGGGGGCGCGGCTGCGATCTGGGTGGAACTCGAGTCGTCGGATCCCCGACAGTACGACGAATCGGTAAACACACTACTCGCCTTACTTGCGCCGTTCGAGAGAGAAGGCTTCCGGTTTGCGCTCGTTGGAGATCCCATCGACTTCGTCGTTGGTGGCGGAGAGCTGAACCAAGAGCCCAAAAAGCTCAGCATCGTAACGGTCTCGGTCATCTTCGTCGCGTTGTGGATTCTGTTCGGGTCCGCACGCGCGCCACTTCCCGCTCTCGCCACCGTTGGGATCGCGGTCCTGTGGACCATCGGGCTGATGGGCTGGGCAGGGTGGCCGGAGAATGAGATCTCCCAGGCCCTGGTGCCACTCATGCTCGTCGTTGGTGTCTGCGACTCTGTTCATTTCATCTCATGCTTCACGACAACCGGCGGAGATGGACGATCTCGCAAGGAACGACTTCAGCAGAGCGCAGATTCGGTTGGGCGGGCATGTCTGATCACGAGCGCGACGACCGCTGCGGGTTTCGCATCGTTCGCGACGAGCGACCTCGCTTCCTTCGTGCGATTTGGAGTCGCGGCAAGCTTCGGAGTGATGGCCGCGTTCCTGCTTACATTCACGCTTCTACCTGTCCTCATAGACAAGATGGCGCTCGAGATCCAGGCTCCGCGGACAGTCGAGTCGTGGCGGCGCGCGCTGCTTCTACTACTTCAGACCAGCGAAAGACATGCTTCCGCGATTCTCATCGGGGTCGTCGTAATAGGAGCGATCTCCGCGGTTGGAGTGTCGAAGCTCCGGGTCGATGTCTCGAAGGAGACCCTGATGGGGTCGGGAAGCCGCATCGTGAAGTGGCAGCACTGGCTGGAGGACAACCTCCGCAAGCCGGATACGATCGAGGTACGCCTGACGATTCCCGAGGGTCTCGAGGTCTCGGATCCCGCGATACTGGTTGGCCTCGAGAGTGCGCGAGCTGTGCTCGAATCGAATCCGAATCTCGGACGAACGCGCTCTGTCATCGAACCCATGTCACGTTTCAACCAAATTCTTCACGGTGGCGACAAAGCGTTTTATCGCACCGGAGACAACGCCGAGCAGAACGCGCAGCTCCTGTTCGCAATCGGTTCCGTCGACTCTTCGATGCTCGACCGGTGGATCACTGTCGATCATCGTCATCTCCGAGTGTCTGCGGAGGCCGACCTGCTGGCGAAGACAGCGAGAATCAACGTCGTCGAAGGAGTTCGCGGCGATCTAGAAGCGGCGTTGCCAGGTTGGAAATTCGAGCTCACGGGACCGTTGCGAGTGTTTGGTGTGATGGTCGATGGGATTCACGCGACGCAGACACGCAGCTTTTTGTCGGCCTTCGTCTTGATCACGATCCTCCTGATGATCTGCTTCCGGAGCCTGCGCGCAACATGTCTCGTGATGGTTCCAACCTTGCTGCCCATAGCGGTGACGTTGGGAGCGATGGGTCTCGCCGGCGTGGCGCTCGATACCGGTACGTCGATGATCGCCGCCGTGATTCTTGGAATCGCGGTTGACGACGGTGTTCATCTCGTCTCCGGTTACGAAGCGAATCGCGCGAAGGGCCATGATACGCGTTCATCAATTCGCGGAGCGGTCGTAGAGATAGGTCGGCCAGTCGTTGCAAGTTCGATCGCGCTGTCTCTGGGATTTCTCACTCTCCTGATGTCGAGTTGGGGCGCGATCGCCTCATTCGGATTTCTGGCCGCTGTGACGATCGTAATCGCGCTCGGAGCGGACCTCTTGGTCCTGCCAGCCCTGTTGTTTCGGGCGGTCGGGCGTAGCGGCGCGGACTCCGATCCTCTCCCGACCGATGGGCATCAGCATGTCAATCCCGCGGTTCGATCCATTATCGGCGTCGCTGTGCCGCTCGCGGTGATCGGTTCCCTGTTCGCGAGCAGTGCGCAACTCAGCGGCGATTCGCGCGAGAAGGTTCCGACTTGCGAACCGACGGTCTCTGGCGTTGTGATGCCAAGTGCGGCGCTTCGCACCGATTGTCCGCTTCGCGCATTCGAGGTCGTTCGCCGCAGCGGTACTCCGCCGTTATCGACGACGACGAGCGTAGACCCTGGCGTCGACAACCCACCGCAAGGAGACGTCAGGGTCGTCGCGCGACGAAGCGACTCCGAAGTCCCGGTGCGGATCGGAGTTCGCCGCGAGTCTCCGAGCGAGCGCGCGAACGCCCATCTTCTGGTGAGCGCGGTCAGCGTTCTGATCCTAGGGTTCTCAACTCTGGTGTTCTGGCGATCGTCGGCAGCAGCGGCGGTTCCTATGCTGGTCGCCGCGAGTTGCGCATGCGCTGTCCTGCTCGGAGCGGCGTCGAGCCACGCGAGTCGAATCGCCGCGTGGGCTGAGGTTATGGGATTCGCCGTCGCACCGGGGGTTGCGGTGCACCTCGCACTAACGTTCCCCATAGAGCGACGGATTTTACGAGCCGCACCGCAGATCTTGTTGTTGATCTATTCGTGCGCGTCCGCTCTCGCGATCGCCTGTTTCGTAGGATTCGCCCGGTTGCCCGATCTTCTCGCACTGGCCACCCAAACGGCTCTCGTGATCGCTGCGATCGCATTTCTGGGCGTTCTCTCTGGCTGTGCGCTCGCGATGAGGTCTGAGATTTCACCCATCGAGCGCCGACGTGCTCGAGTTCTGTTGATTGGGCTGTCTGGCGTATTCGTTCTGAGCATCGGTCTACTACAGGCCCCAGCTGCGGTGTTGGCGTCGATTCCCGGCGAAAGCTCGGGAGCTCTCTCACTCTGCTGTCTGATGGCCCTTCTGGTGATTACGCGCGCAGTCGATCGACACCGTCTTTTCGAGTTGCGCGCCGTTCCCCGGATCTGGGCGCGCAGGATTGTTCAGGGCGCGGCTGCGTTGCTGGTGGTGCTTCTAGTCAGCTGGGTCGCCGGAACGACCGAAGACACGGGATGGACGATCGTCGCTTCGATCGGTCTCTGGAGTGCGATGGTATTCACCTCGGGCGGGCCATCGTCGAATCCCCGGCGTCTCATTCAGCAGGTAAGTCAGATGAGCCTACTCGGGAGAATTCACGCCCAGAAAATCCACGCTTCGCCTTCGCGAACCGAGCTGTTCGCGGTTTCGCTGTCGATGATTCAA
>JABSQW010000405.1 GCA_013215605.1 Myxococcales bacterium
CCACGCGAGGTCATAGAGCGAGGGGTCGCACCAGCGCGGACCGTGGAGTCCCGCCAGATTCACCACGGCCTCGCGCGCGCGATCGACGCTGCAACCGTCGATCTGGTTGCCCTGCTCGGAGGGTGCGAGGTCCTCGAGCACCAGGGCGAAGAGGCTGCGGTCGTCCGACGCGACCGCGCAGTAGCACGCCGGGGTGCGGATGGTCAGCGTGGGCTCGAGCTCCGTGTAGAAGCGGACCTCGCTGTCGTAGCCGCCGCTGGCGCCTGCCGCGCGGCTGATCTCACTCGCGGACTGCAGCTTCACGACGACGCTGTTGGGTGCGCCTTTGGCGGATGACGCGTACCCGAGCTCGAAGCGAAAGCTGTCGGCCATCTGGCCCGTACCGATGGGGCCGAAGGAGAGCTCTGCGACATCGGCCTCGACGCCGCCGCTGCGCAGTGCCGCCGTCATCCAGTCCGCCGTGATGTCGTCGGGGCGCTCGACCACCGAGGGTCGATCGGTTTCGTTCATCAACCGGTCTCCACTCAGCGGCCCTGAAACTTGGGCTCGCGCTTCTCCGAGAATGCCGCCACGCCCTCCGCGAAATCACGGCTGCGGAAGAGCTGGGCGAGCTCCGCCATCACGTGGTGGGTGTTGGCTTCGAAGGTGGCGTCGAGTCCGAGGCGCATCGTGCGCTTTGTCGCCGACACGGCGAGGGGTGCGTTGCCCGCGATCTCGTCCGCCCAGGCCCGCGCGGTCTTCAGGAGCTCGTCGCCCGGGATCACCCGGTTCACGAGGCCGAGCTCGAGCATCTGCTCGGCGTCGAGCGGGCGCCCGACCAGCATCACCTCGCTCGCCTTCCGCCAGCCCAGCATGCGCGGCAACAGCCACGTGGAGCCGCTCTCGGGCAACACGCCGCGCCGCACGGGGAACACGAAGCGGGCCTGATCCGAGGCGAGCACGAGATCGCAACCGAGGGCCATGTCCATGCCGTAGCCGGCGGCGGGTCCGTTCAGCGCGCACAGTGTCGGCGTGTCGATGCGACGCAGGACGAACGGCGGGTGCTGGTTGATCTTGACGTCGCCACCGCCACCGTTGCCGACGCTCGATCCGCCGCCGCCGGCGGCCAGGTCCTTCAAGTCGAGACCGGCACAGAAGCCCCGACCGGCGCCGGTCAGGAGCACGACGCGAGCGTCGGGGTCCGCGTCCGCCTCGATGAGGTACGACGACAGTGATTCGAGCATCGCACCCGAGATCGCATTCATGCGCTCGGGGCGGTTCAGGGTGAGGGTGACGACGTGGGCGTCCTTGTCGTAGAGGACTTCGCTCATGGGAACCTCCGGGTGTGGATCGGCGGTTCCGCTGGGAGCCGCTCGGCGTCAGCCGATGATACCTGCTACCGCGAGCTCGGAGATCTCCTCATCGCTGCGTCCGAGAATCTCCTTCAGCACCTGAAAGCTGTGTTCGCCGAGCAGCGGCGCCGGCGAGCGGGCGCCACTCTCGTAGCCCGCGATGCGGAACTGGTGGCCGCTGTACGGGATGCGGCCCATGTCCGCGTGGTCGTAGGTGCGGTGGTAGCGTCGGTGGGCGAGTTGGGGATCGCGCAGGAGGTCGCTGCTGCGCTGGACCGCTCCGGCGGGGACGCCGGCCGGCAGCAGCAGATCCATCACCTCGCGGGGAGTGCGCGAGCGCGTCCATTCCGCGAGGTGGTCGTCGAGGTCGTTGCTGCGAGCCAGACGTCCGTGGGTGTCGTCGAACTCGGCGTCGCGCGCCCAGGCGGGTTCGCCCATGGCAGCGCGAAGAGCGGCCCACTGGGCATCCGTGTCGACGCCAATCGCACACCACTGATCGTCGCCCGCACAGGGGTAGACACCCTGGGGCGAGGCGTCGCGCGCGCGGTTGCCCGCGCGAGTGGGCACGATGCCGGTGAGTGCGTACTCGATCAGCTCCGGGGCCAGGAATTGGAGGGCCATCTCCATCTGCGCGGCGTCGATGTGCTGCCCCTGGCCGGTGCGACGCCGGTGATCCACCGCCGACAACAGGGTCGAGAGCAGGAAGCGCGGCGCGATGGTGTCGGTGTAGGCCTGCCAGGGGCCGACCGGCGGCAGCTCGGGCCAGCCGGTGAGCTCGTAGAAGCCGGCCACCGCACCCGCGTGGTAGCCGAAACCCGCCATCGGCGAGGCCGGTCCGTACTGGCCCATGAGGCACGTGCTCAGCATGATGATCGACGGATTCAACGCACGCGCCGTCTCGTAGTCGAGACCGAGCCGCGCGATGGCGCCGGGGGTGTAGCTCTCGATGAACACGTCGGACCAGGCCAGCAGATCCCTCGCGATCCCCGTCGCACCGGGTTGCTTGAGATCGAGGCTGAGGCTGAGCTTCGAGGTGTTGAAGTCGCCGAAGAACTGCGAGCGGTTTCGGCCCGGCTTGCCGTCCATGAAGGGCCCCGCGCCGCGTAGTCCGTCGGGGCGTTCCTCGCACTCGACCTTCACCACCGTGGCGCCGTGGTCGGCGAGGCAGCGCGTCGAGATCGGGCCGACGCCAATCCACGTGAAGTCGGCCACCTTGAGCCCCGAGAAGGGAAGCTCGCCGCCGAGCGGGGCCGTGTCGACGTGCACGGGGCTGCGTCCCCCGGACGCGAGCTCCGTGCGGATCTCGTCCGCGTGCTCGCCGAGTCGCGGCGCGGAGCGGCGGAACGTGATCGGGTTCGGCGTCGTCTTTGCGAAAGCGCCCGGCGCACGCGCGCTGCGTCCGTCGGCCAGCGTAGTGGGCTCGAAGAACGCCCGTTCTTCGAGCTGACGAAACTCCGCCAGGTCCGCAAGGGTGTTCACGGGAGCGACGGTGAAGCCGTCGCGCAGGCCGCGCTCAAACAGCTCCTGCTTCGTGTGGCGCGCGATGAACCGCTCGAAGGTGGCGAAGGTTTCCTCCCGCGGCACGGTGACCGGCTCGCCCAGGATGATCCGGCGATCGTATGTCGCCCAGTCTTCGCGCTCGAGCCACGAGGCGTCCACCACACCGTCTTCGATCATCCACGGCAGGAGCTGCCCGAAGACGCTGCCTCCGCCCAGTGCGACGACGTGTCCGTCGGTGCACTCGTAGACCAGCGGGTAGGTGATCGCTCCGAGCTGCAGCGCGGATCCCTGGCGCTCGAAGTCGCGGCCCTGGATCGCGGCCGCGAGCGGCGCGTTCAGCATCGTCCACGTCATGGCGAGCTGTGCCGACACGTCGGCGAACTGCGCCTCGCCGGTCTGAAGCATTCGCGCGTGCGCGACGAGCGCGGCCACGACGGCCTCGACTCCGGCGTGGCGCCAGACCTGCGGAATCGTCACGCGCACGGGCGCTCGTTCGGGCACGCCCTGTACCGACATCGGGCCGCCGAGTGCAGCGATCGTGAGGTCGTTCGCGGGGTAGTCCGCGTAGGGACCGTCCGAACCGAACGGCGTGATCTGGACGTGGACGATCTTCGGGTTGGCGGTCTTCAGCCAGGCGAAGTCGAAGCCGTGCGCCGCCAGGCCTCCGGGGGGAGCCGACTCGAGGACGAAGTCGGCGCCTCGCGCGAGGGCTTCGAAGCTCGCGCGGTCGGATTCCGCCTCGAGGTCGAGGACGATCGACCGCTTGTTGCGGTTGTACGCGTGGAACTGCAGGCTGCGCTCGCTCTCCGGCCCGGCATCGAGGCGCGGTCCATGGCTTCGCGCACTGCAGCCGCCGGGCGGCTCGATGCGGATCACATCAGCGCCGAGGTCGCCCATGACCATGCCCGCGATCTCGCCGCGCTCGTCGCACAGGTCGAGCACCCGGTAGGGTCCGAGCAGGCCCACCTCGGAGTTGGCGGTGCCGGCCATCAGCCCGCCGCTTCGCCGAAGGACTCGATGAGAATGGGGCGGAGCACGTTCGTCCAGGCCGCGTAGCCGGACTCGTTGAGGTGGAGCCCGTCGAGCCGGAAGAAGTCATTCCGCGGCACGCCGTCCGCGCCGAGCAGCGGCGTCGCGAGATCCACGTAGTGGAGCCGGGGATCGCTCTCGGCGAGCTTCGCAATCGTGGCGTTGGCGGCCGACATGACGGGCCAGCGGTCCCAGCGAAGCCGCGACGGTTTGATCGAGAGGAAGTAGATCGCGGCCTTCGGCGCGTCCTCGTGGACGATGCGCACGAACTCCCGGTAGTCGGCGAGGACCCGATCGGCGTCCTTGCCGGTTCCCTCGGCGAGGTCGTTGTCGCCCACGTAGACCGCGACGGCGCGGGGTGCATAGGGCGTGACGATCCGCCACGCATTGTGGACGACGTGCTCGAAGTGCGCGCCGCCGAAGCCGCGGTTGAGGACCGGGAGCGGAGCGAAGTCCTCGGCGAGGCTCGTCCAGAGCCGGATCGAAGAGCTCCCGACGAAGACGATCGCTCCGGGTTCGGGCGGGCTCGCGCGATCGGCGGCCTCGAAGTCGAGGATGTCGCTCTCGAAGAAGTTGGGGTCGCCGCCCGCCGTGCCGAGGTGTTGCAGGTACGCGTACCCGATGACGCCGCCGATGACCAGCAGCACGAACACTCCGAGTCCGATGCCTTTCGCCATGCTCCCGTTCTACCAGAACCGCGCCGGGAAGCACATCACCGCGGTGCTCCCGTCATTGCGAAACTCCATCATCGCGAGAGTCTGCGGATCGCCGCGCGGGCCGCGTAGTAGCCGCACATGCCGTGGACTCCACCGCCCGGCGGCGTAGACGCCGAACACAGGAAGAGCGCCGGATTCGGCGTGGTGTACGGGTTCAGCCGCGCCACCGGCCTCGTGAAGAGCTGGGTCGCGTCGGCCGCGCCGCCGGTGATCGCACCCCCGACATAGTTCGGGTTGAGGGCCTCGAAATCGCTCGGCTTCGTCACGTGTCGCGCGAGGATCAGGTCGCGAAAGCCCGGCGCGAAGCGTTCGATCTGGCGCTCGATGCGATCGGTCATGTCCTCGTCGGAGCCGCTGGGGACGTGGCAGTAGGCGTACCCGGTGTGCTTTCCGTCGGGAGCGCGACTCGCGTCGACGTGGCTCTGCTGGCACAGGATCAGGTACGGGCGGTCGCCGCTGCGTCCCTCCCAGGCATCCCGCTCGGAGGCGGCGATCTCCTCGAGCGTGCCGCCGACGTGCACCGTCGACGCGTCCCCCACGGCGGGATCCGACCAGGGGATGGGTCCGTCGAGCGCCCAGTCGAGCTTGAAGGTGCCCGGGCCGTAGCGGTAGCGGAGAAGGCGCCGGCGGTAGCCAGCCGGGAGGGCGTCGCCGGCGATTCCGACGAAGGGCCGCGGTGCCAGGTCGAAGAGCATCACGCGCGCGTCGGGGACGTCGGCCAGGGAGCGCACGCGCCGCCCGGTCTCGACCGTTCCCCCGAACGATTGCAAGGTCGCGCCGAGCGCGTCCGCGATCGCGCGCGAGCCGCCCTGTGCGCACGGCCAGTCCTCGATGTGGGCCGTCAGCGCGAAGATGAGTCCCAGGGCGGAGGTGAGCAGCGTGTCGAGGGGGAGCACCGAGTGACCCGAAAGGCCGGCGAAGAGCGCGCGCGCCTCTCGGGTCTGGAACTTCGCCCGCGCGAGCGCCGCTGACGAGCGCAGCGCCGTCCAACCGAAGCGCGCCATCAGGAATGGCCGCTTCGGGAGCGGGCGCAGCGGCCCGAGCAGGTCTTCGAGCAGGTCGTGGGGATGGGCGAGGAAGGGCTCGACGAGGGCGCGCCAGCGCGGACCGTCCACGCCGAGCCGCTCCGCCGTCGTGTCGAAGGAGCGGTACAGCATGGCCGCCGGGCCTTCGTCCAGGGGATGGGCGACGCTCGCGGGGAAGGGCAACCAGCGGAGACCGTGGTCGGCGAGGGGCAGCTGCCGAAAGAACGGCGACAGCACGCCCATCGGGTGCACGGCCGAGCACTCGTCGTGGAGAAAGCCCGGGAGGGTCAGCTCACGCGTGTGCATCCCGCCGCCGATCCGGTCGCCGGCTTCGAGCAGCGCGACGGTGTACCCGCTGCGTGCCAACTCGATGGCCGCCGCGAGACCGTTCGGCCCGGATCCGACGACGACGGCGTCTGTTCGTTCGGCCACGGCGCGGGATTCTCGCGCCTGGCTGCGCGATCGGCAAATCGCGCAATCGTCCCGGCGGCGCGGACCGCCCCCTGGCAAGCCGCGACCCCCCCCATCCCGACTCCGAGACGCAGCCTCGCGCCCATCGCGTCCTCACCGGTGGTGCGACGGCTTGTGGCGGTTGTGCGATCGTAGGCGACGAAGACCGGGCGAGAGGAACCATGGACCTGCGCTACAGCGCTGCCGACGAGGCGTTTCGCGGCGAGCTTCGCGCCTGGCTGGAAGGCGCGGTGGCCGCGCACGGCCCCGCTCCGCCCGGTGGCGACTGGGACGAGCGCCGCGTCTACGACACGGGTTGGCAGCGAAAGCTCTACGACGCAGGCTTTGCAGGCGTCAACTGGCCCGCCGAGTACGGGGGACGCGGCGCCACGCTCACCGAGCAGCTCATCTACTACGAAGAGATCGCGCGCGCGAAGGCGCCGTACATCGGCGCAAACTTCATCGGGATGATGCACGGCGGTCCGACCTTGATGGCCGAGGGGACGCCCGAGCAGAAGGCCTTCCACCTGCCCAGCATCCTGTCCGGCGAGCACGTGTGGTGCCAGGGCTTCTCGGAGCCCAGTGCCGGGTCCGATCTCGCGTCGCTGACGACCCGCGCGGTGCGCGAAGGCGACGAGTACGTGGTCGAGGGCCACAAGATCTGGAGCACGCGCGCCCACATCTCGGACTACTGCGAGCTCCTCGTCCGCACCGACCCCGCTGCCGCAAAACACAAGGGCATCAGCTGGCTGATCCTCCCGATGGACCAGCCCGGCGTCGATGTGCGACCGCTGCCCACGCTCATGGGCGACAGCCATTTCTGCGAGGTCTTCCTCGAAGGCGCGCGGGTTCCCGTCGAGAACCGCATCGGCGAGGAGAACGACGGCTGGCGCGTGGCCAACGTGACGCTGCGCTTCGAGCGCGGATCGGCGTTCGCCCAGCACATCACCTCGATGCGCACCCAGCTCGTAGGGATCTGGGACGTCGCGGGCCGCACGGCGCGGGGGGGATCTCTGGAGCCGGCCCTGCGCCGCCGCCTCGGCGCATTCGACGCCGAGGTCGAGACCCTCTGGCGTCTGACGCAGATGTGCGTATCCGAGGCGGCGCACACCGGCATGCCAGCTCTTGTCGGCTCGGCGGTGAAGCTCCGCTACAGCGAGCTCTACCAGGAGATCGGCGAGCTCGGAATCCACGTCCTCGGGCGCGCCGGTCTCGCGCGCGAAGACGTTGGCGGCTTCCCCACCGAGGAGATGATGCACGACTACCTGTGGGCGCTGCAGTTCACCATCTCCGGCGGCACGTCGCAGATTCAGCGCAACATCATCGCCGAGCGGATCCTCGGCCTGCCGCGCGAGCGCTCTGCCTGAGACGTCTGGGGCGATTGCTCTGCTTTCGTGCGACGTTGCGGGCGCCGCCGGTGGGGCGCTGCTCGTGCTTCCCGTCGGACTCGAAGCCCTCGGCCTGTCGGTGCGGGATCGGCGCGCCGATCATGCGTTCTGTGGCGCGCAGCCAGTCGCGATCGCTGCCCGTGACGAACGTGCAGGCCACGCCCTCACGCTCGGAGCGGCCGGTGCGCCCGATGCGGTGCAGGTAGACCTCCGGCGTGTTCGGCACGTCGAAGTTGATCACGTGGGAGATGCCGCTCACGTCTATGCCGCGCGCCGCGATGTCCGTGGCGACCAGGACGTCGTAGCGACGCGTGCGGAAACCCCGCATGGCGCGATCGCGCTGGCCCTGGGACATGTTTCCCTGGAGGCTCACGGCCTTGTGTCCCGCACGGCTCAGCTGCTCGGCCAGACGCCGGGCGCGGTGCTTCGTACGGGTAAAGACGATGGCCGAGTGGCAGTTCTCACGAGTGAGCACATGCTCGAGGAGATCGCGCTTGCGCGGCTCCGCGATCCAGCAGAGCGCGTGATCGATGGTGGCGGCCGGCGCGCTGTTGGCGAGTTCCACCACGTACGGGTCGGTGAGCAGGTCGTCGGCCAACCGGCGAACTTCCCCGGGCATGGTGGCCGCGAAGAGCAGGTTCTGCCGGCGCGCCGGCAGGCCCTCGAGGATCTTGCGAACGTCCGGCAAGAAGCCCATGTCGAACATGTGGTCGGCTTCGTCGAGGACGAGGGTCTCGACCTGGCCGAGGCGGAGTACACCCTGGCGTTGTAGATCGAGCACG
Organism: Myxococcales bacterium; assembly: GCA_013215605.1. Lineage (GTDB taxonomy): Bacteria > Myxococcota_A > UBA9160 > UBA9160 > SMWR01 > JABSQW01. Next base: position 8,222 of record JABSQW010000405.1, read on the forward strand.
CGGCCTGGACAGCCCACTACGATCTCTGGGCGGTTGCGCAGGGCGTTGACCTGGCCCCGCATCGAGACTCCGCCGAAGAGGGTGAGCATCTTCAGGCGAGTGAACTTGGAGAGCGTGCGGATCTCGGCCGCAATCTGGCTGGCGAGCTCACGCGTGGGCGCGAGCACCAGGACCCGGGGGCCCCTGCGGTTCACCTTGAGGAGCCGGTCGAGCAGCGGCAGCGCGAAGGCTGCCGTCTTGCCGGTGCCGGTCTGGGCCAGGCCCAGCACGTCACGGCCGTCGAGGCCAGCGGGAATGGTTTCGAGCTGAATCGGCCGAGGGGATTCGAAGCCGGCGCTGCGGATGCCGCGCACAAGGGTTTCGTGGAGCCCGAACCGGTCGAATCCGGCCGGGGCAATGGAAGTTGAAGCAGACATGAAGAGATTGTTCTCCGCCGTACACGCACAGGCTGGGCCTGTACGGTACGACCGTACGTTTCCGACCCACACACAACAGCGAGAGGCAAGAGAAGTTAGGGTGCGGCGCGACCTCGGGGGGTGAGAGGAGGTCCTGTTGTTCGCCGCTATCGGGACGGAAGCCCGACGTCGGCTGTTGATTAGCCCGTCCGCGCGATCCGCGCCACCCCTGCGGTCGCGGGTCGCGCGCCGACGGCCGGAAACCGCGCCCGCTGCTGCCCCTACGCTACCGGCGGAAGCCCCGTCAGGTTGCAATCCGAGAGCAGGCCGCCGTCGATCACGACGGCCTGGCCCGTGATCGCCGACGATTCGTTGCTCGCGAGGAACAGCACGAGATTCGCGATCTCCTCCGGCTGGATCGTGCGGCCGAGGGCGTGCATCTCCGCGACCTTCTCGCGCGTCGTGAGGCCGGTTCCGAGCACGGCTTCGAACATGGGGGTCTCGACGACACCGGGGCAGATGGCATTGACGCGGATGTTGCGGCGTCCGTACTCGACGGCGGTGGTCTTCGTGAGGTTGATGAGGCCGGCCTTGGCGGAGCAGTAGGGCGCGACGCCCGGGCTGGCGACCAGGCCGTACACGGAAGAGGTGTTCACGATCGACCCGCCGCCCTGCTCGAGCATGTAGGGAATCGCGGCCTTCATGCCGTACATAGGCCCCGTGAGCATGATGCGCAGACTCCGGTCCCAGGCCTCGGGGTCGAGGTCGGCCACATAGCCGCCGCTGCTCCACGCAGCGTTGTTGAAGAGGACATCGATGCTTCCAAAGTGTTGAACCGCCGCGTCGACCGCCGCGGTTACATCGTCGAGAGAGGAGACGTCGCAGCGCACGAAAACGGCATCGTCGCCGAGCTCGCCCGCGACCTTCTCACCGCGTTCTTCGTCGATGTCGGCGCACACCACCTTCGCGCCTTCCGCCACGAAGCGTTTCAAGGTGGCGCTTCCAATGCCGCCGCTCCCGCCCGTGACCATCGCCACTTTGTCGTCGAGTCTGCCCATGGAGTCCTCCCGATTTCGATCGATGGTTTCGATTCAGCTGCCGCGCTCGAGGGCGACCGCCGTTCGCGGACCGCGCACGCGCAGGAAAGCGATCAGCGAGAACGCGACCACGGCGAGTCCTCCGGCGAGTCCCCACCAGAGACCGGCTAGCGAAGCTCCGCCTCGCAGGGCAAACCAGCCGCCCACCGGCAGTGCGAGCAGCCAGTATCCAACGAAGTTGAAGATGGCCGCCGGAACCGGCCGACCCATGCCGCGCAGGACGCCGCAGCCCACCGCCTGGGTCCCGTCGAAGATCTGGAACGCAGCGGCAATTGGCAGGATCGACGTGGCGATGGCGATCACTTCGAGGTCGACGGTGTACATGCGCGGCAGAACGGTCCGCAGGCTCACGAACAGGAGCGCCGCCATCGCCATCACGCCGGCCCCCATCGCGATGGCGATCCAGGCGCTGCGCTGTGCGTCCACGGCGCGCTCGGCGCCGATCAGGTTGCCCACGCGAATCGCGGCCCCGATGGAGATGCCGAGGGGCATCATGAACGTGAATGCCGCCATGTTCATCACCACGGTGTGCGCCGCGAGTACGGTCGCACCGAGACGCCCGGCGATCAAGGTCGAGCCCTGGAACGCGAGCATCTCGGTCGATACCTGGATGGCGATGGGGATGCCGATTGCGAGGATGCGGCGGAGTCCGGCGAGATCGAGGGCGTGCCGGGTCCAGGGTGTCCAGGCACCGGCGTAGAGTCGAAATCGCAGCACCACTGACACGAGGACGGCGAGGGTGAGGATTCGCGTGATCGCGGTCGCGATCCCGGCGCCCCGGAGTTCGAGGGCCGGCACGCCGAGGGCGCCGAAGATCAGCACCCAGTTGAGCAGCGCATTCCACACGTTGGCCACGAGCGTGACCCACATGACTGGCTTCACGATTCCGCGCGCCTGCAGGTAATGGCGGAACGCGACCGAGGTCATGAAGAACGGGATGCTGATGAGCTGGACATTCGCGTAGGCGGCCGCTTCGCGCGCGAGTACGGGATCCTGGCCGAAGGCGAGCAGCACGTCCTCGGTGAGCGTCCACAGCCAGAGGAGGAGCGGACACAACAGCAGCGCCAGCACGATGCCGCGCTGGAAGGCGAGAGCACAGCGCTCGCCGTCGCCGGCGCCGTAGGCCTGGCTCATGACCGGTTCGATTCCCATGAGCGTGCCGCTCACGAACATCATCGTGCCGAGCAGCCACACGTTTGCCAGCGAGGCCGCCGCCAACGCCTCGGTGCTCAGATGGCCGAGCATCAGCGTGTCGACGAACCCCAGCATCATGAACGCGAG
>JABSQW010000406.1 GCA_013215605.1 Myxococcales bacterium
CCAGGGCGCCGCGTCGCCCCAATCGTCGGGACACCACGAGTGCTGCGCAGCGCGGAATACCCGCTCGGGGTGCGGCATCATGATCGTCACGCGACCGTCGGGCGTCGTGAGTCCGGTGATCCCACCCGGCGATCCATTGGGGTTGTCGGGGTAGCGCTCCGTGGGCACGCCGTGGTGGTCGACGAAGCGCGCGGCGACGAGCGGCAAGGCGGCATCGAAGCGAGCCTCGCCGCTGAAGTCGGCGCGGCCCTCACCGTGGGCAACAGCGATCGGGATGCGCGTCCCCGCGAAGCCTTCGAGCAGCACCGACGGACTCTCCTCGATCGCTACGAGCGACAGCCTCCCCTCGAACTGCTCCGAGCGATTGCGCACGAAGTGAGGCCATGCGTCGGCACCGGGGATCAGCTCCTTGAGGTTGGACAGCGCCTGGCAGCCGTTGCAGATCCCAAGCGCGAAGGTGTCGGGCCGGTGGAAGAAGGCCTCGAACACCTCGCGCGCCCGCGCGTGGAAGAGGATCGACTTCGCCCAGCCCTCGCCCGCGCCGAGGACATCACCGTACGAAAATCCGCCGCAGGTGGCGAGGCCCCGAAAGTCCGCGAAGCTCGCGCGTCCCTCGAGCACGTCGCTCATGTGGACGTCGACCGCGTCGAAGCCCACGCGGTGGAATGCAGCCGCCATCTCGATCTGGCCGTTCACGCCCTGCTCGCGCAGGATCGCGATGCGAGGGCGCGCGCCGCCCGCAAATGGCGCGGCCAGATCGTCGGTCGGATCGAACGAGACGCTGACCGAGAGCCCCGGGTCCGTCGGATCGCAGCGCTGTGCCATCTCCTCGTCGGCCGAAGTCACGTCGTCACGCAGCTTCTGCATCGCGTGAGTGGTCTCCGACCAGATCGCTCGCCATTCGCAGCGCGCTGCCGAGAGCGGCTCCGCGCCAGCCGCGTGGAAGGACACTGCGTCGTCGACCGTCGGCTCGCCGATGACGCTGCTGCAGTCGCCGAGGCCGGCGTCGTCGAGCACTCGCAGCACGGTATCGAGCTCACTCGCGGCCACCTGCAGCACGGCACCGAGTTCCTCGTTGAAGAGACTCACCGCGACATCGGAGCCGAGCGCGCTCAGGTCGATACGCACCCCCGTACCGCCCGCAAAGGCCATCTCGAGAATCGTGGCGAGCAGCCCGCCATCGGAGCGGTCGTGGTAGGCGAGCAGCAATTCGTCGGCGCCGAGACGTTGGATCGCGGCAAAGAAGGCCCGCAGATCGCCGGGGGAATCGACGTCCGCGGGTTCGCTGCCGACCTGTCCATAGACCTGGGCAAGTGCCGAGCCGCCAAGGCGCGACCGGCCGCGCCCGAGATCGACCAGCACGAGCAGCGTCGCGCCGCAGTCGGTGCGCAGCTGCGGGGTGAGGCAGCGGCGCACGTCGACGACCGGCGCGAACGCCGTCACGATCAGCGACAGCGGTGCCGTCGCGGTCTTCCGCTCGCCGTCCTGCTCCCACACGCTCTGCATCGACAGCGAGTCCTTGCCCACCGGAATCGCAATGCCGAGCGCGGGGCACAGCTCCATCCCCACCGCGCGCACGGCGTCGTAGAGGCCCACGTCTTCACCGGGGTGACCCGATGCCGCCATCCAGTTCGCAGAGAGCTTGATCTTCTCGATGCCGTCGATCGCGGCGCTCGCGATGTTCGTGACGGCCTCGGCGACGGCCATACGTGCCGACGCCGCCGGATCGAGCAACGCCACCGGCGTGCGCTCGCCCATGGCCATGGCCTCGCCGCTGAAGTCCCGGTGACCCGCCAGGGTGACGGCCGCGTCGGCGACCGGGACCTGCCACGGGCCGACCATCTGATCGCGGGCAACGAGTCCGGTGACGCTGCGGTCGCCGATGTGGATGAGGAACGTCTTGTCGGCGACGGCGGGCAGGCGCAGCACGCGCTCGGCGGCATCGCGCAGGTCGAGGCCCCGCGATTCGAAGCCGTTCGGGGCGAACGGTGCTGCCTTCACATCCTTGGTCATGCGCGGTGGCCTGCCGAGAACGACTTCGAGCGGCACGTCGATGGGCGTGTCGTCGAAGTGTTCGTCGCGAACGACGAGCTGCTGCTCGGCCGTGGCCGCGCCGACCACCGCGTAGGGGCAACGCTCGCGCGCACACAGTGCGTCGAACTCATCGAGGCGGTTCTTCGCGACGCCGAGGACGTAGCGCTCCTGCGATTCGTTGCACCAGAGCTCGAGGGGCGTCATGCCGGGCTCGTCGCTCGGAATGGCGCGCAGCGAGAATAAAGCGCCGCGGCCGCTGTCGGCGACGAGCTCGGGAAGCGCGTTCGACAAACCGCCCGCGCCGACATCGTGGATCGAGAGAATCGGATTCTCGTCGCCCATCGCCACGCAGGCGTCGATCACCTCTTGACAGCGGCGTTGGATCTCGGGGTTGCCCCGCTGCACCGAGGCGAAGTCGAGGTCCTCCTGGCTCGAGCCCGACGCCATCGACGAGGCGGCGCCGCCGCCGAGTCCGATCAACATGGCCGGTCCGCCGAGCACGACGATCGCGGCGCCGGGCGGGAGCTTTCCCTTGTCGACGTGCTCCGGCCGGATGTTCCCGAGGCCACCGGCGATCATGATCGGCTTGTGGTAGCCGCGTACCTCGTCTCCAGTGGGCCCCGCGACCCTCTCTTCGAACGTGCGGAAGTAGCCGCAGAGGTTCGGGCGGCCGAACTCGTTATTGAACGCCGCGCCGCCGATCGGCGCCTCGAGCATGATGTCGAGGGCCGAGGCGATGCGGTCGGGCTTCCCCGTGTCGCGCTCCCAGGCTTGCGTCGCGCCCGGGATCCGCAGGTTCGATACCGAAAAGCCGGTGAGCCCAGCCTTCGGCTTCGAGCCGCGCCCGGTGGCACCTTCGTCGCGGATCTCGCCGCCGCTGCCCGTGGCTGCGCCCGGGAACGGCGAGATCGCCGTCGGGTGATTGTGGGTCTCGACCTTCATCACGACGTGGGAGGGCTCGCTGCGTTCGACGTAGAGGTGCGTCTCGGGATCCGGAAAGAAGCGCGTAGCTTCCAAGCCCTGCATCACCGCGGAGTTGTCCGAGTACGCGGACAGCACACCACCGGGGCTTCGGTCGGTGGTATTGCGGATCATCTGAAAGAGCGAGAGATCCTGCGCTTCGCCGTCAATGGTCCACTGGGCGTTGAAGATCTTGTGGCGACAGTGCTCAGAGTTCGCCTGCGCGAACATCATCAACTCGACGTCCGCCGGATTGCGTCCGATCTCTCGAAACGCGTCGACGAGGTATTCGATCTCGTCGGGCGCGAGAGCCAGTCCGAGGGCCTCGTCTGCGCGCGCGAGCGCCGACGCGCCCTGTCCGAGAACGTCCACGGTCGAGAGTGGCTCCGGTTCGGCGCGACGAAACAATGCCGAGGCCTCGTCGACCGAACGCAGCACCGTCTCGGTCATGCGGTCGTGGAGCTGCACCGTGACGGCTTCGAGAGCAGCGTCATCGAGCGAGGGCAACGTGTACAGGATACCGCGCTCGATCCGCTGCACTTCGTCGAGACCGCAGATCCGAGCGATGTCCGTGGCCTTCGACGACCACGGCGAGATCGTCCCGAGTCGCGGAACCACGAACAGCAGCGTTTCGGGCTCCGGGTTCGTCGGCCGGTCGACACCGTACGTGAGGATGCGCTCGAGCACGTCGCGCTTTGCGGCGTCGAGCGGCGACGCGACGTCGACCAGGTGCACGAAGCGGGCGTCGAGCCGGCGGACGGCCGGATCGCACTCCGCCAGCTCCGCGAGCAGCCGGCGCGTGCGAGCCTCCGAAAAAGCCGGTGCGCCGCGCAACTGGAGCATGGGACTCCTCTGCGTAGCTGAGCGGGGCCGCCCCTCAGCGCGGGCGGGCGAGTCCGCCGTTTCGAGGTGATCTGGAACGCCGCCTAGTTTATGGGAGACACGCCACTCGTGCACCCGGCGGGTGGCCCTTCCCGGGCCCGTGTGCCGCGCACGCGTTGGCGAGTGCTTTCGCATCCCCGCGCGCGTTCGCCTCCGGCCCGAGTACGCCTGCGGGTAGCGTGGTCGCCCACGTGAGCTGCGCAGCGTAGCGGCAGGTGCGATTCGTCCCCGAGCCGGCGCGCTGCGTGTTGCGGGTTGCGGGGACCGCCGGCCTTGGGTCATCGGGACGGTCGCGAAATCTTCGGCAGGACTCACCCAGAAGGAACGATGTCGTCCGGATCTGCGAGGCCCTTGTCTTCCAGAACGCGTTGGAAGACCCGGGCAATGACTTCGTGGCCGCCGGCGTTGTAGTGGTTGTCGACGGGAAGGATGAGCGACGTCCGCTCCATTCCGCTCTCCAGGTAGCGTCGTTCGAGGTCCTCCGTGGCGTCGGCGAACAGGATCCCGTGCTGCTGCGCCCAGCTGGAGAGGGTTTCGCGCGCGAAGTAGCGAGAGTGGGAATAACGACGCCGGTAGTCCTCCCAGAGATCCGTCATCGAGAGGTTTGCGTTGGCGAGGTGGACGATCACCAGCTGTGCGCCAATCGTCTGGAGGTAGCCGTTGATCTCGAGGAGAACCCGCTTGGTGTGCTCGCTTTCGGCGTCGAGGCTGGCGGCGCTGACCGAGTGGGCTGCCATCCCCAGGCTGCCCAGGATCGAATTGCCCAAAGCGCGGATTCGGAGGCCGATGGCGGTCTGATAGATGAATCTCTGGATCACTGGCTCGCTGAGCAGGCGGGTGCGCAGCGGGAGGTCTTCGCGAGGCGCGACGTAGGCGGGATTCGCGACCAGATCTCCATCGACGACGGTCTTCACGTCGGCGAGAACGCGGCCCGACAGCAGGTCGTTCCAGCTCATCCCGTAGAGCACCACGCGCACGGGTTGCTGCTCCGTGTGGAGCCGCCGCAGCAACGGCTCGTACTGGGTCACCGAGTAGCCCAGGACGCCCGTGTTGACGACGTTGGCTCCGAGCATTTCCTGCAGCTGCTCGACCCACGTCTCTTCGGCCTCGACTCCGTGCCCGAAGGTCTGGGAGTCGCCAATGGCCACGTAGCCCGGGTTCGGGAGCGCGGCGTCGAACACGTCTCGGTGGCCGCGGCGATCGGTTCTGATTTCTACCCGGTAGTGCCCGTTGGACATCACCGTGCGCTGATTCGGGGCGAGCCGGTAACCGATCTCCGAGTCCGCCACGAGCCCCCCACGGACCCAGGGGGTGTGATTCTGAATCGGAACGATCGTCGAACGCAGGACCCACTCGGCGACGAACAGCGCAAAGACGATCGAGGTCACGACGAGAAGCAGGCGCCCGAGAGTGGTGGCGAGCGTCCGAGCCAACGATTCCCCGTCAGTTCCAGTTGCAGTGAACCAGTGTGGTTGAAGATTCAACGCCGTCGGAAACATAGCGCGCCGGTGCGGCGATCCGCTCAGCCTCTCGGCTCGAAGAGAGGGCCGCTCCATTCCGGGAAGGCTCGCTCATCCGGGCTTCGTTGCGGACTCGCCTCGGGGTCGTGGAGCCTGTGAAAACCCCTTGGATCAGGGCGCCCGAAGGTCCGGGTTCTGCTGACGGGCTGCAACGGCTGTCAGTGGGGTGATTCACTTCATGCCGCACGCTCTCGGATCTCGTCGAAGGTCGGGCGGTCGAGAACCTCGCCATCGAGGAAGACGTCGATCAACTCGTTCGTGCGCGCATCGCCCTCGGGCAGTGTCTCGAGCACGCCGTCCGCGTTTCGCTGCAGGGCAAGCCGCCCACGCTTGCTCACCTTGCCCGGGTCGGTGACCGGGTCCTTCCAGACGTCTCGGGCCACTCCCTTCACGACGACCTCTGCGCACTTGAAGGCGAACTGCTGCGTGTCGCGGTTGAGCTTCTGGAGCAGGCCACCTCCCATGCCGAAGGTCACGTTGTCCGCCGACCAGCCGCCCAGATCGAGCACGGTCAGGATCTGGTTGGTCATGGCGTAATCGATGCCATCGCCCTGGATGACGCGGACCTGGGGCGGCAAGACCCTGTAGCCCTTGTCGTTGATCTCGGTGCCGAAGGCACGACCCAGGGTCTCGATCACCTGCTTCACCACGACCGGCGGATCTCCCGAATCGGGCCGGACCACCAACGTGCCGTCGCGTTCGAGAACGCGGTCCTTGAGGTCGCGTCCCCAATACTCTTCGCAAGCGCGGAAGATGTCGTACGAATCCGAGACACAGGCGACGAGGCCAGTGGGATACTTCTCGAGCATGTTCTGAAACGCGTCGACCTCGTTCTCCTCGCCCCAGGACGTGATGGTCGAGTGCTCCGAGGCCGGAATCGAGAAGCCCGCCATTTCGGCGCCGTAGTACTGCCTGGCCAGCAGCGCGCCGGCGATGTTGTCGGTGCCCCGGAAGTTCACGAGGTGGGCAGCGCCCCCCATGGCCGCTGACTCCACCGAGCTCACACCCCGGAAGCCGAAGTCGTGCAGCTTGAAGTCGATCAGCGACGGATCGCCGGTCTTCTCGAGATAGCCACCGATGAGCTTCCGCATTTCGCACGAGAGTGTCGCCACGGTGCAGCCGTACCAGACCTGAACCAGCATCGTCTCCAGGTAGTTCGGCAACCAGTAAAGCCTCGGATCCGTGTTCTCGATGGTCATCATCACATTGCGCGTCGGCACGACGGTGCCTTCGGGCACGGCACGAATCCGAACCGGCAGCCGCCCGCCGTGATCGGTGACGATGGCATCCCAACCCTCGCGATTGAAGAGTCGCGTTACACCGAGGTGCTCGTTCCAGAAGGACTCCGCGGCGTCGATCTTCTCTCGCGTGACGACCTCGCCCTCGAGGTACTTGCGCAGGTAGTACTGGAGTCCGAAGAAGACCACTTCGTCGAACTTCCCGCCGCGGCTCTCGAAGTAGGAGTAGACGCGTTCGGTGTCCGGCGGGTACTGCAGCCAGTGCGTGGCCTTGTACGAATCGGTCAGGAGAATCAGGTTCTCGTCGAAGTTCATCACATCAGCCTCCTACAGCGCGCTCGAAACGTGGGCGAACCGGTGCTGACCCCTCCAGCAGGGACTCGGCTTCCTTCTTCTATTGATCTTCATTCGCTAGAGGTTCACTGCCTTCGCAAAGCGGTAGTACTCCGCGGGTCGATGGGATGCGGTCGTTTCGTACTGACCCGTCGCCTCCACCATCCCGCTCGCAAGCACCTTGCGACGAAACGAGTCTTTGTTGAGGGTCTCGCCAAGCACTGCTTCGTGGACCTGCTGCAGCTCGCGCAGCGTGAAGAGACGCGACAGGAGTTGAAAGCCGATGGGTACGTAGCCAAGCTTTCCGCGCAGCCGCTTCACGGTCATGCCGAGGATGTCGAGATGGTCGAAAGCGACTTGCATCTCTCGGCCGCGGGTGTCCAACACACTCAGCGGTCCACC
>JABSQW010000407.1 GCA_013215605.1 Myxococcales bacterium
GTGTACGAGCGCTACTTCGTCGTCCTGAGCCCGGTTCTGGCGCTCGTGTTCCTGCTGGATGCCTTCGAGTTGGCCGCCGGGCGCACGGCCGCGTCCGGGGCCGATGCGCCGCCGCGCGAGTCGCGGCGGATGGTCGGACTCGCGGTGGGCCTCGTGCTCGTGGCCCTCTCCCTTCGGCTGACGCAGCTCGGCGGGCGTCTCGAGGAGCTCCGGGTTCCGTACCGCGGACCGGTCGATTTTGCCATCGAGCACCTGCGTGCGACGTACGCGGACCCGGCGTCTCTCGTCGTCGCGACGAACTACGCGGCGCAAACCTACATGGTCTACCTGGGCAGCCACGTGATCGTCGGAATCAGCCTGAACAACATCGCGCGCGACCGGAGACTCGAGCCCGACGTCGTCATTCCGAGGCGTCGCTGGCCCCCCGGGAGTGCAGAGATCGAGCGCTTCCTGCGCCGCGCCGAACACCGCGCCGTCCACCTGCCCGTGGAGGACCGCCACTTCAACAATGTCCCAACGGTGACCCGCACGCGCGCGGTTCCCGATCCGCACCGTTTCCGCACACCGCACAGCAGTACTCCGAGCGCGCAGCTCGTCGTCTACGAGCGGGTTCGCGGCGCCGACGCGGAATGACCGCCTGGCTCGACCGCGCCATCCGCCTGGCGCTCGTCGTCGCGTACCGCGGTCTTCGCGTCTACTGGTACCTGGCGAGGCCGCACACTCACGGCGTGTACGTAGCGCTCTGGTCCCGCGGTGAGCTGCTGCTGATTCGGAATTCCTATCGCACGCCCGCGTCCGTGCCCGGCGGTGCGCTGAAGCCCGGCGAAGACCGAGCCGTCGCCGCTGCCCGGGAGCTCGTCGAGGAGGTCGGCGTTGGCGTCGACCCGGACCGCCTCGTGCAATTCTCCCAGTACACCGTGAACGAGTTTCACCACTCCGACACGGTCAGCGTGTTCGAAGTCGACTTCGGTGCCGAACGACCGGCATTCGAAATCGACCGCCGCGAAGTCGTGTGGGCGGGATACGTCGCTGTGAACGACGTCCTCGCCATGAATCTCGCCACGGTCGTTCGCCTGTACCTCGAAGAGAAAGCACCTCCCGCCCTCGAGTCTTCGCCGTCCATGCTTCGAGCGCCGCCCGAGCCCTGAGCGGCGCCTCCAGGACGAAGGTTTCGCCAGGCGAATCCGCAGGCTTCGCCCGCCTCCTACTCCTTCGCCTTCGCGATGGCGTCTTCGTACGAGACACTCTCGCGCAGCATGCGCCGATAGGGCATGAATTTCGGCGCGTGGTTGAATGCGAGCGCGCCCGACAAGCGACCTTCGCGGCCGAAGAGCGCGACGAAGCGCCGTTCTTCCAGCGAGCCGTGGAATACCTGCATCTCATCGTCGGGACGGATGAGGCCCGCGGACATGATCTTCCTGTCGTACTGGTCGGACCACACGTAGGGGACGGGCGCGAATGGCTTTGCGCCGTCGGGACCGGTCAACAGGCGCTCGGCCGCCGCTTCGCCCTGCTCGACCGCGTTGGTCCAGTGCTCGA
>JABSQW010000408.1 GCA_013215605.1 Myxococcales bacterium
GCCCTTGCCGACGGCGATGACCTTGCCCTCCTGGGGCTTTTCCTTCGCGGTATCCGGGATGATGATCCCACCCGAGGTGGTCTCCTCTTCCTCGATGCGCTTGACGATGATTCGATCCTGGAGCGGACGAATCTTCATGGGTTTCCTCCGAGCACGCGCGGATCCTTCCCGGCCGCGCGGCGCTGTGGTTGGGGCGGGGGGGCCCGCCTGGGGTTTCGCGACTCCCGGCCTGAAATCCGGTTTCAGTCGAGGTCCGGTTCCGGCCGGTTTGGCAGTCGTTGCTTCTGACTGCTAATCGCGTCGGCGCAAGGTATGGGGACGGCGCCGGCAGGTCAAGCTGGGCAGCGAGAAATCTCGTTTCAGTTTTGTGACCTGATTGTCCCAGCGTCCCCTCAGCCCGGGTCGGCGATCCACCGATTCAATAGGGGATGAGGAGGGACAGCGGCAGAGCCGGCTCGGCCGGCCACATACCTGTCATCGAGCGGACCTCACCTCGGGCCGTGTTCGCACAGCTCGTGGCCGGTGCACTCGGGGAAACCGACGTCTGTCCCACTCCGATGGCCGTCGACTACCTCGTGCAGCTCCTCACGGACCGGGTTCGCCTCTCGGGAGAGCCCTCGGAAGCGGGCGAACCCACGGAATCCGGTCTCCCCGAGGGGACCCTGGCTGCCGCCCTGGTGGCGGCTCGCGCGGCCGACACCCCCCTCCGCGTCAAGCGGCTGCGGAATCTCGGCGATCGCACCCTCTTCGTGGCGGGCTTCTTCGGGGACAGCCTCGCGCGGCGCCAGGGCGACATCGACTATTACACGGACGTCGGCTGCTACGCGTACTCGGACCTCGCGTCTCTCCTGGTTCGCCGACTCGACGAGCGCTCCCGGCCGCGGCTCTACGAAGAGCTGGCCGACCGCTTCCGGGATTTCATCGCCGTCCTCGCCGAGGTGAGTGACAGCACGATGGGGCGGCGTTCGGCCAACATTCTCCAGCTCTACGACCGCTACCTTCAAACCGGGGATCCCCAGGATCGCGCCCGATTGCTGCGCCACGGCTGCGTGGTGCCACCGCGCATACCCGGCAGCCGGTCGTCGGGGCGACTCCAGTGAACCACCCGGCACCGGTGGTGGCGGCCGCAGCGCAGCGGCTGATCGACGTGTACCGCCTCGACTTCGACCTCGGTGCCGAGCGTTATATCATCGAGCCGGAAGTTGCCCGGCGCATTCTCGGCGAGATCCATGCAGCCGACGACGATTGCGAGGAGCCGCAGTTGCCGCGATCGGGTCTCCTCGTGGTCCAGGGCGGAAGCGACGCACAGGTCGGCCTGTATCTCGATCCCGAGGATGTGGACGACCCCGACACCGTCATCGAGGAGACGAGTCACCTGCTCTGCGTCGCCTGGCACGCCAGGCAGAATCTGCCGGTCTCGCGCCTGCTCCTCGAGCTACAGGGCGAGGTCGATCGCTACGTGATCGCACGAATGACGGGTCGCGACGGGCTCGGCCACTTCGAAGACTTCGCCTGGGCCGAGTGGATGGATGACTCGACCCGTGGCGTCTACGCGACCGCCCACAGCGCGGCCCGCCGCTACTGCCGGGCCCTGTCGGCCCGCTTTCCCCACACCGCGGATACGCCCGACCTCCTCATGGAGCTGCGCCGCTTCTACCGCGCATCACCCGACAAGAAGCTCCACGCCGGGGCCGCGCCCGTCACGGCCTAGTCGGCCGACTGGAGAGTCGGCCGCCGCGCAGCGGGCCAAAAGCGAACGAAGTTCGCACGACGGAAAATGCGCCCGGCGGTGGGTTGACTTTCGCTTCTGTTTCGTTAAAAATTTGGCGAAGAAATAACGAAGACCGGAGCTTACATGGCCCTGACCCGCCGCCAGCGTGAGATCTACGACTTCATCCGCAGCTTCGTGGCCGACAAGGGATACTCGCCGAGTCTCGAAGAGATCGGAGCGGAGTTCGGCCTGTCGTCGGTGGCGACCGTCCACAAGCACGTCCACCACCTCGTCGAGAAGGGGTTCCTCCGGAAGGCGTGGAACCGCTCCCGGTCGGTCGAGCCCGTCGATGAGCCGTCGTCCGACCTCGTGTCGCTGCCGCTGCTGGGCATCGTCGCAGCGGGTGTTCCCATCGAGGCCATCGAAGTGCCGGAGAGGATCGACGTCCCGAGCGAGCTCGTCCCGAAGCGGGGCGAGAGCTACGTCCTGCGCGTTCGCGGTGATTCGATGATCGAAGAGCAGATCCGCGACGGCGACTACGTCGTGGTCGAAAGCCGCGCTGAAGCGCGCGACGGAGAGACGGTCGTCGCGCTCATCCGCGATCAGGACACGACACTCAAGAAACTCTTCCGCAACGGTCGCAGCGTGCGCCTCGAACCCGCCAACGCAAACCTCGACGCGATCGAGGTTCCCGCGCAGGATGTGCAGGTCCGCGGCGTCCTGCGCGGACTGATTCGCCGCTACTAGTTCTCGGGACCCGGCTTTGTTCGCCGATGGCTCACCGCGCGCGCCTCGCGCCTGGGGCTCGCCGGCTGCTAGGGGTTGGGAGGAGTGGGCGTTTTTGCGGGATTCAGCTGGCTGGCTATTCTGAGAAAGAAGCTTTGTTTTCCACGGGTTGCGCCCCCCCGACTCCACCACGGAGAATCGTCATGAATTCGGTGGACGACACCAACGACCCGGTTGCGCTTCTGATCCGCTCGCTCCTGAAGGAGCTCGGTGAGGACCCGGGACGCGCCGGCCTCGAACGCACGCCGCAGCGCGTCGCGAAGGCGATGCGCTTCTTCACCCAGGGCTACGACCAGGATCCCGTCGAGATCCTCAACGGCGCGCTCTTCGACGTCACCTACGACGAGATGGTGATCGTGAAGGACATCGAGTTCTACAGCCTGTGCGAGCACCACATGCTCCCGTTCTTCGGGCGAGTTCACGTCGCGTACGTGCCCGATGGCAAGATCGTTGGCCTCTCGAAGGTCCCCCGGGTCATCGAGATGTTCGCCCGGCGCCTGCAGGTGCAGGAGCGCTTGACCCGCGACATCGCCCAGACCCTCGAAGATGTCCTCCACCCGAAGGGTGTCGCCGTGGTCGTGGAAGCGATCCACCTGTGCATGATGATGCGCGGCGTTCAGCAGCAGAACTCATCGGCCATCACGAGCTCGATGCACGGCGAATTCGAAGCCGACTCCAAGACCCGCGCCGAGTTCATGGACCTCATCCGCCGGCGCAAAGAATCCTTCGCCTGACCCATCCTGTAACGCACCTTGGGGACACTCTTGCATTTCCCACTCGAGGGGTGTCCCCAAGTTGCGAGGTAGTCCCAACGTCCCCGAGTTGCGTCGAGCTAGCGGAGGCTCTGGATCGAGGCGAGGTCGATCGTGAGCTGGCCCGACGCTTCGAGGGATCTGCGGCGCCACTGGATCCAGGTTTCGACCTGGGCGCTTCGCTTGCGCTCGAGGAGCTTCTTGCGTTCCGCCTCCAACTGTCCGTCGATCTCGGCGGGGTCGACAGCGTTGCGCTCGAGGAGCTGAACGAGGACGAACTTCTCGCCCACCTCGAAGACCCGTGGTGAGCTCTCGCCCGGCTGCATGGTGAAGGCGGCGGCCATCAGGTCCTGCGCGGCGCCGAGGCTGGGCACGAATCCATCGGGCCGGCGCCGCAGCAGGCCACTGCGCTCGAGGGTCAGATCCTGGTCTCGCACGGCGGTCTCGAGGTCCTTGTCGCCGCTCACCTCGGCCGAGATCGTCTGCGCGAGCGCGCGGGCGTCCTCGCGCGCCGCGTCGCGACCGAGAAGCTCGACGGCGAGCTCCTCGCGGACCTCTTCGAAGCTGCGGTTCTCCGCTGCCTTCTTCTCCTCCACACGGATGACGTGGAAGCCGAAATCGCTGCGGACGGGCTCAGTCGTCTGTCCGGCTTCGAGCGCGAACGCGGCGTCTTCGAAGGCCTTGACCATCCGCCCGCGGCCGAAGAAGCCGAGATCGCCGCCCTCGAGTTTGCTGCCGACGTCGTCGGAGATCTCCTCGGCGAGATCGGCGAACTCCTCCTCTTCGAGACGGACGATTGCGATCTCCGCCTTCTTTCGCGCCGCGTCCACGGCTTCCTCATCCGCGTCCTTGTCGACGCGGAACAGGATGTGTCGCGCGCGCACTTGTTCGGGGACGTTGAACGTGGCGTTGCGCTGTGAGTAGAGGTCGCGGGCCTCCGATTCGCGCGCCTCGAGGAACGCGTCGACCTGTATCTCTTCGGGCTCGAAGTCTTCCGGAGCCTCGCCCGCGTCGAGCGCGACGAAGCCGATGCGGACTTCCTCGAGGCGCTGGCGCACGGAGAGTCGCGCTTCGTCGTCGGTGACGGCGGCGTTGCTGCGCATGAACGTCAGCATCTTCTCGGCGAGTAGACGCGTGCGCTGATCGCGCATGAAGTTGCGCTCGTTTCCATAGTTGTATTCGACCCAATCGGAGAACTGTTGTCGGTCGAAGCGGTTGTCGGAACCGCGGAATCCAGGGACGTCGAGGATCGAGCGCTCGATTTCCTTCGTCGCGACGACCAGACCCTGATGCTCCGCCTCGATGGCGAGCACCGCTCTCTGGACGATCACGTTCGTCGCCATCTGATCGATCGTGGCGCGCATGGCGCGCGCATCGAAGTTGTCGCCGAGGGCTTGCTTCAGCTGCTCCTCGCGTTGGATGCGCGACTGCTCGAATTCGCGAGCACCGAAGCCGTAGGGGCCGACCGTGATCCAGTTCCCCGCGGAACGACCGCCTTCGATCGGTCCACCGACCCCCATATACAAGACGAATACACCACCGACTCCGATGACGATGGCCGCCGTGAACCAGCGCCGTCCGCGCCTGAGAAAACTGAGCATCTCGACCTCGGTTGGTTGATGGGGGGGGTCTGGCGCGCCCGGCCCGAACCGCCCCCTCCACTGTGCCCGCACGTTAGCTCCGCGCGGCCTCGTGGTGGAGTTTCGGCCGCCCGGGCGGGCGCCTCAACCACCCCGGGCCCGGCTTTGGGGTCTCGATTTCCCACCCGCGGCGGCGCTCATTCCGCGAGCCCGAATGGACGATGAGAACCGCGGAGAGACGTCGAGAGCCGCGCGCGCGCGCCAGGGAGGCCGCGATTGAGGCGGAGTGGCCGGGCGGATGAAACCCCGGTTTGGCGCTTGAACCCCCGAGAGCTGACTGTTAGCATCGAAATCGTGGGGTTACGGCACCAAACAATGCCATGAATTCAAGAGGTTAGAAGGGCAGCTTGCCAGTTGCGGCGGTACCCGGATAAAACGCTGTCGTAATGATTTCTGACAGGAGACGGATGTGATTCTCGACCGCGTCTTGGGCTTCTTCTCGAACGACCTGGCCATCGACCTCGGCACCGCAAACACGGTGGTGTACGCGAGAGGGCAGGGAATCGTCGTGTCGGAACCCAGTGTGGTCGCCGTGGCCCGAGACGCCCGCGGCGTCGACAAGGTCAAAGCCGTCGGCACGAAGGCCAAGGAGATGCTCGGGCGCACTCCGGGCAACATCGTCGCGATCCGTCCGATGAGAGACGGCGTCATTGCCGATTTCGAGATCACCGAGGCCATGCTCCGCTATTTCATCGAGCGGGTGCACGACCGCAAGCGCATGGTGCGCCCGCGCATCGTCATCGCGGTGCCGTCGGGGATCACCGAGGTCGAGAAGCGTGCAGTGCGCGAGTCCGCGATGTCGGCGGGCGCGCGCGAGGTCTATCTCATCGACGAGCCGATGGCAGCTGCCATTGGTGCGGGCCTGCCCATCACCGAGCCGTCGGGCAACATGATCATCGACATCGGCGGCGGCACCACCGAGGTGGCCGTGATCTCGCTGTCCGGAATCGTCTACTCGAACTCTACGCGAGTCGGTGGCGACAAGATGGACGAGGCGATCATCAACTACGTGAAGCGCAAGTACAATCTGCTCATTGGCGAGCGCACGGCCGAGGTCATCAAGATCGAAATCGGCACCGCGTATCCCACCGAGGAGATCGAGACCATGGAGATCAAGGGACGCGACCTCGTGGCGGGCGTTCCGAAGACCCTCGAGCTCAAATCGGAAGAAGTGCGCGATGCCCTGTCCGAGCCGGTGAACGCGGTGGTAGAGAGCGTGCAGATCGCGCTCGAGCGCACACCGCCGGAGCTGGCCGCGGACATCGTCGACAAGGGCATCGTGCTCGTCGGCGGCGGTTCGCTGCTGCGCAATCTGGATGTCTTGCTTCGGGAGACCACTGGGCTCCCGGTCATGTTGGCAGAAGACCCCCTCACTGCCGTGGCGATCGGAACCGGGCGCACGCTCGAAGACATTCCGTTGCTCAAGGACGTCGCGATCCGCTCATAGGCGGCGGAAATCGGCGATTTTTGAGGTTCTCCGGGAATTTTCCAGGGGCCAACGGGCAACTCGTGTGTGCATCCGATCCTCCGGGAAGCCAGCCGGTGGTGGGGGCACGGAGTTGGATGCGGGGTTCATGCCCGAGTTTCGCAGCGGATTGAGCCAATCCCTCTTGCTGGCCGCCCTCGTGGCGGTGGCGGTGTTGAGCATGGCCGTCGACGGAGGTCGCGAGACCGGCGAAGGCGGTGAGATGTCGTGGTTCACCGGTGCGATCCTCGATGTCGCCGCACCCGTGCAGAAGGTCCTGGCGATGCCCGTCGACTTCGTGCGCGAAACGTTCATCGACTACGTCGACCTGCTGATGGTGCGCGAGGAGAACAGCGAGCTGCGTGCCCGAGTCGCCGCGCTCGACGAGGAGAACCTCCAGCTCCGCGAAGCCCTCGTGGCGAGCGGTCGGCTGCAGCGCATCGCCGAGATGCGCGACGCGTTCGAGATCCCGATGCTGTCCTCGGAGCTCGTGGGGGTCGATGCGTCGCCGTGGTTCCGTTCGGCGCTCGTCGACCGCGGACAGGTAGACGGCGTGCGCGCCGGCATGCCCGTGATCTCCGAGCAGGGACTCGTCGGCCTCGTACGCGCCACGTCGACCACAGCCGCGCGCACCATGCTCGTCGTCGACCGCCAGAGCGCGATCGACGGAACCGTGCAGCGCAGTCGCACGCGCGGCCTGGTGCGCGGACGCGGCACCGACCAGCTCGAGTTCGAGTTCGTCGCGCGCGGCCACGACGTCGAGGTCGGAGACCTCGTGATGACGTCGGGCCTCGGTGGCGTGTATCCGAAGGGTCTGCGCATGGGCGAGGTGGTCGAGATCCTGGATCCCGGCTCGCAGCTGATGCAGACCGCGCTGATCGAACCGGCCGTCGATTTCGGTCGGCTCGAGCAGGTGTTCGTGATGCTGCGCCGCGGTCCCACCATGGAGCTCCTCTACGGGGCAGAGGACGGGGACCTCGCCGTCGCCGAAGCTCCCGACGATCCAGCGTCGTGAGGCCCTTCGTCGGCATCCTCGGGCTCGGCGCCGCGGTAGCGATTCTGCAGGGCCTGCTCGGCACCTTCGTTCCGCAACACTACTGCCCGGACTTCGGACTGTTGCTGGTCGTCGGGTTGGGTCTCTCCTGGCGCGGGTTCGCGAGCGGTCTCTTCCTGTCGGCGTTCCTCGGCTTCCTCACGGACTTCCTCTCGGGCTCGTTGCTCGGCCAGCACGGGTTCTTGCGCATGTCCGTGTATCTCGCCTCGCGCCTCGGGAGCCGCCACCTGAGCCTGCTCGGCCCGCTGCCGCTCGCCTGCTTCGTGGCCGCGCTCACCGCGGCGAACGCCGCCGGGATGGCGGTTCTGACCAGCACGTTCACCGCCGGACTGCCGCTCGACGGCACGGCCCTCACCGGCATCGTCCCGCAGATGCTCCTGAATGCGCTCTTTGCCGCGCCTGTCGCCGCGGTGGCCGAACGCGCGACGCTGATGCTGAGCGACGACGAGAACGCGCGCCGCATGCTGAACCTCGAAACGCGGGGCCGAACGGCGTGATCGGTGGAGTGGGGAGCGGTGGACGTCTCGGCACCAGTGGTGAGTCGCTGGTGGAAGGGCGCGCCCCCTTCCTGGCCGCCGGCATCCTGCTCGTCTTCGGCGTCTTCGTCGCTCGGCTCTTTCAGTTGCAGATCATGGAGTCGGCCGACCTGCGCGAGCGGTCGCAGCGCAACTCGGTACGCACGATCACGTTGGAGGCTCCGCGCGGCGACATCGTCGACCGCGACGGACGTCTGCTCGCCACCACGCGCCCCGCTTTCGGGCTGAACGTACTGCCCGTCGAACTCCGCAATCGCGAGCTCACCTTCGCCGCAATCGGCCAGCTGCTCGACACCGA
>JABSQW010000041.1 GCA_013215605.1 Myxococcales bacterium
ATCGCGCTGATACCCTCCCGCCGCCATGATCAACCTCTCGAATCTCGCCAAACATTTCGGAGACCAGACGCTCTTCGAAGGCGTCTCGCTCCAGTTCAACGCGGGCGAGCGCTACGGCATCGTCGGCGCCAACGGCTCCGGTAAGTCGACCCTGCTGGGGATCCTGAGCGGCGACGAGAGCCCGAGCAATGGCGACACGACGGTCGCGAAGCGCGTGCGTGTGGGCGTGCTTCGCCAGGACCACTACCGCTACGAGAACGACCGCATCCTCGACGTCGTGATGATGGGCAACTCGGATCTCTGGCAGGCGATGGTGGAGAAGGAGGCCATCCTCGCCAACGCCGAGCAGAACTTCGACGGGGATCGCTACGCTGCCCTCGAGGACGTCATCGTCCAGGGCGACGGTTACACCCTCGAGGCGCGCGCCGGCGAGATTCTCGAGGGGCTCGGCATTCCCACCGAAGCCCACGAGGGTCCTCTGTCGACGCTCTCGGGCGGCTTCAAGCTGCGCGTCCTGCTCGCGCAGGTCCTGGCGTCGCGGCCCGATGTCCTGCTCCTCGACGAGCCCACGAACCACCTCGACATCCTGTCGATCCGCTGGCTCGAGAAATTTCTCGTCGAATTCAGCGGCGTCGCGCTGATGGTCTCCCACGATCATCGCTTTCTCGACAACGTCGCGACGGTGATCGTCGACGTCGACTATCAGACCATCAAGGCGTATCGCGGCAGCTACCAGCACTTCACCGTCGCCAAGCAGGCCGATCGGGACCGCCGAGAGAAGGAGATCGCGAAGCGCGAGGCCCGGATCGCCGAGCAGAAGGCCTTCGTCGAGCGTTTCCGCGCGAAAGCGACGAAGGCGCGTCAGGCGCAGAGCAAGCTCAAATCGATCGCGCGCATCGAGATCGAGAAGCTGCCCGTGAGCTCGCGTCGCATGCCGCACTTCCGCTTTCAGCAGCGTCGGCCGAGCGGCCGCCGGGTGCTCGAGATCGAAGGACTCGAGAAGAGCTACGGCGACAATCGCGTGCTCGAAGGCGTCTCGCTCACGGTGATGCGCGGCGAGCGCGTGGCAATCATCGGACCGAACGGCATCGGGAAGTCGACGCTACTGAAGATCGCGATGGGCGAGATCGCTCCCGACGCCGGCCGCGCGACCTGGGGCTACGAAACGCACCCCGGATGGCTGGCGCAGGACCAGAGAGCGCAGATCGGTGGCGGTCCGCGGCAGACACTCGAGTCGTGGCTCGCAAATCTCTGCCCCGGCGAGTCCGTGGGGTTCGTTCGCGGTCACCTCGGCGCGGTGCTCTTTTCCGGCGACGAGGTGGAGAAGAAGCTCTCGGCCCTCAGCGGCGGCGAGGCAGCGCGGTTGATCTTCGCGCGCCAGATGATCGAGAAGCCGAACGTCCTCGTGCTCGACGAGCCCACGAACCACCTCGACCTCGAGTCCATCGAGGCGCTCGTCGCGGCTCTTCGCGACTACCCGGGCACGCTCATCTTCGTGTCGCACGACCGCTGGTTCGTGGGGCAGCTCGCCACGCGCATCATCGAAATCGCGCCGAGCGGAATCAACGATTTCGCCGGAACCTACCCAGAGTACCTCGAGCGCTGCGGCGATGATCACCTCGACGCGCAGGTGGTCCTCGAGAAGGCGCGGAGCGCGCGGCGCGAGGCGAAGAGGCAGGAGGGAGCGGCCTAGAGGTCCGGCTGCCCCTGCGGTTCGTTCGCGCGGTCGCGTTCGCCGGTGTACCGGCGTGCCGCGAGAAGCAAGGAGCGGACTCGGGCCGAGAGCTCTTCGACGGAGAGCTTCGCGACGTGGTCGACGCCCACCGGCGGCAGCACCGCGACGCGGATCTCGTGGACGCCCTGCACGGTGAAGCTTCCCGGGGCCCAGACGCTGCCGGCGCCTTCGAGGAGGACGGGCACGATCGCCACTCCGGCGCGCTTCGCCGCCACGAACGCGCCCGGGCGAAACGCCCCCATGCCCTCGGGCAGGAGCTCGCCCTCGGGAAAGACCGCCACCGGCGTTCCCTCGGCGAGGGCACGGCCGGCGCGTTCGAGCGCGCGGCGTCCGCTCTCGGCATTGCCGAGCTCGAGGGGAATGTGCCGCGCGAGTCCGAAGAACCAGCGCGCGAGCGGAATCCGAAACAGGCTCGCGTTGACGAGGAAGCGCGACGGCGTGCGCAGCCGCAGCAGCGAGAGCACGTCGAGACCCGACTCGTGATTTGCCACGAGTACATAGGGTCCGCGGCGCGGGAGGTTCGCGGTCCCTTCCAGCCGAAACCGGTACAAGGGCGTCAGGATCGCGTAGAGGGAGATCCAGGCTGAGGTAGCCTTCCGAAAGCCGTCGCGTCGTCGGTCGAACGGCCCTGTCAGGAGGTGTCCGATCCAGAAGATCGGAACGGCCGGGAGCAGGATGGCGAGTAGCAGCGCCCAGGCGAGCGTTGATCGGATTCGGGATCCCATGTCGCATTCCACGACCCGGCGAGGCGCGGTTCGCTCGATCGCAGCGTCGCTCGCCGCGAGTCTGCTGGTGTTCGGTCTCGCGGAGCCCCGGCGGGCCGGCGCGGACGTGGATCTGGACGCTACAGCACTGGTCGTCGAAGTCGAGGGAGACCTCGACCACGCTTTCGACACGGTGAAGAATGTTCTGCTCGACCTCGAGGCCTTCGCACGCTGGTTTCCCGCCATCGATGACTGGCGGGTGTTGTCGACGACGACCGATTCGGCTCTCGTGTACGGACGCCAGAACGTGCCCTGGCCCGCACGCGATCGCGACTACGTGGTCGAATACCGCTGGGGGACCCCGAGTGACGGCTCGTTCTTCCTCGAGGCGGTGTCGCGGGTTGGCGCCGAGCCCGCGCCACCACCGGGTGTCGACCGGGTCGAAGACATGACCACCCGTTGGACCGCGCTTCGCCGGGGGCAGGGGACGCACGTGCGCTACGCCGTGCGCGGTACCCCGCGCATTCCTCTCCCGCGGCGCGCGGTAGAGCTGTTCTGGGCGGCCCACGGGAACCGCGTGATCCATGCTCTCTCGGCCGAAATCGTCGCGGTCCGCAGCGAGCGAGACTGACTCTTCACGTCGCGTTCGCTCGGTGGCCGCCACCCCCGTCGCGAAACCGGTGTTCCGCAGACACATTCCCCGGATCTCCGGGCTCATCTTCTTCCGCCCGAAGCTCTGGAACCCGACGCGGGGCGTTTTCATCGTTCGGGATGTTACGGTGTGGATTGCCGCGCGAAGCCAACGCTCCCGGAGACCCCGTGTCCCAGCAGATCTTCTACTGCCTCGACAAAGACCGCGCCGAGATCGCCCTCGACGACGGCAAGGCCAACACGATGGACCTCGGGTTCTTCGCCGAACTCGAAGCCGCGCTCGATCGCGCCGAAGAGGACGGGGCGAAATCGGTGCTCTTCTACGGGCGCGAGCGGTTCTTCTCCGCCGGTCTCAATCTCGATACGGTGAACGCGCTGACAGCGGAAGAACTGCCGGAGTTCGGCAGTGCGTTCGCCCGCGCGATGCTGAAGGTCTGGGGCTTTGCGATCCCGACCGTTGCGGCCACCACGGGGCACGCCATCGCCGGCGGGGCAATCCTCGCGTTCGCGTGTGATCGGCGCGTCGCCCTCGACGGCCCCTACAAGATCCAGATGAACGAATCGCGCAACCGTATGTCGCTTCCCACGTGGGCGATCGAGGTGTGCCAGTCCGCAATCCCGAGACAACTCTGGACCCGCGCGCTTCTCCACGCCGATGTCTTCACTCCCCGCGAAGCCGCGTCGAGTGGTCTCTTCGACGAATGCGTAGCGGAGGGCGGCGACGTGGTGGCGCGTGGGCGCGAGATCGCGGAGAGCTACCGCGGCATCCACCTGCGCAGCTACGCGGTCAGCAAGCGCCGTCTCCGCGGAGAGCGCATCGACCAGGCGCTCTCGCTGATCGACACGGAGCACCGCAGGGGCGGCGTCCCCTCGCGCTGACGCGCGAAGGGACGCTCCGGGCCCGCCCTAGGAGTTCGCGACCTCGTGCTCGAAGTAGCGGGCGAAGCGCTCCCTGGCGGCCTCGATTCGCGGCGGCAGATGCATGCTCGGGAACATTCCCTCGGAGGGCTGGTACTCCTTCAGCACCTGCTTCGCGACCGTGACCTTGTGGACCTCCGTGGGGCCGTCCATCACACCCATGAGCGGCACGCTGGACCACATGCTGGCCAGCGGCATCTCGTTCGAGCAGCCGAGCGATCCGTGGACCTGGAGCGCCCGACGCACGACGTCGTGCATGACTTCGGCCGCCTGCACCTTCACCGCCGCGATGTAGGTGCGCGCGCCGTCGCGATCTCCCTTGTCGATGAGCCAGGCCGCATACAGCACGAGCAGCCGAAACTGCTGGAGCTGGATGAACGAGTCCGCCACGTACTCCTGCACCATCTGCTTCTTCGCCAGCACTTCGCCCTGCGTGCGCCGCGACAGCACCCGCTCACACATCATGTCGAGGGCTTTTCTGACCTGTGCGACGGTGCGCATGGCGTGGTGGATCCGGCCGCCGCCGAGGCGCTTCTGTGCGATGGCGAAGGCCTGGCCGGGACCGCCGAGGAGGTTCTCCTCGGGGACCCGCACCTGGTTGTAGTGGATGTACGCGTGATGGCCCTCACCAATCGCTTCGCCCGCCAGACCGGTCAGGCGTTTGAACTCCACGCCCGGCGTGCCGCGCTCGATGAGGAACATCGAGGCCCCCTGGTAGATGGGAACGTCGGTGTCGGTCACCACCATGGTGATCAAGAAGTCCGCGATGTCGGCGTGGGACGAGAACCACTTCTCGCCTTCGATCACCCACTCGTTGCCGTCCTTGAAGGCCCGGCACTGGAACTCCTTTGGATCCGAGCCGGCCTGGGGCTCGGTCATCGAGTAGCAGGAGACGAGTTCTCCATCGAGAAGCGGCTGGAGGTACTTCTTCTTCTGCTCCTCGGTCCCGTAGTGGGCGAGGATCTCGGCGTTGCCGGAGTCCGGCGCCTGGCAGCCGAAGATGTTCGGCGCCCATCCCGAGCGTCCGAGGATCTCGTTCATCAACCCGAGCTTCAGCTGGCCGAAGCCCTTGCCGCCAAGGTCGGGACCGAGGTGGCAGGCCCAGAGACCGCGCTTCTTGACCTCCTGCTTGAGTGGACCCGTGATCTCCTTGTAGATCGGGTTCCGCCGGTCGTACGCCATGATGCTGTCGCGAAACGCGAGGTCGAGGGGCTCGATCTCTTCGCGAACGAACTCGTCCATCCAGTCGAGCTTCTCCTGGAATTCCGGCTCGGTTTCGAAGTCCCATCCCATGGTTCTTTCTCCTGCTATTTTCGACCAAATTACGCCGCCGAGAGACTCGGGATCAAGCGGGCCCGCAGTCGGAAAGAAATGGCCGCTAGACTGTGACCCACGCCATGGCCAGCAGCGATGACTTCGCCGATATCGCGGACTACGCGGACTACTGGGAACAGCTCCACGCGAGCCACGCTCACCATCCTGCCAACCGCTATCGCTACTGGCTGATCGCAAGGCGAATCGAGCAGGCGAACGTGTCCTTCGAAACGGTGCTCGATTGCGGCTGCGGCGACGGGTCCCTGCTCGCGCTCGTGCGAAGCAAGTTCGCACCGATACAGACGTTCGGACTCGACATCAACCCCACGAACGTCGAGCTCTTGCAGACGCGGGAGTCCCGCAGCGAGTTCTCGTGTGCCGACCTCGGTGCTCCCGAACCCGAAATGCCGTGGCCGCCCGTCGATCTCGCGCTCTGCTGCGAGGTGATCGAGCATGTTCCCGACGACGACCAGGCGATCCGCAACCTCGCGAACCTCGTGCGGCCCGGCGGAACACTGGTGCTCACCACCCAGAGCGGGAAGATCCGCCGTACGGAGCAGTTCCTGGGCCACCTGCGCCACTACGACATCGACGATCTGCGAGGTCGTGTCGCGGAGGCTGGCTTCGAGATCATCGAGTGTTTTCTGTCGGGGTGGCCGCTGCTGGACGGCCAGAAGATCCTGGCGGAGAGGTTCTTCCAGCAGGTACAGGACAAGATCATCGCACCGGGAAAACCGTCGGTCGCGATTCGTGCCGCATTCAGTGTGCTCTTCCACGCCTACAAGCTGTGCGCGTTCGGCAGGGGGCCGCAGATCTTCATCCTCGCCCGCCGGGTGGGTGAAACGCCAGAGTCTCCGTGAGCTCGTGGCGGGAAATCGTCGAGACGCGGATCCGGCGCGTGCACACGAGCAGCGTCGACAAGCGCATGGACCTCGCCGACGCGATCCGCCGCTTCGTGCGCCCCGGCATGAAGATCAACCCGGTGAGCCTGCAGGCGCGTCCCGTGGCGGCGCTCCACGAGCTGCTGCGGCAGTTCGCGGGTACGGATCCGGGCTTCGAATTCATTTCGTCGTCGTTGTCGGGAAACTATCTCCAGCTCGTGGGAGCTGGCATTCTGCGGCGCGCCGTCGTTTCGTTCGCGGGTGAGGGCTATCCCACGCCGGGTCCGAGTCCGGTGATAGGGCGTGCTCTCGCGGAGGAGGATGTCGTCCTCGAGAACTGGACGATGCTGACGATCTCGCAGCGCCTCCTCGCCGGGGCGATGGGCGTTCCCTTCATCACGACGCGGTCGCTGCGCGGAAGCGACATGGCGCGCGAGCTCGCGCGCGACGGTGGCTACGCGGAGCTGCCCGATCCTTTCGGCGGTGGCGAGCCGCAGGCCGTGGTGCGCGCGTATTCGCCCGACCTCGCGTTCGTCCACGCGTGGGCGGCCGACGCAGCCGGGAACGCGATCTGCTTTCCCCCCCACCAGGAGAACGTGTACGGCGCGCTGGCCGCGCGCGACGGCGTGATCCTCACCGTGCACCGCGTCGTGCCCACGTCCTTCGTGCGAAGTCACTCTCACCTCGTACGCGTCCCCGGCGAGAAGGTCCTCGCCGTGTGTGAAGCGCCGTTCGGCTCGCACCCCTATGGGAACTACGCGGTCGACCTCGAGGGCTTCGTCCCCTACACGAACGACTACCCCTTCATGCGAGCCCACCGCGCTGCGCAGAACACGAAGGAGGACTACGACGCGTGGCTCGAGGAGTGGGTCTTCTCGGTGAAGGACCACGCCGGCTACCTCGAACGCCTCGGGCGAGATCGCTTCGAAGCCCTCGAGCACCTCGCGCGTCCCACCACCTGGAGCGACGAGCTCGAGCACTACGCGGAGTCCCTCGACGCGCTGGGCGAGGCCAACGCCACCGAGGAGATGCTCGTACAGGCGGCTCGTGTGATCGGCTCGCGGGTGCGCGACGAGGGCTACACGACCGTGCTGTCGGGCGTCGGGCAGAGCGCTTTGGCGTCGTGGCTCGCGTCGCACCTGCTGCGCGCCGAGGGCATCGAGTTCGCCAATATCGCGGAGACCGGGATGTACGGCCACGATCCGCGTCCCGCCGACCCGTTCCTCGTGAACTACCGCAACATGCCCACCACCACGCTGCTCACGGACGTCCTCGAGGCGCTCGGCCTGCACGCGTGCGGCGGGACGAACCAGTGCCTCGCTGCCCTCGGCGCCGGGCAGATCGATCGCCACGGCAACGTGAACTCTTCGTGGAACGCGGACGGGCGCTTCATCGTCGGCTCCGGGGGCGCCAACGACATCGCGAACGCCGCGTGCGAGTCACTGGTCGTCGCCAACCAGCGGGCGAGCACCTTCGTCGAGAAGGTCGACTTCGTGACGAGTCCCGGCGATCGCGTGCAGCGAGTGGTCTCGACACACGGTGTGTACGAGCGGCGCGACGGCGAGCTCGTACTCGCGGCGATCTTCGAAGCGGCCGGTGACGATCCGCGAGACGTGATCGATGCCATTCGCGAGCGCTGCGGCTTCGAGCTGCGCATCGCCGACGATCTCGCGAGTCTCCCGAGAGCCAGCGACGAGGAGGTCGCGACGCTGCGCGTGTTCGACCCCGAGCGTGTGTTTCTCGGCAAGGCGCGCACCTCTCGATAGAGCGCTACCACGGCTGACGGACGCTCGCGGTCGAGAGCGATGCGCTGCGGCCAGCCCCGTTCGTCAGCGTCGCTTGATCGCGACTCGTCCAGTCTCGGTGGTGGCGATTCGCCTCGTCGCCCGTGACTCTTCCTTCCTTGATCCCGAGCGGCCTCCGGCGGGTACCGACGGCGATCTACACGATGCGCGACTTCTTCTTGCCCCAGTAGCGGTCCTTGATGAGCCGCTTGTAGAGCTTGCCGGTGTCCTGGCGCGGGAGCGCGGCGTCGAAGTCGACGCTCTTCGGGCACTTGAAGTGTGCGAGGCGGTCGCGGCAGAAGTCGATGAGCTCGCGTTCGAGCTCTGGTCCCGCGTCGCCCATGTCGATGGGTTGGACCACGGCTTTCACCTGCTCGCCCATCTCCTCGTCCGGCACGCCGATCACCGCGGCGTCGAGCACGCGCGGGTGCGTGAGGATCAGGTCCTCGACCTCCTGGGGATAGATGTTCACTCCGCCCGAGATGATCATGTGGGCCACGCGATCCGTGAGGTAGAGGTAGCCGTCGGCGTCGAGCGTGCCGATGTCGCCGAGCGTCCACCAACCGCGTTCATTGCGGATTTCCGCCGTCTTCACCGGATCGTTGTGGTACGAGAAACCCGCCATTTCGTTCTCGAACCAGATCTGGCCGTCCTCACCGGGCGGCAGCTCTCGCCCCTGCTCGTCGAGGATGTGGAGTGTCCCCTGCAGGCACGGGCCCACCGAACCCGGGTGCGCGAGCCACTCTTCGGGGCCGATGATCGTCGACCCGATGTTCTCGGAGCCCGCGTAGTACTCACTGATGATGGGGCCCCACCAGTCCATCATCGCCTGCTTGATCTCCACGGGACAGGGCGCCGCCGCGTGCACCGCCACCTCGAGGGACGACAGGTCGTAGCGCTCGCGTACTTCGGGCGGAAGCTTGAGCAGGCGCACGAACATCGTGGGCACGAGCTGGGCGTGGGTGATCTGGTGCTTCTCGATGGCGGCGAGCAGGGCTGTGGCGTCGAAGCGCTCCAGCTGGACGACCGTGCCGCCGAGTCGTTGGACGAGCGTGCTCGTGACGATGGGAGCAGCGTGGTACAGAGGCGCCGGGGAGAGGTATCTCGTGTCGCCCCCGAAGCGCCACATGCCGCCCCCAGCCGATTGCGTCATCGGGTTGGGGCCCTCGGGCGGGAACGACGGCAGGGGCGGGAGGATGCCTTTGGGGCGCCCCGTGGTGCCCGACGAGTACATCATCGGGCTGCCCTCGATCTCGCGTTCGAGGGGCTTCGCGGGGTGCTTCGCCAGAACGTCTTCGAACGGATCGAAGCCCGCGACGACACCCGCTGAGCGGTGATCGTCGAACGAGCGAACCATCAGCCGTCGCTCCGCGCGCGGGAGCTCGAGATCCTGCGCGACGCTGGCCAGCGCGGTCGAGGTGACGAAGACGCGCGCCTCGCAATCGCTGGCGATGTAGTCGACTTCGGGAGCTGTCAGGTGCGAGTTGATCGGCGTGTAGTAGAGCCCCGATCGCAGCGCCGCCCAGACGATCTCGAAGATGCGCGGGTGATTCTCGAGGAAGAAGGCGATGTGGTCGCCCGCGCGCAGCCCCTGCTCGAAGAGCAGCTGGGCGAAACGGTTCGAGCGTTCGTCGAGTTCGGCATAGCTGACGCTCTCACCGCTGCCCGCCATCACTACGGCGGGGTGATCGGGTCCGTTGGCGGCGTCGATTCCCGGGTACATGCCCCCAGGCTATCTCATGCGCCCCTCGGCAGGGCGAGTTTCGGCGCCCGCGCGAGCCGTGGAGCCGCGCGCCCGACGCCGCGCTTGACCGATGTGGTGGCGGTAGGTGTACTGGCGGCATGAGTGAAGCCCAATCGGTCGAGAACGCGGAACGACACGTCGCGTGCGCGAAGCGCCTCGTCGCCTGCCTTCTGGCGGGCGACGTCGATGGGGTGGGCGAGATCTACGCCCAGGACGTGGTGACGTGGCGAAATCTCGACGGTCGCGAGCTCGTGCGCAAGCAGGTGATGAAGATCGTGGAGTTCCTGGCGACGGGGGTAACGGACCTCCGCTACGAGGACCTGAGGATCGAGCCGACGGAGACGGGCTTCGTGCAGCAACACACGCTGTGCTGCCTATCGTCCAAAGGCGAGGCCGTCACGGTGCCAGCCTGCATCGTCGCGCGGGTCGAGGGCGGTCGGATCACTCGCATCGACGAATACATGGACTCGGCGGCGATGGCCCCGTTGATGGGCTAGAAGACCGACTCGAGAGTCGGCCGCCGCGCAGGCTGCAAGCGGCTGGCCTCGTCATGGCGGTGTCGCGCCGAACCGCGGGGTATTTCAGTCGCGCTTCGGAGGTTCCGCTCCGGCAGGCGGGTCGGTGCTCACGAGGGGAGTCGTGTACAGGTACAGCATGTGCGTCGCAGCGTCCTCCTCGGAAACGAAGCGCACCCCGAGGTCGGCCGTCATTCCCGGAATCATGTACTGGTGGCTTACGATCCTGGATCCCGTGGCGAGCTTCGAGAGTTTCGGGACGAGGCGTTGGTTGATCGTCGGCAGCAGGTAGAGGGTCACGACGTCGGCCGACTCGAAATCGACGTCGAATAGATTCGCTTCCCGGAACGTCACGAGCTCTTCCAACCCGGCGTCCCGGGCTCGTGCGCGGGACACGCGGATCAGCTCGGGCTCGCGTTCGACGCCAATGGCGCGTACGCCGTAGCGGCGCGCGGCCTCGATGGGGATGCGACCGTCTCCCGAGCCGAGATCGTAGAGGACCTCCCCGGGCGTGAGGTCACCGAGCTCGAGCATTCGGGTGACCACGTCCTTCGGCGTGGTGACGTAAACGATCTGGGCGTTGGTGTCCCGTGCGCCAAGCAGGACAGCGCACAGGCCGACCCAGGTCGCACAGCGGGAAATGGCGCTCATCGGGTCTCGACCGACAGCGATCGTCGCGCTCGGCGCAGCTCGCGAACCCGCGCATCGCTGATCCCGAGATCGCGCGCGTAGAGCAATCGAAGGCTCGGAAGCGCGAGGAGCTTCGCGATGTCCGCGTCGCCGACGCGCGTGGCATCGATGTTCAAGGTGTGCAGCCGTGGTGCGTTCGCCAGGTGCGCGAGACCGGCGACGCTGCTCTGTGTGTGCGCAAGCGCGACCACTTCGAGGGAGCGGGCGTCGCGCAGTGCCGCAAGCCCGCTATCGCTGATCGCGGTGCGACTCAGATTCAGGGTCCGCAGCGCAGGAAGCCGCGCCACCGCCACGAGGCTCGCGTTGCTGAGATTCGTTCCCTGGAGCGACAGCACCTCGAGCTTCTGAAGCGAGGCGAGGGCAGCGGTGGCCTGTGGCGTGATCGCGGCGTACGCGAGATACAGGGCCTCGAGGGAGGTCAACTCTGCCACGTGCCGCAGCCCGTGGTCGGTGATCGCGGTGCCGGACAGACGCAGGTCGACGAGCGACTTCACGTCGACGGGCCCCGAGGAGAGCAACGCGAGATCGATGTCGCGGATCGGCGTGTCAGAGGCGTCGATCGCGACCACCGCACCGCCGGGGGCGCGCACGACGCGCACGCCGATGTGTTCGAGGTCGTCGAGTGACGCAGCGGCCGGGCGATCGGCGGATACGATGCGCCGTACGCTGCCGCGGCGCAACCAGGCGAGTTCGCGCACCCCGTCGACTGGCAGACTCACTCCCACGAGACGCCAACCGGCCCTCACGACCAGGAGGTCGAATCCGTCGGAAACGCGCGCCGTCCCGTCTTCGAGGTGGGCTGTTGCGGGACGCACGACGCGCACCTGATCGCCATTCACGAGCAGCGGAAGCACGGGATCTTGCGCGGTCTCGCCGTTCGACGGCGACGGACCCAGGAGTGTCGCGGCGAGGGTGCAGGCCGCGAGCCCTCGACGTCGAGGACGGCGGGCTCCGTTTCGCGACAGGTCGGCGAGGTCGATCAAGGTCGCCGGCGTTTCGCCGCGTCCGTGAGGTCGGGGTTCAGAGGAGCGGTGTTCGAGAAGTCGACGTCTGTGCCGGGCGGCACGATCTCGTCGATGCGGTCGAGGACATGCGCGGGCAGGCGCAGCTCGAGACCGGCGAGAAGGTCGTCGGCCTGCTCGCGGGTACGCGGTCCCAGGATCGACGACGTCACGCCGGGGTGTTCCGTCGTGAAGGCGAGTGCGAGGTGCGTGAGCGAGCATCCGGCGTCCTTCGCGACGATCTCGAGGGCGTCGAGCAGGTCGAACTTGCGCGCCACCTCTTCGCGTTCGCGGTCCCACCACGAGGCGATGTAGAAGTTCTTCGCCGCGCGGGACTCGGCGGGCGGTGGAGCGCCGCGCGTATACCGACCGGCGAGCCAGCCGCCGTTCAGCGGGCTCCAGACGAGCGTTCCGACCCCGTAGCGGCGGCAGGTGGGAAGGACCGCGGTCTCGATACCCCGCGTGAAGATCGAGTAGGGTGGCTGTTCGCTGCGCATGCGCACGAGGCCTCGACGCTCCGCGATCCACTGGCACTCGACGATCTGCTCGGCGCGGGTCGCCGACGTCCCGTACGCGCGGATCTTTCCCTGTCGCACGAGGTCGCTCATCGCCGACAGGGTCTCTTCGGGATCGGTATCGGGGTCGAGCCGATGGAGCTGGTAGAGATCGATGTAGTCCGTGCCCAGGCGGCGCAGGCTCCCCTCGACCGCCTCGAAGATCCAGCGGCGAGAGCCGCCGCGCTGGTTGGGATCGCGTCCCATGGGAAAGAAGCACTTGGTGGCGACGACGATGCGATCGCGCCGATCGGCGATCGCCTTCGCGAGGATCTCCTCGGACTCGCCGCGCGAATAGGCGTCGGCGGTGTCGACGAAGTTGACGCCGCCGTCGAACGCGGCGTGGCAGATGCGCACACAGTCTTCGTGATCCGGATTTGCGAATTCGCCGAACATCATGGCGCCGAGGCAATAGCGGGAGACCTGGATGCCACTGCCGCCGAGTGTCCGGTATTCCACGATCGCTACCCTCTGTCAGTCGCCTTGTGACAGGGCCGGCCGCAAGGCTCCTCCAGAGGCTCCCGTGTCGACATTCCGGTCGACGTCTTCTTACCACAGATGCGCATGAGGGTTCGCCGATCGCGCGACTTGTTCGCGGGCCGCTCAGGCGTCGCGATTCTCGAGTGCGGAGCGCACCGTCGTCACGAGGTCGTCCGGGAGATAGGGCTTGCGGACGAATCCCGCGAGCGACTTGTGCGCGAATGTCTCGCTGGCACTCTTCTTCGCGTATCCACTCATCAACACGATTCGAGCATCGGGTTGGACCGCGCGGATCCGATCGAAGGTGTCCGGGCCCGAGAGTCCAGGCATCGTACTGTCGAGCACGACGATGTGGATCTCGTCGGATCGTACCCGGAAGATCTCAGCACCGATTTCTCCGTCCTCAGCAGAGATCACCTCGAGGCCCGCATGGCGGAGGCAATCTGCGGTGATCTCGCGCGAGTCCTGGTCGTCGTCGATCACGAGCACCGTTGCGGTCTCGGTCCGGTCGGACTGTGGCTCCTGATCTTCGGCGGGTCGGTTCGCTCGAACCTCGGCCGGTGGAAAGAGCACCTGAAACCGCGTCCCGAGATCAGGCGTACTCACGATGTCGATCGCACCACCGTGGGCGCGGAGGATTCCCAGCACGGCGGCCAGCCCAAGGCCGCGCCCCGTGAACTTCGTAGTGAAGAAGGGATCGAAGATGCGTCGCATGGTCTCGGGCGTCATGCCACAACCCGTGTCTTCGACCTCGAGGGCAACGTAGCGGCCCGCGGGTAGCGGGGACTCGGGATATGCGACGGTTTTCTCGTCCTCGAGATCGAGGGTCCGGGTGCGGACGACGATGCGTCCGTCGCTGTCCTCCAACGCCTCGGCGGCGTTGGTGAGGAGGTTCATCACCACCTGGGTGAGCTGACCGGGATCGCCCAGGACGGGCGGCGTGTCGGGAGAGAGGTCGTACTCGAGCACGGTCTTGGCGGATACGACGGTCTCGAGCAGTCGCGACATGTCGTGCACGAGAGACGGCAGCACGACGGGCTCACTCTCGATTTCGTCGGCGCCGGCGTACGCGAGCATCTGCCTCGTCAGCTCCGCCGCGCGCCGTGCGGTTCGCTGAATCCGTTCGAGGTGCGGACGCAGCGGTGAATCGGCGGGAACGTCACTGAGGGCCAGTGTCGCGTCGCCGAGAATCGGTGTGAGCAGGTTGTTGAAATCGTGCGCGACGCCTCCGGCCATGATGCCGAGGCTTTCGAGGCGTTGGGTCTGCTGCAACCGAGCGTCGAACTCACGCCGTCTCTTCGCTTCCGAGAGTACGTTGGTGATGTCCCGAGTGACGTTCAGGAAACGAATCTCACCCGAGGCGTGGCGGTAGCCGATCCCGGCGCTCTGAAACCACCGCCAGCTGCCGTCGGCGTGCCTCACGCGGTAGGCGTCGAGCCGCGACGTGGCCAGGGTCTCGACAGCCTTTTGGAACTGCTCGACCAATCTCGGCCGGTCGTCGGGGTGGATGAGCTGAAAGGGCTCCACATCGATGAGCTGTTCGGGGGTGTACCCCAGCAAGTCCTCGATGTTCGGGGTCACGAAGACGGTCCGGCCGATGGGATCGCTCTCGACCACGATGGAATCGGACGACTCGACCACGATGCGGTAGCGCTCTTCGCTCTCGCGGAGCGCGTCCATGGCCTGCTTGACCTCCGTGACGTCCCGCGAGAACGTGACGCTGTGGATCGTCCCATCGGCCGCCGTGAAGCGCGTAGCTGCCGAGGTCTCGACCCAGCGCCAGAGCCCGTCCTTGTGGCGGCTGCGGAAGACGGCGCGCGCGCTCGGCCGCCCTTTCGTGACGTCCTGTTGCAGACTCAAGAGCTCGGGCAGGTCGTCCGTGTGGATGCTGTCGTCGGTCGTCCGGCCGATCAGTTCCTCGGGAGCGAACCCGGAGACCGCTTCGACCGTAGAGCTCACGTAGGTGACCCGGCCCTCGGTGTCGACCTCGGTGATCACGGCGCGCATGTGTTCGAGGAGCTGACGAAATTGCTCGTCGTTCTCCAGGGAGCGGAACCACGGGGTCACATGCGATTCGCTCTGCCGCGTGGTCGGGGTGCGGCGGCGCTCCGCGGTCAGCTCTGCAACGAGTCGGTCGCGCGTCGTGTTCTTTGTCACCATTCCGTCCGCTCCGAAGGCTCCGGAGCCGGGTCTCACCGCGACTCGGCATCCACCCTCCAGTCTAAGACATCGCAGGGTCGGAGCGGGGAACCGATTCTCGCGCAACGCGTGGGAGCGCCGCGAGGGGAACGGCCAGGGGCGCGATCAGGAACAGTGGAAACTGGAATCGGATGTGCGGAAACGAGGCGAGGCCGAACCAGATCGCCGTGTTGAGGAGCGCCGGGAGCAGCACCACGAGCGGCCACGAGGAGCGCTGCCGACGGCAGGCGACCGCCGTGAGCAGCAGGGTCGCGTACAGGGGTACGGCAGGCGACCAGACGAGGCTCCGCGTCAGGCGCGCGTCGTAGCTGCTGCGTACGGCGTCGGTCAGGAACCGGTTCGCGGCGGGCCAGAGGGATTCCGTCCGGATGTCGAGTTCGTCGTCGAACGCCCGGGTGACCACGGACGCTCCTTCGAGCACGGGCCCCACGCTGATGGGCTCGCCCGGAAGCCAGAGGTGTCGCGTGGCGCAGCGCGAATGACGCCACAGGATTCCGGGATTTCGAATGGCGAGGTCGAGCCAGATCCGGAGGGTCGTGGTGACGCTCGGGAGCCGCCGACCCGTAAGCCCGGCGTCGAACATGACGTCGCGCGCGGAGGTGCAGTCGTAGCGCTCCTCCCATTCGCTCCGCGGCATGATGGCCTTGAGCGCCGCGGCGGTATCCATCGGGATCTCGGCCGCAGGATCGGCGACGAACGCCGCGACGTGGTGGAAGAGCACCTGCTGCGTGAGCGAGCGGTGCCGCGGCATGACGGTGAGCGTGCTCGAAGTGATCTGAACCACCGGGAAGATCAGCGCGACGGCGAGAAAGCAGAATGCGAGCGGCCGTCGGTGCCGGGTCATCAGCACGAAGCAGGAGGCGAAAACACAGGCGACCAGCACCGGCCCGTTGTGTCGGACGACGGCGACCACCAGCGCTGCGGCGGTCAGCCCGATGAAAGGTCCGCGTCCGAGGCGCGCGGACAGCGTGATGTGCAGGAGCGCGAGGGTCATCCCGAGCGTCCCGAGCGCGAACACCGAGTCCTTCCAGATGGAGATGAGACCGGTCCCGAACACCGGCGAGAGAGCCAGCCAGGTCGCGGCGACCCCGAGTGCCGCTCTCGGCGCTCCGAGGGAAGCGAGACGGTAATAGAAGACCGTGTAGGCCGCGCCCGCCGCAGCGATCTGAGCAAAGGCGAGGGCTGACACGCTGCCAAAGACCTCGACGAACGCCCCGATGAGCAGCGTGTGGGGGATCGGGTGCCAGTCGAAGAGCTTGCCGACGTGGAGCTGGCGCAGCTGGTCGATCGGATCCCACCCCACGATCGCGGGGTAGAAGGCCATCCAGTAGACGCACCAGATCCCGACGACCCCGAGCCCGACCGCGCTTGCTTCGTAGAAGAGCGCCTGGTCGATACGCTCCCACAACGCCCGGATCCGCGCGACCACCACAGCGAGCGTGATATCACACGTCCGCCGATGCTGCATCGACTGATGATATGCTGCGGCCTTCATCATCGACTGACACCGATGGACGGATCCCCCCATGAAGTTCGCGCTCTTCTACGAAATCCCCGTCCCCCGCCCCTGGACCCCGGGGAAGGAGCAGGCCGCGCTGAAGAACACCATCGAGCAGGCGGTGTTCGGGGAGGAAATGGGCTTCCACAGCTTCTGGACCGTGGAGCACCATTTTCTCGACGAATTCTCCCATTGCTCGAATCCCGAGATCCTCTACGGCGCCATCGCGGCGCGTACGACGACGCTGCGCATTGGCTACGGCGTGCGCCTCACCCCCAAGCCCTACAATCACCCGATCCGCACGGCCGAGAGCATCGCGACCCTGGACAACATCTCGGACGGTCGCGTCGAGTGGGGCACCGGTCGCTCCGCCACGCGTCTCGAACTCGAGGGCTTCGGGATCAACCCCCATGAGACCCGAGAGATGCTCGGCGAGGCCATCGACTTCGTCGTCGGCTGCTGGACGAACGACGAGTACGAGTTCGAGGGCAAGTACTGGCAGATGCCGAAGCGCCGAGTGCACCCCAAGCCGGTACAGGATCCCCATCCGCCGATCTGGACCGCAACGACGAGCGTCGATGGACACTACGAGGTGGGGAAGATGGGTGTCGGTCTCCTGTCGTTCGCCGTCGGCGTCCCACCCGAGGATCTGATTCCGCGCGTCGAGGCGTACAAGAAGGGCCAGGCCGACTGCGAGAAGCCGAAGGGGCTCTTCCGCAACGATCAGGTGGTGGCCTTCACGATGGCCCACTGCACCGCCACGAACGAGCAGGCGTTTGCCGAGGGCGAGGAGTCGATGGTCTGGTATCCCAAGAAGGGGCCGGAGCTCATCGGTGCCACGGCCGACTACGCGCGGCAGTTCCAGAAGGATCTCGGTACGTACCACTACACGGCCGACATGAAGCAGCTGCAGCAGAGCGGAGCGGTCGACGCGCTCACCTTCGACTACATCCGCGACGTGGGTGCCGCGATGGTCGGCGACCCGGATCGCTGCACCGAGATCGCGAAGCGGTACGAGGCCGCGGGATGCGATCTTCTGTTCTGCCTGCTGAACCCCTATAACATCTCCCACGAACAGGTGATGAACTCGATCGAGCACATCGGGAAGTACGTGATTCCCGAATTCGACAACTAGAGATCGAAGAACAAGGAGCATCGTGATGGCACCGCCGATCGTCGATTGGGTGATCGATTCCGACACACATGTCTCGGAGCCGCCGGATACCTTCACGAGTCGCCTTCCCGCGAAGTACCAGGACCGCGCGCCGAAGATCGTGAAGAACGAGGAGTCCGGTTCCGAGATATGGACGGTGGGCGATCGCAGTCCCATCACGCCGGTCGGTCACACCGCCGTCGCGGGATGGCCCGCGCCGTTCCCGGCCGCTCCCTCGGGCTTCGACGAGCTTCCGCTGGCCTCGCACGACGCCCACGCGCGCCTCGAGTACATGGACTCCCTCGCGATCTGGGCAATGGCCATCTACCCGAATGTGGGTGGCTTCGGCAGCCAGGTGTTCCTGGGTCTCAAGGATCCGGAGTTGATGCTCGCCTGCGTTCGGGCGTACAACGACTTTCTCACCGATTGGTGTAACACCGATCCAAAGCGCCTGATCCCGATCACGGCACTCCCCTTCTGGGACGTGCAGGCCTCGGTCGAGGAAATCAAGCGCTGCGCGAAGAAGGGCCACAGGGGGATCCTCTTCACCGGGGAGCCGCATTCGCACGGCGAGCCCGTGCTCGCCAACCCGCACTGGAATCCGCTCTGGGAGTGCGCCCAGGACCACGATCTGCCCATCAGCTTTCACATCGGCGCCGGAAACTTCACTGGCGAGAGCTTCTGGACCCCCGAGCGCATGAAGCACTACGGGCCCGGCGGGGTGAACGGCGTGTTCACCACGGGCATGTTCCTCGAGAACGCCAAGCAGATCGTCGATCTGCTCTTCTCGGGAGTTCTCGCGCGCTACCCGGAGTTGAAGTTCATCTCCGTCGAGAGCGGCATCGGGTTCATCCCGTTCCTGCTGGAATCCGCCGACTACACTTTCGGATACGGCCACGTCCGCGACCAGCGACCCGAGTTCAAGATGCTGCCGAGCGAGTACTTCGCCCGACAGGTCTACGCCTGCTACTTCTTCGAGGAGTACGCGCCGGCGCATCTGCTCGACCGCATTCCCGCGGAGAACGTGCTCTTCGAGACCGACTACCCGCACCCGGTGTGTCTCTACGGCAATGTCCGCGAGAAGATCGACGCGGGCCTCGGCGAGGCGAAGCCCGAGATCCGCTCGAAGCTCCTCTTCGACAATTCCGCGCGGCTCTACAAGATCGACGCCCCGGACCGGGCGCCGTCGCTCGGAACGGCAGCGTAGGGGAGTCCGTGGCCACGGGTGGACAGCTCGAGGGCCGGGTCGCCATCGTCACGGGCGCGGCGCGCGGGACCGGCGAAGCCGTAGCCAGGCGTTTCGCAGCGGAGGGGGCGCGTGTCGTCGTGACGGACGTGCGCGAGGAACTCGGCGCGAAGGTCGCCGCGGAGCTCGGCGATCTCGTCGAGTTCGCCGCCCTCGACGTGACCCAGGAGGACGACTGGGCGCGCGTCGTCGGCGACGTCGCAGAGCGACACGGTCGCATCGACGTGCTGGTCAACAACGCTGCCCAGCTCCACATGGGTCCCATCGCGAAGACACCGCCCGACGTGTTTCGCCGCATCGTCGACGTGAACGCCGTGGGCCCCTATCTCGGCATTCGAGCGGTCGTCCCGGCCATGCAGGCGGCGGGCGCTGGCAGCATCGTGAACGTCGGGTCCATCGACGGGCTGCTCGGCATGAACGGCCTCACCGCCTACACGACATCCAAGTGGGGACTTCGCGGGCTCACCAAGGCGGCGGCCCTAGAGCTCGGCCGCTCGGGGATCCGCGTGAACTGCGTGTGTCCCGCCGGCGGGAATCCCGAGATGTTCGGCCCCTGGTTCGGGCAGATCAGCGAGTTTCTCGAAGAGACGGTCGCGTACACGAACAACCGCGGCATCCCGGGCGAAGCGTCGCTCGAGACCATCGCCTCGGCGGTGCTGTATCTCGCGAGCGACGCCAGCGAGCACGTGACGGGCATCGACCTGCCCGTCGACGGGGGGGCCTTCGCGGGCCACTTCATTCCCGGCTTCAACGAGCTCTAGAGGGGGCTCGCGCCCTCGAGGTCGAAGTACGCTCGCATCGAGCGGAGCAGACCGTCTTCTCCCACCTGCACCACGTCGATGACGTCCACGCGCAGCTTCGTCCCGTCTCGAACGACGATCGCCTG
Source organism: Myxococcales bacterium (assembly GCA_013215605.1). Classification (GTDB taxonomy): domain Bacteria; phylum Myxococcota_A; class UBA9160; order UBA9160; family SMWR01; genus JABSQW01. The sequence continues at coordinate 19,954 of JABSQW010000041.1, forward strand.
CATCGGTGCCGCCGCCTCGAAACCCGCCACGCGCACGGGACCGGTGAGGGTCAGAGACTCGGCGAGCTCGTTGTCGGTGTAGAAGCGGTGGATCGCGTCGATCCCCCGATGGACCGGGCCGCCCACGGGAATCTCTGCCGTGGCCTCGGGGGCGTACAGCGCCACGATGCCCCCGACGTCGCCGGCGGTCACGCAGGCGGTGTATCGCTCGAGGAGGTCGCGGATGTTCGGGGTCGGCACGCGGGCGAACGTAGCGCGTTCGGTGGTTGCCTGGCGCGGCAGCGTTCGTCCTGTTACTCGTGCTGTCGTGAATTTTCCGGTATCCGGCGAACCGCTCCACACGCGCTGCATTTCGATCGACCTCTACCAGGCGGAAGGGGATGCTGCGCGCTTCGCCGGCTGTGTGATCGACCAGCGGAAGTCGGGCTTCATCGCCATGGCGGGCGATTTCCAGAGCGCGGGCATCATCCACAACATGGAGCTCGACGGCGAGTTCTCGGCGTCGTCGCGCGTGCTCGAGCGCGTGAAGGGCCGACAACCCGTGGTCGCCTACGAGCCCACGCGCGAGACGGGCGGAGAGTGCTGTCGCGATCCGATCCAGCGCATCGAGGCACTCGCCGGCGAACGCTTCGACGAGCGCTTCGCCAAGGCACTCATGCACGCGTACGGGGGGCCGCTTGGCTGCTCGCATCTGCTCACGCTCTTCCGGGCGGTGGCGGCCCTGGTCCCGCGGGCGCTCGACCGCGAGGCGGCCGCGGGCTTCGGCCCGGCTCGGCGCGACGTGGGCGAGCAATTCTTCACCCGAAGTCTGTTCGTCGATGGCTTTCGCAAACGAGACGGGACGATCCAGATCTCGATCCGGATCGCGGACGTCCACACGGGTCCCTACCGCGATCTCAAAGCGCCCATGGACCGCCTGAACCGCTACGACGAGCTGCGCATCGTGGCGGACGTCGACGTCGCCGCGTTCTCCATTTCGGGCCTCGTGGCCGGCGAGCGGAGCCGGAGCCCCGCGACCTGGGAGACGGCGGACTGGGTGGATCGCAGCGCCGACGTCGCGAGCTTCAAAGGACAGTCGCTCGGTTCGGGCATGGCGGCGGCGAGCTTCGAACGCCTGGGCGGACGCGAGGATTGTCAGCTGCTCCTCGAGGCGATGCTGCACTTCGCCCCCGGGTTCATCCAGGTGATCGCCGGACTCGGCGGCGATCGACCGGCCGGCGCTGGTGGAGGGTTCGGCGGGATGGCGGGCGCGAACCATTTCGGGGGACAGGCCAACGCCTGCTACATGTGGCGGACCGAGAGTCCGCTCATGCAGATTCGCACGCGTTCTCTCGCGGATGGAGTCCCGGACCCGTAGCACTCGATCGAGGAGGAGCCGCGTAAAGACGTCGACGCGCGAGTGGCTTCGCGACGGCTTGCTCTTTCCCGCGCTTCTTCTCGGTGGACGATGGGGCTCGCCCGGCGCGCCACGAAGGCGCCGCCCGCACCTGCGTCGGCCTGGGTCGCGCTGCTAGTCGGCGTCGGGCTGAGCTTCGGGGGCGGCCGCAGCGAATGCCGGCATCTCCCGACAGTGCGCGTCGACGCGCGCCAGGGTGGGGAAGCACGCCGTGTCGACGCCGAATCGGCGCGCGTTGTAGATCTGCGGGACGAGGCAGAGGTCGGCGAGGCTCGGCGTGTCCCCGAAGCAGCACGTGCCGGTGGCGGGGTGGCGGGCGAGCAACTCCTCGATCGCCTCGAGGCCCCGCTCGATCATTTCTCGCGACCAACGCGCCTGTCCGTCAGCGTCGGCGTCGAAGCTCTCGCCGAGGGCCTTCGTCACGCCCAGATTCTGGAGCGGCTGGATCTCGCACGCGATCGCGTAGGAGATGCTCCGAACGTGTGCGCGATCGGCGGGGGCTTTGGGGAGAAGCGGGGGATCCGGGTGGATCTCGTCGAGGTATTCGAGGATTGCGAGACTCTGCGCGATCACGGTGTCGCCGTCTTCCAGCACGGGGACGAGGCCCTGGGGGTTCACCGCAAGGTGGGTCGGGCTCTTCTGCTCGCCGCGTCGCAGGTGGACGAAGACGCTCTCGAAGCCGAGGTGCTTGAGACCGAGGCCGATGCGCACGCGAAAGCTCGCGGACGAACGCCAGTAGGTGTGGAGCCTCACGTGGGCTCGGTGACCTCCTGATCGATCGCGCCGAAGATCGAGTGCCCCAGGGTGTCGAGCATCTCGATGTGGACGCGATCGCCGATTGCCATGAAGTCCGTCTTGGGCTCGCCGAGGTCCAGGGTCTCGAGCACGCGGCGCTCCGCGATGCAACAGCTGCCGCGGCTGCGGTCCCGGTTCGACACGGTCCCCGAGCCGACGATCGTTCCCGCGCTGAGGGGCCGGGTCTTCGCCGCGTGCGCGATGAGCGTCGGGAAGTCGAACGTCATGTCGACGCCGGCTTCGGGCGCGCCGAAGAGCTCGCCGTTCCAGTGCACGCGCAGCGGGAGGTTCACGACGCGACCGTCCCACGCCGAGCCGAGCTCGTCGGCGGTCACGGCCACCGGAGAGAACGCGGTGGGGGGCTTGCCGTGCAGGAAGCCGAAGCCCTTCGCGAGCTCGCCGGGAATCAGGTGGCGGAGCGAGATGTCGTTCACGAGGGCGAAGAGGCGAATCGCTGCACCGGCTTCTGCGGCCGGGGCACCGGCGCGAACCGTGTCGGTGATCACGGCGACCTCGGCCTCGAAGTCGATCCCCCAGGCGGTGTCGCGCGCGACGATGGGATCGCGTGCGCCGAGCAACACGTCGGAGCCGCCCTGGTACATGAGCGGGTCGGTCCAGAACGACGGCGGCATTTCGGCACCGCGCGCCTTGCGCACGAGTTCGACGTGGTTCACGTAGGCGCTGCCGTCGAGCCACTGGAAGGCGCGGGGCAGGGGGGCGGCGAGCGCTGCCGGGTCGAGGGCGAACCCGGCGGCGGAATTGGACTCGAGCTGTTCGGCAGCGGCTTGCAATTCGGGGGCGACGGCCTCCCAGTTTTCGAGTGCTGCTTGTAGGGTGGGAGAGATCTCCGGCACCAGGACGGCGCGCGCGAGGTCGCGACTCACCACCGCGAGCCGGCCGTCTCCACCACTGCGAAGCGACCCGAGCTTCATACCTCTTTCTCTTCGGATCCATTGGTGTTTTCGTTCGGAGACGCACCCCACGAGTCCACGTAGCCGGGCCACTCCGCGGCAAGGGCGGCCTCGCCGACCGTGACCGCATCGCGCGTGTCGATCATCACTGCGACCTCGTCCGTCGCGGTGCGCGGCGACTCGAAGCTCTTGCGATAGGCGGCGGGGTGGGGACCGTGGCTGAAGCCGCAGGGGTGCAGTGTGACCATCCCCGGCTCCACTACGTCGCGCGAGAAGAAGTTCCCCGAGTGGTAGAAGATAGCTTCATCGAAATCGTCGTTCGAGTGGTAGAAGGGCACCTTGAGCGCGCCGGGGTCGCTCTCGAGGGGGCGTGGACAGAACGTGCACACCACGAAGCGGTTCGCGAGGAACGTGGTGTGGGCCGATGGCGGCAGGTGGTAGCGCGCGCTCATCACGGGTCGGATGTCACGCCAGTTGAGCCGCACCGGTGTGATCGATCCCTTCCAGCCGATCGCGTCGAGTGGGCTGTGCGGGAAGCGGATCGTCGACACGGCGCCGCGCGCCTTCACGCGCACGACCCACTCGCCAGGCTCGTCGCGCTGTGCGGCGAAGCGTTCGTCGAGTGCGGGGGTGTCGAGCACCGCCGGGTCGAACACCGCGTGCTCGCCGAGCACGCCGCGATCCGGGAGTTGGTAGTGGCTCCCGGTCGCTTCGATCATGAGCAGCGTCACCGGTGCGTCGACCTCGAGGCGCCACTGCGTGCCGCGCGGGAGCATCACGTAGTCGCCTTCGCGCACCGAGAGGTGCCCGTAGTCGCACAGGAGATGGCCTTCACCCGCGTGGACGAAGAGCAGGTCGTCGCCGTCGGCATTGCGCACGAGGTGCGTCATCGAACGCCCACAGCGCCAGACCCGGACCTGCGTGCGTTCATTGCCCAACAGGAGTGGAGCATCCCAGGGGCACGCCGCGTCGCGCGGCATCCGTTTCGTGTCGAACGCGCGGGGGCGCAGCGGGCCCTCGAACTTCGACCAGCTCGTGGGTGGGTGCACGTGGTACATGTGAGTCGCCGGCCCGAAGAAGCCCTCCGCGCCGATTTCGCGCTCATAGGTGCCCTCGGGGAGATCGGTGTGCGCCTGGCGCGACACCGTTCCCTCCATGCGCGGCAGCGAGATCCAGCGGTTCGTCATGACCCGAGCGTGCCGCGGCGGATCTGGTCTTCTTCCATCGACTCGAAGAGCGCCTGGAAGTTGCCCTCGCCGAAGCCCTCGTTGCCCTTGCGCTGGATGATCTCGAAGAAGATCGGTCCGATCACGGGCTCGGTGAAGATCTGCAGCAGCAGCCCCTCGCCGCGCGACGGTGCGCCGTCGATGAGGATACGGCTGCGCTCGAGGCGCGACACGTCCTCGCCGTGCTCACCGATGCGTTCGTCGACTTTCTCGTAGTAGGTGTCGGGCGTGTCGAGGAACGCGACGCCGCTTTCGCGGAGTTTCTCGACGGTCGCGTAGATGTCGCGCGCCGAGAGCGCGACGTGCTGGATGCCCTCGCCCCGGTAGGCGTCGAGGTACTCCTGGATCTGTGACTGGTCGTCCGACGACTCGTTGATGGGGATCTTGATCTTGCCGCACGGACTCGTCATGGCCTTGCTCTTGAGACCCGTGTGCCTCCCCTCGATGTTGAAGAAGCGCACCTCGCGAAAATTGAAGAGACGCTCGTAGAACTCCGCCCACTCGGCGAGTCGCCCGCGGTGGACGTTGTGGGTCAGGTGGTCGACCCGCGTGAGCGCTGGTTGGACGTCGGGCCGGCGCAGATCTGCGCCCGCCACGGCGACGAAATCGACGTCGTAGATCGTGCCGTTCTCGCCGTAGCGGTCGACCAGGTAGATCAGGCTGTCGCCCACGCCCTTGATGGAGGGGATGTTGAGTTCCATCGGACCGACCTTGCCCTCGACCCCCCAGGCGCCGCGATTGATGCAGCTCCGATAGCACTCGGCGGCGTCGCGCACGCGGAAGCCGATGGCGCAGATGCTCGGGCCGTGTACCCGCGCGAAGGACTGGGCGAAGCTGTTCGGCTCGGCGTTGATGACGAAGTGGATGTCGCCCTGGCGGTACAGCGTGACGTCCTTCGAGCGGTGACGGGCCACCTTTGCGAGACCCATGCGCTCGAAGAGTGCGCCGAGCGCCTGGGGATCCGGGGCCGCGTATTCGATGAATTCGAAGCCGTCGGTGCCCATGGGGTTGTCCCAGGTCTCGCCGGCGGTCGCGGTGGCCCCCTTCGTTCGGCTGGATTCGGTTCGGCTGGATTCGGAGTTCTCCGCCATGCCACTCCTCCTCGGTTGGCGGCGCCGTTGACGCCTCGCTCTCACCCGGTAAATTAGTTTCATATGAAACTAAAAACAAGACGGTCCACGAGCCGGGCTCAGGCGGGGGGGAGTTCCCCCATCCCCCTCGAACTCGACGCCTTCCTCCCGTATCGGCTGTCCGTGGTCACAAATACAATCAGCACGTCGCTGGCCCGCCGCTACGCCGAGCGCTTCGGCATCACGATCCCCCAGTGGCGGGTCGTGGCCGTCCTCGGTGGCGATCCGGGGCTCACCGCCGGGGAGGTCGCCGCGCGCACTCGGATGGACAAGGTCGGGGTGAGTCGGGCCGTGTCGAAGCTGCTTGCCGACAGGCGCCTCGTGCGCCGAGTCGACTCCGAGGACCGCCGCCGCGCCACGCTGCGCCTGTCCGCGCGCGGTCGCAGGATCTATCGGCAGATCGTTCCGCTGGCCCGCGCCTACGAGGACGACCTGTTGGCGGCCCTCGATCCCGCAGAGCGCGGAGCGCTCGATCAGCTGATCCGCCACCTCGACGAAGCGGCCCGGTTGCTCGCCGGTGCCGACCCGTCGCCCGGTGGGATTCTCTAGCCGGGGTCGCGAACAGCCGACGAGGACATCATGCAGGCCACGCGAGAGCGCATTCCCGCCCATCTCCGCCCATTCGTGGTGGAGCAGGACTACGGCGCCTACGACGAAATCGATCAGGCGGTCTGGCGCTTCATTCTGCTGCAGACCTACGCGCGGCTCTCGGCAACCGCGCATCCCGCGTACGCGGACGGCTTGGGGCAGACGGGGATCGGCGTGCAGCGGATTCCTCACGTCGAGGAGATGGATGCCAGCCTCGCCGAGTTTGGGTGGGGGGCTGTGGCCGTGGACGGCTTCATCCCGCCACGCGCGTTCCAGGAGTTTCAGGCGCTCGGGGTGATGACGATTGCAGCGGAGATTCGACGAGCCGAGCACCTCGCGTACACGCCGGCCCCCGACATCGTCCACGAATCCGCCGGACACGCGCCGATCATCCCGGATGAGACCTATCGCAGATTCCTGCAGCGCTTCGGAGCGATCGGTGCTCGCGCGTTCTCGTCGCCCGCCGACGGACGGGTCTACGCCGCCGTTCACCAGCTCTCCGCGCTGAAGGAGGATGCGAACGCCACGCCCGAGGCGGTCGCTCTCGCACAGCACATGCTCCTCGATGCACAGAACTCGGTGACGTTCCTCTCCGAGGCCGCGAGCCTATCGCGCCTGCACTGGTGGACCGTCGAGTACGGACTCGTCGGCACGCCCGACGACTACCGCCTCTACGGAGCCGGGCTGCTCTCGTCGCTCGGCGAGAGTCATTTCTGTCACGCGCCGCGCGTCTCGAAGTACCGTCTCGATGCGTCGTGTCTCGAGATGCCGTACGACATCACCAAATCGCAGCCGCAGCTCTTCGTCGCCGAGGACTTCAACCACCTGAATGACGTCCTGTCCGAGGTCGAGTCGAAGCTCGCCCAGTGCAAGGGCGGCGGCGCTGCGCTCGACGCGATGCTGGCGAGCAAAGAATTGGGCACGATCGAATTCGGGACGGGCCTGCAGGTGTCGGGTGTGTTGGCGCGAGTGTGCGGCGGCTATGAACAACCCGCCTACCTCCAATTGTCCGGGCCGTGCGCGCTCGCGGTGGGCGGCCGCAACCTCGAGGGTCACGGGCCGGAGGGCCACCCCGAAGGTTACGGTACGCCGGTCGGTCGCCTCGAAGACGGGACCGCACTGTCGACGCTCGCTGCGACGGACCTCGCGCGGTTCGCGTCGTCCGCGGACGCGCGTCGCCTGCGGTTGCGGTTCGCGTCGGGGGTCGAGGTCGAGGGGCGATTCCTGGCGACACGCTGTGGCGACGCCGGGCGCCTCCAGCTCATCCGGTTCGAAGACGCGACGGTGACCCGGGGCGACGAGCGCCTCTTCGAGCCAGCCTGGGGGGTGTACGACATGGCGGTCGGCGAAGCCGTCTGGTCGGCCTTCGCGGGCCCGGCCGACGCCGAACCCTACGCGGCGAGCGAGTACCCCGCGATCCTCGCGCCGCTGCGCCAGCCGCGCGTGCAGGATGACGCGCTCGTGATCGACTTCTACCGCGAGGCGCTCCGCCTCTGGGAGAACCCCGAGGCGCCCGATCTGGTCACGCGCTTCGGCTTCCTCGGCGAATCGCTGCGGGAGAACTTTCCCGATGATTGGCTGCTGCGCTGGAATCTTCTCGAGTGTCTGTGCAAGGTCGGCCGCGGCGCGTCCGTCGCCGCGACGCTCCGCGGGGAGCTGCTCGCCATCGAGAAGCGAAACCCCGACGAGCTCCCGATCAGCATGGGGCTGCGCTACCTGGACGAAAAGTACCCCTAGATCGGGACGGGTCCCGAACGGCCCTCGAGAATCCAGCGGATCATCGGCAGGTGCTGTCGGCCGTAGAAGACCTCGTCTTCGACGACATAGGCGGGGACCTGGATGAGACCGAGGTCTCGCAGTTCGTCTCGGAGTGCCGCGAGGACGCCCTCTCCCTCGCGCTTCGACCAGTCGCCGAAGGAGGGGCCATCCGCGGTGAGGGAGTTCACGAGTGCAGCGATTTGTTCGCCACTCGATGGATCGAGTTCGAGCGACCAATACGCGCGGAAGAGCTCGCTCAGGTACGCGGTGAGTCGTTGGGGGTGGCGGTCGCGCAGCCACAGCCAGCCGAGGTTCGCGGCGTTCGTGTCGCCGCTTCGGTAGGCGTCGCGGAGCACGAGCCCTTGGGCGCCGGCGTAGGTCTCGAGCTCGCGCGCGATCGCGAGGGCGCGGTAGCGGCGGTGCCGAATCCCCCGATCGTCGGCATCCCCGGGAGAGCGTGGCGGTTTCAGATTCGGCACGCCCAGCGGAAGCCAGTTGATGTCGATGCCCAGCGACTCGCCGAAGTCGATGGCCGCGGGCAGGGCCAGAAAAGCGGTGGGATACCGCACGTCGAGGAGAACGCTGAGCCTGGCCCGATCCAGATCGGCGGAGACACTCACGCCGTGAACGACCGGTTGGCGACGTCCGGAGCCGATCCCTCGCCGCCGCGTAGAAGCCAGGCGACCCGCGGCAGGTGCTCGCGTCCGAACCACGTCTCGTCCCCCACGAGGTACGTCGGGACGCCGAATACTCCCGCGTCGAACGCCGCGCGGTCGGACTCGTCGATTGCGACCCGGCCGGGGCCGTTCGCGTACGCGCGGAAGCCGCTGACGCGAGTGCCGGTCTCCGCCAGCACGGACTCGAGCACGTCGAGATCCTCGATGTCCAGCTCTCGGCACCAGAAGCGCGCGTAGGCCTCGTCGACGAAGCGGTCGAGCGCCTCGGGGCCCTGTTGCTTCGCCCACTGCATCGCGATCCCCGCCAGGCTCGAATCCCAGATCTTCTCCGTGCCGCGCAGCGTCTTCCCGGTCAGGTTCGCGTAGCGGCGAGCGTCCCGATAGCTGTACCGGACGTGGCTCCACTGCTGCGACGTCCGCTCGCTGCTCGCGACCCGACCCTTGGCGTCGAGCCTGGCAGAGCCCAGATAGCTCGGGATGTCCAGGGTGAACGGGCGCCAGTCGATCGCGACGCCGAGCGAAGCCGCCATGGCGCGCGTGGGCTCGATGGCGATGAAGGCGTAGGGGCTCTTCAGATCGATGTACACGGCGAGCGCGGCATCGCCGCGCAGTCTGACCAGTGCGTCCAAGGCCTGCCGCCCGGGTCCTAGGGGAGGCGGCCTTCGACCGCGGTGCCCGCGAAGAAGTCGGGGTTCGTCGCGGTGAAGAACTCCACGGGCGTCGTGAGGGTGAACGCGCGGAAGTCGTCCTCGCTGAGCAGGCCGCGTTCGACGAGCTCCCACGCCTCGTCGGTGACCTTCGCCACGTCGGGAACGTCCCAGTGTCCGATGTCCGAGCTGAACATGGCTCGCATGCGCGCGCCGAAGGGGTTCACCTCGCTGCGGAACGCCCAGGCGTTCATCGGGTCGTCCGCTTCGCAGCCGAAGTAGAAGCGCTCGGCGAAGAGCTCTCGGATGTCCTCGGCACGCTCGATCCCGCAGGCGGAGAATTCGTCGAGGTGCGCCGGGTCTTCCGGCGTGACGTGCAGGCCGACGGAGCCGATGGCTTCATCGATCTTCGTCCGGATGGTCTTGTCGCCGTACTCGCGGAACAGGCGGTCGAGCTCCGCCGTGTCCATGCGCTCGGGGTCGTACTCGTGGATGTGATGGGCGCCGCGCTTCGCCCAGTGACCGGCGATGTCGGAGTAGAGGTTGCACCCCCAGCCGACGCCTCCCTCCAGGAACGCGAAACGGAGCTTCGGAAAACGCTGGGTCACGCCGTTCATGAAGAGCGAGCGACACGTCGCCTCGCCGGCGCTCGCAAACGAGCCCAGGTGGTTGAACACGTAGCTCGACACCGACATGCGGCTCCCCCAGCCGAGGCCGCCCGAGTGGAAGGTCGGCGACACGCCGAGCTCGCTGCAGCGCTGCCAGACGGGGTCGTAATCGTGCTCGCTGTCGACGCCGAGCGCGTCGATCCAGACGCCGTGGCGCGCGCCCGCGGCCGACGCGGCGGCTTCGGGAATCGGCCGCTTCACGACACCCGCCATCATCACGACCTTGTGACCGAGCTCGCCCACCGCGAAGTCGAGCTCCGCGATCGCTTCGGCGGGGCTGTGCATCGGGATGACCGCCGCGGTGGTGAGACGGTCACTGAACTCGCCGTAGAGCTCGGAGTGGTAGACGTTGGCTGCACGGCAGACGGCGCGCCGGAGCTCCTCGTCGCCGAGCTCCGGAGCGATGAGGGTGGCGCTCCCGTACAGGACCGAGAAGTCGAGGCCGATCTCGTCCATCCGCTCGTACAGGAGACGCGGCAGACTCGCCGTGGCGCGGTCGAGGGTGTTGCGGGCGGGCAGGGCCCACCAGGGACTGCGCACTCGACGCTCGTGCACGCGCTCCTCGTGGGACAACTCGTACCACCCCAGAAAGCCGCTCGAGAAGAAGTCCGCGTAGCGCTGGCTCACTTCGGCCCCGGCGACGCGCGTGAGGACATCCAGGAGCACGGGCATGAATTCGACCGTGTGACCGTCGGAATCGACGATGGGATGCTTCCAGGGGCGCGCGGGGGCCACGGCTCAGTCGAGTCCGTAGAGGCGGGCGGCGTTTCCGCCCACGATGGCGTTCAGATCCTCCGCGGAGATGCCCTTGAAGTCGCGCTCGATTACCTGTTGCGAGTGGGGCCACGTCGAGTCGGAGTGCGGGTAGTCGCTCGCCCACATCAACTGGCTCACACCGACGCGCTCGCGCGTTTCCACGGCGATCGGATCCTTCTGGAAGGTGTACCAGCAGTTCTCGCGGAGTCTTTCGCTCGGGGTGCGGTCGAGTTCCACGCCGCGGCCCAGCCAGTTGTGGTGGCGGTCGAACATCTGGTCGAGGCGGTAGGCGAAGTGCGCCACCCAGCCCGCGTCGTGTTCGGCCGAGACCACGCGGAGTCCGGGGTTGCGGTCGAAGACGCCGCCGAAGATCAATACGCCGAGGGTCGCCTGCACGTGGTGGATGGGGCTCATGATTCCGACGATCGGAATGCCCGACCCGAGAGTCGGATCACCGCTGCCACCACCCGTCAGGACGTGGAACGACACCGGCCACTCGAACTTCGCGAGGGTCGACCACATCGCGTCGAAACGCTCCTCCGCGTAGTGGCCCTGGGCGGGCACGGCGGGAATCATGGCGCCACGCAGGCCCGCCGCGTGGGTGCGCTCGATTTCCTCTACGGCCACGGCCACGTCGAACGTCGGAATCAGCGCCAGGCCCACGAGGCGATGCTGCCCGCCAGCACAGAATTCGATCAGCCAGTCGTTGTAGGCGCGCATGCAGGCCACCTGGTAGTCGAAATCGCGGGAGGTGGCGACGTGCATGCCGACGGACGGGTAGAGGACCTCCGCTGCAATGCCGTCGGCGTCCATGTCGACGAGGCGGGCGGCCGTATCCCAACCGCCGCTGCGCATCTCCCCCTTGACGCCGAGGGTCTCCGAAGGCCGGCCGGCCGCCCCTGCGAGACCCACCGGGAAGGGTTTGAGTCCGTCGATCTCGAATGTGTAGCCGCTCTCCGCGTCGCCTTGCATGCGCGGCGCGCGATCTGCGAAGGCGCCACCGGCGAGCTTTTCGGTCCACAGATCGTGGGGCTCGAGAACGTGGCTGTCGGCGGAGACGACGTGGAGGGTGCTNTTCGTGGCGGACATCGGGTTCTCCTGGCGGTGTCGTGGCAGGTGGCTGAGCGAATTCAGGGAAGGCCGGCGCCGGGGACGTCGACTTCGACGATCTCGATGGCGCCGCGGTGCTGTGTGCGGCACTCGTCGGGACGGGTACTCGCGGCGGTGCAGACGAAGAGCGTGCGGCGGTCGGGCCCGCCGAGCATGCACGCGAAGGCTTCGGTCGAAACCGGGAAGCGGTGGGTGACCTCACCGCCTTCGACGACGCGGACGACCTGCTGGTTGAACGGAACGGCCACCCAGACGCCGCCTTCCGCGTCGAGGCAGATCCCGTCGGGGGGCAGGTTGCCGAGAGGAGCGAAGACGCGGCGGTTCGACAGAGATGCGTCGTCGGCGATGTCGAAGGCGGTGAGGCGGTTCGCGAACGACTCGGCGAGGATCAGCGTGCCGCCATCGGGTGTGATCACCGCGCCGTTCGGAAACACGACTTCGTCCGCCGCGACGTTCACGTCGCCCTCGGGCGTCACATGCAACAGACAGGTCGTCTTGGTGCTCTCACCGTTGTGAAAGTCGAAGCCGAAGTTTCCGATGTAGGCGTGGCCACGGCTGTCGACCACCATGTCGTTGCAGTCCGTCGACGTGAACGGCGACAGATCCGCTACCTCGCTCAGCTTTCCTTCATCGAGACGCAGGAGCTTCTGGTTCGTCATCGACACGATGAGCAGCGCACCGTCGGGGGTGAAGCCCAGGCCCGAGGGAGTGGTGGAAACGTCGACGATCGTCTCGGCATTCCCGTCGAGGTCCACCGACAGGACACGGTTTGCGTGCATGTCCGAGAAGAACAGGCGATCGTCGTGCCAGCGAGGCCCCTCGGGAAAACACAGGCCTTCGAGAAGCTTCTCGGGCTTCGCGGGGGTGGAGGGCATGGGGGCATCGTCCGGTTTCGCGCGTTCGCCTGTCAAGCCGGAGCGAAGCCCGGCCGGGGCGAGTTGGTATGCTGGCTGCCGTGCCCGCTGCAGACGCCGCTCCCCGTGCGCGCATTCCGTATCAGCCCTTCGGGACGGCGATCTACCGACGCGAGATGCGCGCCAGCCTGGGCGAGGGCGTCGCCGTCGGTGAGATCATCGACGATTTTCACCACTTCCGCGCCACGCTTCACCACGACGGAACCCGGATTACCGGGATTCGCGGCGAGGCGGTCCGGTATCCGTGGACCACCTGTCCCGGCGCCGACCAACCGCTGCGCCGGCTGGTCGGGTTGCGCCTCGAGTCCTCGCTGCGCGCGCCCGGACGCCACACCCCGCAGCGTGCCCAGTGCACCCACCTGTTCGACGCGGCGTGTCTCGCAGCAGCGCGCGTCGCCCGCGGTGTCGGTAGCGTCGTGTACGCGATCTCGGTTCCGGATCGCGTCGACGGCCGCACTCGCGTGGCGACGTCGCGCGACGGCTCGCCCGTCTTTACCTGGGACGTGGTGGAAGCCGAGATCGCGGGACCCGATCCGTTCACGGGCCGCTCGATCGGCAGCGGATTCGCCCAGTGGGCCGAGGCGGCGCTCGATCCCGACACTGCGGAGGCCGCTCTGCTGACCCAGCGCGCCTGCGTGATCGCCGGTGGGAGGACGATGGACCTCGAAGGTGTACCGCGCGCTGCCCTCGTGCAGCCCAACCCCATGGGGAAGTGCCACACCTACCAGCCGGACACCGTCGAGAAGGGTGATCGAGTGGTCGGGAGCATCCGCAACCTCACCCACGAGACGGACATCCTCGCCGCCAGCCTCGCGTCGGCGCGCGAAGCTGTCGCCGACTGACGTCTCGCGGCTCGACGCCCACCGCCCACTCGGTGTATACCCTGACGGTCCAAGCGCAAGCGAACAGGAGAAGACATGCCGATCGATCGCGACAAGGCCCTGGCACACGAGTTTCCGGGTGGCGAAGGCTCCTACGGAAAGGACGACGTCATCCTCTACCACCTCGGCGTGGGCGCCGGAAATCCGCCCACCGACCCGAACGAGCTCGAGTACACCTACGAGAAGAACCTCAAGGTCCTTCCGACGTTCGCCGTGGTCGCGCGCTCAGGCGGCGGTGGTGGATTGAGCGCAATCCCTGGACTCGAGTTCAACCCCACCATGCTGCTGCACGGAGAGCAGGACGTGGAGCTGCACCGCCCGCTTCCCATCGCGGCGAAGCTCCGCGGAAAGACCCGGATCAAGGACATCTACGACAAGGGAAAAGCGGCGCTCGTTCTGATGGAGAACGACGTGAGCGACGAAGAGGGCCCGCTCTACACCACGCGAATGTCGCTGTTTCTGCGCGGCGAGGGTGGATTCGGCGGCGATTCAGGCCCCAAAGCCGGCAACGAGGCGCCCGACCGCGAGCCCGATGGCGTGATCGAGACGCGCACACTGCCCCAGCAGGCGCTGCTCTACCGACTCTGCGGCGACAAGAATCCGCTCCATGCGGACCCGGATTTCGCGAAGGCGGGCGGCTTCGACCAGCCCATCATTCACGGCCTGTGCTCGTACGGTCACACCTGCAAGGCCGTCGTCGACGCCGTATTGGGTGGCGACGTCACGAAGGTGAAGCGCTACGAGGCGCGCTTCCGCGGTGTCGGCTTCCCGGGCGAGACGTACCTCACGTCGTACTGGCGCGAGGGCGACAAGCTTCTCGTTCAGTCCAAGTCGAAGGAGCGCGACGCCATCATCATCTCGAACGCAGCCGTCACCCTCGCGAGCTGAGCTCGCGATGTCGGCCGGGGTGCTCTTCATCCACGGCGCCTTCCACGGCGACTGGTGCTGGGAGAAGGTGGTGCCGCTGCTCGCCGCTGGCGGCGTGACAGCCGAGTGCATCGATCTTCACCGCGGATCGCGAGAGGCGGATATCCAGGCGACGCAGGCTCATGTGAACCGGCTGCACGGGGCCGGCCACGTGGTCATTCCCGTGGGTCACTCGCTCGGCTGCTTCGTGGTGGCGGCCCTCGATCCGGCGACCGTCGCTCACGGGGTGTTCCTGGCCGGTCCCCTGTTGGGGCCGGGGACGCCGCCGATCGGGGAGGCGATCCTCCCGGCCTTCGGCGAGGCGGTCAGCTACCACGAAGACGGCACGATGACGGTGAGCGATGAGGGTGCGCGCGAGATCTTCTACCACGATTGCGCGGAGGCGGACGCCCACAGCGCCGTGTCGCGCCTGCGTCCCAACGTCGGCTACGGGGGAGACCCCGACGCCGAACGGCCCGTGTGGCGCGTCGTGCCGAGCACCTATCTCGTGTGCGAGGACGACCGCGTGTTGTCGCCCGACTATCAGAGGAAGCTGGCGGCGCTGTGCACGCGCAGCGAGTCGTTCGCGACCGGACACTCGCCGATGCTGTGCGCGCCGCAGGCGCTGGCCGATGCGCTGCTGCGCAGCGCCGCAACGCTCGACGCCTGAGCGCGTTGGGGGGTCAGCCGAGCCCCAGCACGCGCCGGAAATTCGGCTGTCCGGTGCACGCCGTGAGCCCACCGTCGATCACGATCGCGGCGCCAGTCATGTAGCTCGCGTCGTCCGACGCCAGAAAGGCGACCACGCCGGCGATTTCCTCCGGCTGGCCGAGGCGCGCCATGGGGATCACCTTCGCGTACTCCTCGGCGAGTTCCGGCATCTGGGACACCGCGGCCGTCATCGGCGTCTCGATGGGGCCCGGGCACACCGAGTTGACGCGGATGTTCTGGTCGGCGTGCTCGCAGGCGATCGAGCGCGTGAAGTTCACGACCGCGGCCTTGGCGGCGTTGTAGCCCGGCATCGCGTAGTCGCCGCCGATGCCCGAGATCGACGCGGTGTTCACGATCGAGCCGCCGCCGGCATTGCGCAGGTGGGGGATGGCGGCCCGGCAGCCGTAGAACACCGAGTTGAGGTCGACGTCGATGATGCGGTGCCAGTCGGCGGGCTCGACGTCGGGCAGGGTGCCGGGTTCGAGAATACCGGCGTTGTTGAACACGACGTCGATGTGTCCGAACCGATCGACGGCGCACTGCATGAGGGCCTCGACCTCCTCGAGTTTCGTCACGTCGGTGCGCACGAACTCGGCGCGCTCGCACTGCTTCGCCACGTCGCTGCCGCCGTCGCCGTCGAGGTCGCCCAGGACCAAGAGCGCGCCTTCGGACGCGAAGCGCCGCGCCGTCGCCGCGCCGATCCCCGACGCTGCGCCGGTCACCACGACCACCTTGTCTGCGAAGCGCTGCATGACTCCCTCCAGCTGGCTGGGCGAGGAGCATACCAGCTCGATTCGACGGATCCGCCCGATCGGCGGCGCGGCCGCGCTGGTGACTCGGGGTGCGCGCAAGCTACGCTGCCCGCGGAGGGAGATCGACGATGGAAGCGTCGAAATCACACGGTCACGGTTCCGCAGAGCGCGACGGGCCGATCGAGCCGACGTTCTGTCCCCACTGTGGCGAGCGCTTGAAGCGGCAGCGCAAGCTCGATCGCGAGCGCCCGGTGTGTGAGGCGTGTCACTACGTCTGGTTCCCGGATCCGAAGGTGGGGGTCGCGGCGATCGTGGTTCGCGACGACGCGCTACTTCTCGTCGAGCGCCGCTATCCGCCCGAGAAGGGAAAGTGGGGGCTACCCGGCGGCTTCGTCGACGCGGGCGAAGACCCCGCCGAGGGCGCGGCCCGCGAAGCGCTCGAGGAGACCGGCCTCGAGGTTCGTATCGAGGGTCTGTTCGACGTGCTCCACAACCGTGAGCCGGGCGGCGCGTCGATCGTCATCCTGTACCGGGCGACAGCATGCGGAGGCGAGCTGCGCGCGGGTGACGACGCCGCCGCGGCGGTCTTTCAACCGCTCGACGATCTGCCGGAACTCGCGTTCGCCAGTACTCGAGCGGTCGTGTCGGCGCTGCGGTCCGGGCCGCTCGGCTGATTGCGGCTGGGCCGCTCGTCAGCCCCCGATCGAACAGTCGAGTCGTCCCACGGGTCTCGTTGGGTTCGCGCGCTCGCTGATCCACGAGCGGAACGATCCCCGCCTCGATTCGCGGTCGAAGTCGCCCTCGTCGGCGCCCGGGCCGTCGCGTTTGGCGGCGACGGGGGCTACGGTGCTCCGCGATGATCACACTCGTCGTCGACGCGGCCGAGCTCGGACCGGGTCAGACCCGGGTCGTCGAGCACCGCGGCACGAGTGTTCTTCTGTGCAACGTGGATGGCGACTACTACGCGCTCGAAAATCGCTGCAGCCACGCCGCAGCGCGGCTCAGCGTCGCCCGTCTCGACGGTTGTCTCCTCGAGTGCCCCGTGCATGGCGCGCGTTTCGACGTGCGGGACGGGAGCGTGGCGCGCCGGCCGGCTCGGCGAGCGATCCGCACGTTCCCGGTCGTCGTGAGCGGTGGCAAGGTAGAGATTCAGCTCGGTCCTTGAGGAAACGCCGTCGAGAAGTCTACGCGGGGTTCACGTCCGCTGGGCAGCTCACACCCGTGCCGCCGAGTCCGCAGTAGCCCGCGGGATTCTTCGCCAGGTACTGCTGGTGGTAGTCCTCGGCGTAGTAGAACTCGGGCGCCGCGGCGATCTCGGTCGTGATGGCCCCGTAGCCCGTGCTCGCCAGCGCCTCTTGAAAGACGTCGCGGGACGCTTCCGCGGCGCGCCGCTGCTCCTCGCTACGGGTGTAGATCCCCGATCGGTACTGGGTACCGGCGTCGTTGCCCTGGCGCATGCCCTGGGTGGGATCGTGGGACTCCCAGAAGATCCTCAGCAGGTCGGCGTAGTGGATCTTCGACGGATCGAAGACCACGCGGACCACCTCGTTGTGACCCGTGCGACCCGTGCACACCTCTTCGTAGGTGGGGTTTGGTGTGTGGCCCGCCGCGTAGCCGACACTCGTGCTGACCACGCCGTCCGCCTGCCAGAACACGCGCTCGGCGCCCCAGAAGCAGCCGAGACCGAACATGGCGAGCTCCGTGCCGTCGGGGAAGGGGGCCTCGAGAGGGGCGCCGTTGACGAAGTGTCGCTCCGGAACGCGCATGCGGGCGTCGCGGCCGGGCAACGCCTCTTCGGGGGTGGGAATCGCGAGCTTCGTGAAAGACATCCTCGGACCTCCGCGCGTCGCGAGCCGACGCCATCGACACCGAGGATACCGGCCCAGCCCGCGGACGCCGCCCGGGGGAGGATCGCGCAGCTGCCAGAATTCCGCGACCCGCATCGGGTATGCTGTCGCACCGTTTCCGCCCGGAGGTGCGCATGACCCGCGTATTCAAGACTCCTGCCGATCTCAAGACGGCCGTCGGGGATCAACTCGGTACGAGTGAATGGCTCGAGATCACACAGCAGCGGATCGATCTGTTCGCCGAGGCCACCGGTGACCACCAGTGGATCCACGTCGATCCCGAGCGCGCGAAGGACGGTCCCTACGGCGCGACCATCGCCCACGGCTATCTCACCCAGTCGCTCGTGAACCACTTCCTGCCGGAGATCATCGACGTGCAGGGCGCGTCGATGGGCATCAACTACGGTGCGGATCGGCTGCGCTTTCCCGCACCCGTGCCCGTGGGCTCGCGGATCCGGGGCCGTGGCGAGCTGGTGAGTGCGGAAGACGTGAAGGGCTGCGTCCAGGCGGTGGTGCGTGTCACGGTCGAGATCGACGGCGGCGATCGTCCAGCCTGTGTGATCGACACCATCAGCCGGTTCTATCCCTGAATCGCGTCGCCGGTCGTCGATCGAGAAGCTGTAGGCCTCGAATGCCTACTCGCGATCGGCGCCGACCTCTGCGGTTCGATCGGCGCGCTGAGACGCGAGGTGCTTCGCGATCGCGTCGAAGGCCGCAAATGCCTCGCCCTTCAGCCGGGGGTCCGTCCCCCGCGGCCAGGTGCTCAGCTTGGCGATCACCACGTTGCGCGCGGGATTGATGTAGAGGAGCTGACCGAACACTCCTTGCGCCACGTAGGCCGTATCCTCGCCCGGCAGCGCCCACCACTGGTACTGGTAGCCCTCGAGAGGTGTCCGCACGAGCTTGCCGTAGTCGAGGTGCGGCTCGACCGGTGTCGTCGCTTCCTTTACCCAGCCTTCGGGGAGGATCCGCTCCTCGCGCCACACGCCGTCATTGGCCATCAGCTGGCCGAATCGCGCGTAGTCGCGGACCGTGGCGTCGATGCCGATTCCGCCCATCTCCATTCCACCGTCGCGGTCGAGGATCCAGGTGGCGTCGTGCTCCATGCCGATTCGCGACCAGATCTTCTCGGAGAGATACGCGGCCGGAGCCTTGCCCGTCGCCGCTCGGACGAGCCAGACCAGGACCTGGGTCTCCCCCGTGGAATAGTTGAAGACGGTTCCGGGGCGCGCTGCGCGTTCGAAGCGTCTTACGAGTTCGTTGGCGGGCACCTTGTTCTGGAGCATCGAAAGCCCGGTGAAGACATGGATATCCGCCTTCGGGTCCGTGTAGGTCTCGGAGAATGCGACACCGGAAGACATCTGCAGCGCCTGCTTGATCGTCACACCGTCGTACGCCGTTCCCTCGAGGTCGGCGATGTATTTCGTCAGGGGATCGTCGACGGACTCGATCGCTCCGTCACCCATCGCGAGTCCGACGAGGGTCGAGGTGATCGATTTCGCCATGGAGAAGGAGGTGAACCGGGTGTTGGGTCCCGTACCCGGCCGGTAGCGCTCGTAGGCGAGGCTTCCAGCGTCGAGAACCACCATCCCGCTGGTGTGGTTGCGCTCGAAGAACTCGTTCACCGAATGTCGCTGGCCCTCGAACTCGAACTCGAGCTCCGCGACGCCCGGTCGACCGTGGGGGAGGGGATCGATCGACCCCGCGCGGGCGATCATTCGCGTCGGGAAATACTCGGACATCCTTTGGAAGCTGCGGGCCCGGTTCGGGGGAGACATCGCGGCCAGCCGCGAGTTCACCGGTGTCGCGACTCCGACCGGGGTGGCGCTCGAAGGGGTCGCAGGCGCTGCGGGAACGCTCGATGGAGATGCGCATGCGAGCAGCGCTGCGGCGGCAAGGAGCGGCCGGAAGAACGCGCAACCTCTCGTGTGGACCTCGGACCCGGGGTTCATGGAACGACCTCGAGCCGAGGATTGCACGTCGAGAAAAGAAATTCAATGATTTAACTACTTTTGGAGGAACGAGCTGCTAGGTTCGAGAGATGGTGCGGGCTCCCCACTTGAAACCGAAGGAATGGATCGACGGAGTCCGCAGCCTCGTGCGTCTTTCACGGGTCGCCCAATGGGAATGCGAGCGGACAGGGATCACCCTCCCGCAGTACCGCGCGCTCCTCAATGTCTCCCTCGGTACCCGCCGCGCCTCCGAACTCGCCGATTTCGCGGCGGTGAGTCGGCCGGCCGTGACCGCGCTGGTCAACGGCCTCGTCGAACTCGGCCTGCTGCGCCGCAAGGCGGTGCCCGCCGACGGCCGCGGAGTCCATCTCGTCGCTACCGCCAAGGGTCGTCGCGCCGTCGTGCGCGCCGAGAGCGCCATGGTCACCCGACTGACGGGCATCCTGGGAGATCGGCCGGAGACGCGGGCGATGCTCCGCGAGTTGTCGGGGCTCGAAGGAGCGCTCGACGAGGATCTCGTTCGCGACGTGTTCGGCCGCAGGACCGCGGAGAAATCGAGCAAGCGGGCGAAGTCGCCGCGGCGCCGCAAGGCACTACCCTGAGACGCGTCGACGAGCGGAGTCTCGATCACGACGCAGGCAAGGAGCGATGATGGATACGACGAGACGGGAGATGCTGCAGGGGCTGGGGGTGGCGATGGGAGGAGTCCTGGCCGGCCCGGGGGTCGCCACGGCGGTTGCCTCGGAGCCCGCCGCTGCGCAGGCCGCAGCCACCAAGCGTCCCTGGTGGGACCTCGGCGTCATCGGGGACCCGATCAAGGAAAATCAACTGCTGTGGTATCTCGGCCAGGCCGGGCAGGGCCTGACCGACGTCGGCGAGTGCCTCGACACCGCCAGTCGGATCTCCAATCGGGAGGACGACACCTGGATGCACGAGTGGTTGAAGACCGCGGAGCGCGTGCAGAGCGTCGCCGAGCGGAGCCTCGCTGCGGGGCACCGTGTCAGCGCCGGTGACGCGTTCCTGCGCGCCGCCAACTACTACCGCGCAGCCCTCATCCACCACGTCGGAAGCGGAGAGGTCGTCCTCGCGGCGTGCCGTGCCAGCATTCACTGCCACGAAAAGGCCATCGAGTTGCTGTCCCTGCCCGCGCAGGCCGTGTCGATTCCGTACGAAGACACGGTGCTGCCCGGTCATTTCCATCGCTCGCCCGTGGCGGGGCGAAAAGCGCCGATCATCGTCATGCACCAGGGCATGCACGCGTGGCCGGAGGAGACCCGGTGGGTCACGGACGGCGGCCTGCGACGTGGCTACCACGTCTTGGGTTTTCACGGCCCCGGGCAGGGGCTTCCCCTGAGACGGCAGGGTCTGCCGTTCCGTCCCGACTGGGAAAAGGTGGTGACACCCGCCGTCGACTTCGCTCTCGAGCAACCGGGGGTCGACCGCGATCGCGTCGTCCTGATGGGGCTCTCCTTCGGGGGCGCGTTGTCGCCGCGGGCCGCTGCATTCGAAAAACGCATCCAGGTCTGTGTCCCCAATCCCGGCGTCTTGAACTGGTCGGAGTCGTTCTTCGCTGCGATGGAGCACTTCAGCCCGGGACTCGTCCAGCTGCTGGACGCGGATCCAGCGGGCTTCGATGCCGCGGTGTCCGAGGCCGTCAAGGGCGATGCGCTGCTCAGCTGGGGGATTCGCGACTTGATGTGGAAGTACGGAGGGAGTTCACCTTCCGTCGCCATGGGCAACGTCCGGAAGTACAACAACGAGGAGACCGTCGACCAGATCAGCTGCGACATGCTGATCATGGACGGCACCGCCGAGGAGTACTCCGTGGGCCAGGCCAAGAGGCTCTACGACGCCGTCGGGTCGCCGAAGGAGTATCTGCTCTTCACGGCTGAGGACACCGGCCTCGTGCACTGCCAGGCCGGTGCAACGGCGGTGGCGGCCCAAAGGCTGTTCGACGCCCTCGATCCGCGCGTGCTGTAGGGCGTCCCGGACTCCGGCGCAGCAGATCGAGGGCAAGACCCCTCGTTTCTGGCGGTCGTCGGGAGAATCCCCGACCCCTACAGCCCTCTGTTTCATCGGTCGATGGGTAGGGCGTGGCAGGGGTGCAAGCGAGCTCCGATCGCGGCGCTGACGTCGTCGACGCGGTCCATTGGCTGTTGCGAGCCGAGCGGACGCTGCGCACGTATCCGGCCCACAGCGAGATGAGCACGCGGGCGATGTCCGAGGTTGCCCCGAGGCTCACCGCGGTCCTTCCAATCGAGCTCGAAATCGGACCCGAAGCGCTCACGTGCTCCGGGGCGTCGGTCCTCGGGGCGAATGTCGAGCTTCCGCCCATCCTCTCGGAGCTGTACCGCGATGGCATTCGGCGGATCCGGCTCGACCGCGGCATGGACGATGCCGAGCTGCAGAAGCTTCTCATCACCCTCGCGACGCCGCTCGACCCCGAGAGCGTCAGCGAGGACTACGTGACCCGCATCTGGGAGGCGAAGCTCCCCCACGTGAGCGTCGCTGCGATCGACCCCTACCTCGACTTCGACATGCCCGACGACGTTCTGGAGGGCAAGGACCGGCCCTCCGGGGAGGTCGAGGACATCGGCCCGGACCCACAGCTCGACGTTCCCAATCCGCCCGCGTCGGCCTTCGTGATCTCCGAAGCGGAGCGTCAAAGGATGGCGTCGGCGGTCGAACTCACCGCCGGCAAGCCGCGCTGGGGTGTCTTTCTCGATTCGCTCTTCTCGCTGTTTCAAACGCCTTTGGGGGCGCGACGCCGCGAGGACCTCGGGCTGATCATCGAGAGGCTCTTCAACTCGTCATTGCAGCGGCTCGAACTGTCGACGGCCGTCGGCCTGTTCGAGCGTCTCGTTTCGAACGAGCGGGTCCCGGCGGAGCTGATCGAGCGACTGTCGGCGAGCGTGGGCGACTCCACCGCGCTCGAAAAGCTCGGCGCGGCGTTCGAAGCCGGAATCGAAGATCCCGAGCTGGCGATCCAGCTGTTCGTGCTCATGAGTCCAGCGTCGGTCGAGACGCTGTGCACGCTGTTCGAGGCGGCGCAGTCGGCGCGGGCGAGGCGCTTCTACGCGTTGGCCCTCGAGCGCATCGGCGAGCCGGCGGCTGTTCGGGCGGTCTCGGGCTTCCGCAACAGTGGGGGCGATCTGCGTCGCGCCTATCCGAAGGTGCTGGCGCCGATCAAGAGTCCGATCGTCCTTCGCGGGCTGCTCGAGAGCATCGCGGACGCGGACCAGAGCGTGCGTCGCGAAGTCGTGCGAGCCCTCGGTGTGCAGGGCGAAGCGAACGCGGTGCAGGCGCTTCTGCGGGTCGCGCTCTTCGACGACGATTCCGGGTGTCGCGTCATCGCGCTGCGCTGCCTGGGCGCACAGCGCAACGATCTCGGTCACGAGGCGCTCCTCGAGCGCATCCAGTCGCGACACTTCTCGGGGCTTCCCGACGAGGAGAAGGACCTCTTGTTTCTCGCCCTCGGTGCGGTGGGTACCGACGACATCGTGCCCGCCATGGCGGCAATCCTGAAGTCGGGTTGGAACCCGTTCAAGCGGAGCCATTCAGACTGGAAGCGGGCCGCTTCAGCGCTCGCCCGCCTCGGGACGCCGGCGGCGCAGCAGTTCCTGCAGAACGCCGTGCGCAGCCGAAACAGAGAGCTCTCGGAGCGCTGTTTCGAGGCGCTCAAGAAGCTCGAGCAGAACCTGTCGGCGAGGTCGAGGTCGTGAGCGCAACCCGCATCGAAGATGAGCGGCGTCACGTCGATCTCTCGCGGGAGCTGATCTCGCTCTGGACCGGCCTCTTCAAGGCGGTGCGCCTCTACGAGCAGGCCAACGACAGCGTCGAGTCGCAGTGCTCGCGCATCCGCGAGCTCGCGCTCGCGCTCATGAACGATTCGGGCGAACTCGAGCTGACCGTGCGACGCGACTCGATCTTCGTCGGACGGCTCCGCATCAAGCAGGGCGCCATGGGCTCGACCGCCTACCCGCGGCTCATCGCGCTGCTCTGCACCGCGGGGATCTCCAGCGTGATCCTCGATGAGGACGTCGAGAACTGGGAGATCGAGCTCTTCGCGCGAATCAGCATCGCGACCGCCGACGCCCGCAGCGAGCCGGCCGAGATGAAGAACCAGCTCGAGAGACGCGGCGTCCAGCATCTCACCGTCCAGATCGGACAGATGGACGAGCCCCTCGCCGAAGAGCTGACGGCCGACCAACTCGCCCGCCGCATCTATCTGAACTCGATCGGCGTGGTGAAGGGCGTCTTTCAGGAGCTCAAGACTTCGAATCGCCTCTCGGCCCGACGCGTGAAGCGCGTCGTCATGGAAATGGTCGACTCACTCGACCGCGACCCCGGCTTTCTGATGAGCCTGACGCGGCTGAAGAACTACGACGAGTACACGTTCAACCACTCGGTAAACGTGAGCGTGCTCTCGATCGCGCTGGGCCGACACCTGCAGCTCCAGAGAAATGAGCTCTCCATCGTGGGACAGGCGGGGATGTTCCACGATCTCGGCAAGCTCTGCGTACCCAAGGAGGTGCTCAACAAACCGGGTCGCCTCACACCCGAAGAGCGCCTCATCATCCAGTCGCACTCCGCGGAGGGTTTCGTCGAGATCGCCGCGAAGCTCGGCGCCAGCCACGAGACCATCGAAGTGGCCCTCGCGGCCTTCGAGCACCACGCGAACCACGACGGCTCTGGCTATCCGCGCGCGGCGCTGACCCGCGAGAAGGGCCTGCTCTCCGAAATCGTTTCGATCGTCGATCGCTACGACGCCATGACGAGCGCGCGCGTCTACCGTTCGAATCCGATTCCACCGCAGAAGGCCCTCGCCATCATGTACCACTCCCAGGCGGCGCAATTCGACGCGACGCTGCTGCGCTACTTCATGAACTTGATGGGCTACTACCCCCTCGGCACGACCGTCCGCCTCGCCGACAACTCCGTGGCCGTCGTGGTGGGCGGCTCAGCGGAGCCCGAGCTTCGGCATTTTCCGAAGGTGCAGCTCGTACTCGACCCCGACGGCCGTCCTGCCTCGGGACACACCATCGACCTCGCGGCCACCGCCAAGGACGACGAACCCCTCGCTGTGATGGAGACCCTCGACGCCCTCGACTACGGCATCGAGGCGATGGACTACATCCTGTAGCAGGACGGTCCAACTCTGGCGGAGGAAGGAGCGCGAGTCCGCACGCGCTGCGTCCACGGTCTCAGCCTGCTGGAGGTGTCCGGGATCCAGGGCTAGCGTCTAGCTGCCATGGCTGTACTGGAAGCAGAGGGCATCTCCAAGCGCTTCGGTCGGCTGCAGGCGGTAGAGGACGTCTCGCTCCGCGTGGAGGCCGGCGATGTCTACGGCTTCCTGGGGCCCAATGGCGCCGGCAAGACGACCGCGATCCGCATGATGCTCGGACTGATCGCGCCCAGCTCCGGACGCGCACGCATCTTTGGCCGCGATGTGCAAACCGATTTCAAGCGGGCAATCGTGAACGTCGGTGCCATGGTCGAGGGTCCCGCGTTCTACGGCTACCTGACGGCCCGCAGAAACCTGCGTCTCTTCGGGCTGATTTCCGGCGGCGTGTCCGAGCAGCGTATCGACGACGTGCTGCAGCTCGTCGGCCTGGGTCGGCGCGGCGACCAGAAGGTCTCGGCCTACTCGCATGGAATGCGTCAGCGGCTCGGGATCGCGCTGGCGCTGCTCGAGCGCCCGCGGTTGCTCGTGCTCGACGAGCCGACCAATGGCCTCGATCCCCAGGGCATGCGCGAGATCCGAAACCTGATCCGGCGCATTCGCGACGAGGAAGGCACGACGATCTTCCTGTCGAGCCACCTGCTGGGAGAACTGGAGCAGATCTGCGATCGCATCGGGATCATCTTTCGCGGCCGCCTGCTTCGCGAGGGCCGCCTCGACGATCTACTGGGAGAGCGCGTGGCCATCGTCGAGCTTCGGGTTCCGGCCGACGAGGGCGAACGCGCCCGCAACCTGCTGTCCGAGAAGTTCGGCATCGAGGCCGAGATCCTGCGGCGCGGCCACCTCGAGTTTCCGGGAGACCGCACCGATCCCGCGGTCCTGAATCGGTCCCTGCTGGCGAACGGAGTCGAGGTTTCTGCGATCTCGATGCGCAGGCAAACGCTCGAGGAGTACTTCGTCGAGCTGACGGGCACTTCGCAGGAGATCTACTGATGGACTCGCTGAGGACGGTGATGCGGCTCGTACGCGCCGACCTGGTCAAGCTCACGCGTTATTGGGTCGTCGTCGCGGGCTACGGGTCGATGCTCGGCTTCGCCATCCTGGGCGCCTTCGTTGCCTACTATGCCGAACGGACCGTGGCGGTAACGTCGAGCTCCGGCTGGGACTTCGCCTTCAGCCTGATGTTCCGCTACCTGGACTTCGGCTCGATGATCTTGTTCGTGATGTTGTGCATCCTGTTTGCGATCGAGGTGTCGAACTCGACGATCAAGGTCCTCCTGACACGCTCGGTCACGCGCACGGAGCTGATCGTCTCGAAGCACGTGACTGCGGGGTTGATGACGCTTCTCTGCGTGGGTCTGCTCTGGTGCGTGGCGCTCTGCGCCGGTTGGTACACCTACGGCCTCGGCAGCCTCACCGAGAACGAGTACGTGATCTTCAGCTCGAGCTACATGTGCGCCCAGATCCTGATCTGCACGTGTTTCCTGCTGATCCCATTCGCAGCGCTGGCGTCGCTGGCCCTGATGGTCTCGACCTTCTCGAGCACGATGGGCGGCGCCATCGTGGTGGGTCTGATCCTGTACCTGTTGTCGGGGACGCTCGGCCTGGTTCCCGCAAGCCTCGGCGTTCCCTTCGAATGGAACGGGCAGGAGCGTGTACTTCCCATCGGGGCCGTGAGCCTGCCCGGGCAGATCCTGGTCCCGATGTACTCCCTGGCCGACCTGCCGACCGGGATCCCCATCGATCGCTGGTGGAGCTGGGACATCCAGAAGATGACGTTTGTGTCCGTCGTGCTGTTCTCGACCTTCTTCTGCGTCTCCCTGGTCGCAGTCAGGAAACGGGATTTCACGCTTTGAGGCGGCTCGCGGGGCTCGCCTGTCTGCTCGCCGCCGCGCCAGCCGTGGCGGAGTCCGAGTACTTCGCCTCCTTCGAGATCGAATTCACGGGCAAGCTGCGCACCGGGGCGATCGCGGATCTCGACGCGGACGGCCGGCTGGATGTCGGGGTCCTGCTGTCGAGCCGTGACGATCCCAGCGAGCTGCGCTTCGTGACCTGCCTGCAGGACGACGCGGGTTTCTCGGGTAACTGCACGTCGATCCGGATTCCCGCGGAGGCCCGAGTTTTCGACGTCGGCGAGATCGATGGCGTGCCGGGCGCCGAGCTGGTGGTCCTGACCGACCGGGGTGTCCGCGTAGCGTCCTTTGTGAAGGGGAGCTTTCGCGCGTTCACTCCGCTCCACGAGGTTCGCACTCTCTTCGCCGGGACCGAGCCGGGCAAGACCGCGCGCCTGCGCTGCCTGGCGGACATCGATGCCGACGCGCGCAAGGAACTGATCCTGCCCACGATCGAGGGGCCCCGGATCCTGCGCTACGAGGGAGTCGAGCTGATCTTGCTGCAGCAGATCGACAGCCACGCGGAGGTCACCTTTCGGCTGAGGAATCAAAGCGAAGAGGGTCTCGTCGGAGATCCACATGCACACTCGGTCCGTGCGGAGGCGCGCTTCGCGTCACCCCAGACCTTTGTCGACGATTTCGACGCTGACGGCCGCGTCGACCTCTTGACTTTGCAGGGAAAGCACTTGCGTGTTTTTCTCCAGCAACCCGGTGGTCGCTTTCCCGCGGCGCCGAGCTTCGAGTGGGATCGCACCATCCTTGACGCGGCGGAGCAGGAGGACGCGGTCGCATCCGAAGGGCTGGCCTTTGCGGATCTCAACGGCGACGGCGCGAGCGACATCATCGCCATGAAGTGGGCCTCGCCGAGTGAGCGGACGCGGATCGACTGGTACCTCTACTACTCGCGCGGCGGGCTGACGTACCCGGAGGAACCCGACCAGAAGGTGCGCTCCGAGAGCGTAGATCGCAGGCTGACGGTCACGGACCTGAACGGAGACGGGAGGTCCGATCTCGTCGTCCCGTTCATTCACTTCGCGGTGACGCAGGTCGTGAAGGTCGCGATGCAGAATGCGATCAAGATCCAGTTCCGGGTGTTCCTGATGGGAGAGGACGGCCGCTACTCCCAGGACGCGGGCAAGTCCTTCGCCCGGGTCGATCGGCGCATCGGGCTGAACTACGACATCGACATCATGGGCTTCGTCTTTGGGGACAAGACGTTGCCCGACGATGATTTCAGTCCACTGATCAGCTTCGACGCCGATGCCAATGGAGACGGCTACCCCGACCTCGTCGCCGACACCGGCTCGGACCGGCTCGCGTTCTACTGGGGCAACGAGCAGGCCCGGTACTCGGGATCACCGGACCACGTCATCGATCACGAGTCCGCCTTGAGCTACGACCTCGTCGACTTGAACGGCGACGGGAAGACGGACGTGGTCACCTATCACGGTCCCCGGGACCGCACCCCCGCACGGCGATTCGAGAAGCGCCGCTACTCTCCGAAACGGAAGAAGCGCCGGCCGGAAGCAGCGATCGCGCCCCGCGGACCGGTCGTCAAGATCCTGCTCAGCCGCTGAGCGATCGCCTCACCTCAGCGAGAATTCTTCTCCCGTCTCGTCTTCGGCGGCCGTGGCGAGGTCTTCAACGACGCTTCGCGCCGCCAGGATCGAGTGAACGCTCCCCCACACCTTCGCCATGCCGATGAGCAGGAGCGAGTAGCGAATCGCCTCGTCGGCGAAGCGCGCGTGCAGGAGATCGTTCAATACCCCCACGATCTGCGGGCCGAGGCCCATGCCGAAGAGGTTGAGAACGAAGATGAGGATGGCCGCCGCCATCGCCCGCATCCGGAGCTTCGAGAGACCCTGGGCGATCGCGTAGGTGGGGCCCGTCCAGAGGCCACCGAAGAAGGCGACGGGGATGTAGCAGAGCATCGCGTTCGACGTGTCCGGGATCAGGAGGAACGCGACGATGAAGGGCGCGGTGGCGAGGCCGCCGATCGCGGGAAGCCACAATCGCCAGCGCGGGTCGCGATTTCCCAGGCGATCTCCCAGCGCTCCCCCGGTCAGCGTACCGGCGGCGCCCACGATCCCGGCGATGGGACCGAGCGAAGCTCCGACCTCCGTGGCGCTCATCTCGTGGACGCGGATCAAGAAGGTCGGAATCCACGCAAGGAAGCCGTACGACGCGAAGTTGTAGAGAGCGGTGGCGATGCACACGTGGCGGTAGGTGCGAAGGCCCGCGAAGTAGCTCAGCACCTCGGCGAGCGGCGGCGGCGGGGCGGAGTCGGTTCGCCCCTCGCTCGCGCCGCGCGGGGGCTCGCGCAGGGTCAGCCGAACCAGGACCGCGAGGGCGACGCCGGGCAGGCCGACGATGAAGAACGTCTGACGCCAGCCGAACCGATCCGCGAGGAAGCCGCCGAGGATCAGCCCGCACATGATGCCCACGTTCGCGCCCATCGTGAACACGGCGATGGCCGTGGCGCGCCGCTCCGGCGGAAAGTAGTCCGAGATCAGCGAGTGCGCGGGCGGGCTCCCGGCGGCTTCGCCCACGCTCACGCCGATGCGCGCGATGGCGAGGTGCGCGAACGAACGCGCCAGGCCGCACGCGGCCGTCGCGAGACTCCAGAGCACGAGACCGATTGCGATCACGTCGCGGCGCGTGCCGCGATCGGCCCAGCGCGCGATGGGGATGCCCGCAGTGGAGAAGAAGATCGCGAAGGCGAATCCCGTGAGGAAGCCGAGTGCGGTATCCGAGATCGCGAGGTCGTGCTTGATGGGCTCGAGGAGGATCGCGAGCAGCTGTCGGTCCATCAGATTGACGGCGTAGACGGCGAACAGCACCCCGAGCGTGTAGCGGGCTCCCGAGCGGAGCTCGGGCCGGGCATCGTTCGCGCTCGTCGCCACCAGGCTGGCTCCCTTGCGGTGCGCCCGCGGCGGGCCCGGGTCATTCTACGCCCTGCCGCACCGCTGCACGGGGTGTCGCTCGGGTATGATGGCCGCCATGAACAAGATCAAGGTCGGGTTCTTCTCGTTCACGGAGATCACCGATCCGAAGGAGCACCACGCCTACAACGAGTGGCACCAGCTCGACCACATGCCCGAGCAGTTTCCGCTGCCCGGCATCGCCCGGGGCGACCGCTGGGTGTCGACCCCCGCCTGCCGCCGCGCGCGGGCGGTGAGCGCGCCGCTCCTCGACCCGATCCACTACGTCACCCTCTACCTGATGACCGAGCCGCTCGACGACACGCTTCGCGATTTCGTCGATCTCGGCGGGGCGCTGCGCGAGCTCGGGCGCTTCCACTTGCACCGCCGGGGCCTGATGGGCGGAGCGTTCTACCGCGTGAAGGAGTACGCGTCGCCGCGGGTGCTCGTGTCGGCCGAGTCGATCCCGGCGCGGCCGCAGCGGGGCGTGTACATCACGGTGCAGGACGTCTCGCCCGAT
>JABSQW010000409.1 GCA_013215605.1 Myxococcales bacterium
GACGCCGACGATTCCTTCTACGTCAACGTGGCCGTCGCGGCGATGGACGCGCCCGCTCGTGCGCTGTTGTCGGGGGACACCCTGCACGGGATCGAGGGGCTCCCCCTCCACCAGCCGGTGTACCGGCTGCACAGCTTCGAGCTCCTCGCGGCGTCGATCGGGTTCGTGACGGGAATACCCGCCATTGCGGTGTTTCACTTCGGGTTCACCGCGCTCGGCGCCTTCTTCATGCCGCTCACGGCGGCGCGACTACTGCGCCTGCTGCTGCCGCGTTGGTGGCTCTACGCCACGGCGGTGCTGGTGCTCCTGATCATCGCCATCGGCGAGACACACCGCTGGTACGCGAACTTCGCGCTCGTTCGCATGTGGCAGGGCAAGAGCTTCTACCTCTTCGTCTTCATGCCCGTCGTATACGCGAGCGCCATCGAGTTCGCGCGTCGACCCGACATGCGGCGCTTCGCCCTTCTCGCTGCAGCGCAGATCGCGGCGGTCGGGTGCAGCTCATCGGGCGTGTGGGCGGCGCCGGCGGGCTCGCTCATGGCGATGTGCTGCGTCCTGCGACCCACGCGCGAAGGGCTTCGAACGTTCGCCGCCGGCGCGCTCGCCTCGACCTACGTGCTGCTCGCCGGCTGGTTCCTCATGCAGGGCGACCTCGAGGCCCACGACCCACTGCTCGAGCGCGCTCGCGATCGCGCGCTGACGAAGGCGCACTACACCGGTGAGGAGCTCGCCGAAGGGCTGCGCATGGTGTTCGGGGAAGCACGCCTGCACTTCGTGGCGATGGCGGCGGTCGCGATGGCGTGGGCGACGTGCGGGCGGGGTATCGCACGGCGGTTTGCCATCGTGTTGCCTCTCGCCGTCTGGATCGTGCTGCTCGACCCCTACCTCGCTCGCTTCGTCACCGGAACGCTCACGGGTCCCTCGTACTGGCGGGTGCTCTGGAGCCTTCCCGTGCCGCTCCTGATGGCGATTGCGATGGCGTGGCCGCTGTCGCTGCGGGCGCCACTCGTTCTGCGTGCCACCGGCTGCGTGATCATTGCCGCGGCGGTCACCCTGTTCGTGCCCGCCTACGCGGCGATGAGTCCGCAGAACCGTCCGCGGGAAGTGCCGGCATATCTCAGCTTCGGCACACCTTCGCTCAAGGTGCCGACCAGCGAGCAACGCAGCGTCTACGAGTGGGCGCGGCTGATCAACGAGGCCGTGCCCGCCGGCGCGCACGTCGTCGCCCCGGAGTACATCAGCCTCTGGGTTTCGACGTTCCACGAGCCCGCGATTCCGCTGATCACCCGCGAGAGCTACATCCGAAAGTTCCTGGATCGTCTCGGTCGTGAAGAGGTGCGACCGCGCCGCGTGATGTTGCGCTACGTCGAAGGCAATGCGATCCAGTCCGACGCTCGCGAGGTCTTTCGCGCGGGGCTCGATCGCTTCGATGTCCGCGCCGTGGTGCTCGCCGCGTCGCCGCATCTGGAGGAGACGCGCGACAGCCTCGCGGACGCTGGTTTCCGCCGGAGCGTGGAGGGGGTCGAACACGAGCTCTGGGTGCGCAACTGACGTCGCCGGCTTCCGCGCCCCCCTGGAAACTGGGATACACTCCCGGCCGCGGGGGAAGGCGCTGGCTTCGCGAAGCGCGGCGCGAACGACCCACGCGAAGCGTCCATGTCGTCCGAGGAAGCCATTCGAAGCGTCACCGATTTCGCACCGTCCGCAGGCGCGACGGACGAAACCGCGGCGTTGTTGCACCTCCTCGTCACGATTCCGGCGCTCAACGAGTCGAAAACACTCGGCGAGGTGATCAGCGGGATCCCGCGAGACATCCCCGGCATTGGCCGATTGGACGTCGTGGTGGTCGACGACGGCAGTCACGACGAGACCCGGAAGGTCGCCGCAGAAGCGGGCGCGCACGTCATCCGCCACCCGCGGACGCGGGGCGTTGGCGCGGCGTTCCACACCGGGCTCGCCCACGGCATCCGCTGCGGGGCCGACCTCATCGTGAGCATCGATGCGGATGGACAGTTCGATCCGAGCGACATTCCGGCGCTCATCGAACCCGTAGTCTCCGGGGAGGCCGACTTCGCTTCTGCGTCGCGTTTCATCGATCCCGACCTCATGCCGGACATGCCGACTCTCAAGCGGTGGGGCAACCGGATGATGAGCCGGCTCATCTCGGGTCTCGCCGGCCAGCGGTTCTACGACGTCTCCTGTGGCATGCGCTGCTATGCGCGCAACGCCGCGCTGCAGCTCCACCTGCTCGGCCGCTTCACGTACACGCAGGAGGCCTTCCTGAACCTCGCCTTCAAGCAGTTGCGCATCGTCGAGGTGCCGATCCGCGTGCGCGGCGAGCGCGAATTCGGCGAGAGCCGAGTGGCCAACAATCTGTGGCGCTACGGCTGGCAGACCGTGCAGATCGTCTTCCGCAGCTACCGCGACTACCACCCGCTGCGCTTCTTCGGCGGCCTCGCGCTCGCCCTCGCGCTGCCGGCGGCGCTCCTCGGCATTTTCGTGCTGGTCCACTACTTTCAGACGGGTCAGTTCACGCCGCACAAGTGGGCGGCGTTCGCCTCCGGTGTGCTCGGGGCCATGGCCATGCTCATGGGCACCATGGGCATCATCGGCGACATGTTGAACCGCCATCGCGTCTATCTCGAAGAGCTGCTCTACCGCCAACGCGAAGAGGCGCGGGAGCCCGATGAGACCGACTGATCGGCGGGTGCCTCCGGCCTGCGTCGCCCCGAAGTCGATTCCGCGACGACTGGTGCGCTTTCGCCAGCGGGGACGATGCGCGTCCTGATCAGCGCCAGCACGTTTCCGGTGCACGAGAACGACGGCCTCCCCAGGTTCGTGTACGACCTCGCGCAGGCCCTCGCGAACCACGCTGACGTGACGGCTCTCACCCCCGATGCCCCCGGCGCGCTGCGCCACGAACGCATGGGCGACGTCGACGTCGAGCGCTTTACGTACTTCCTGCCGCGCGATCGCCAGTGCCTCGCTTATGGAAACGGCATTCGCGACAACCTGCGCGGCTCGTTTGCCGCGAAGCTGCAACCGCCTCCCTTCATCGCCTGTCAGGCTGCGGCCACGCGTTCGCTCGCACGCCGAAGGGACGTCGCGGTCGTGAACTCCCACTGGATCATTCCCCAGGGCCTGTCGACGGCGCTGGCGCGCGGTCGGCGCCGGCGCTTTGGGCACGTGCTCACGGTGCACGCGGGCGACGTCTACCTCCTGCAGTCTCTGCCGTTCGGCAGGGCACTGGCGCGCTTCGTGGCGGCGCGAAGCGACGTCGTATC
>JABSQW010000410.1 GCA_013215605.1 Myxococcales bacterium
AAGTCCTGCTCGAGCACCTGGCCAAAGTCGCCGTCCTGCCAGCGCTCGTGGAACTCGAGCTCGACGTGGGGCTCCTTCCCCGGCCCAAAGAGCTGGAGTGACCAGACATCGAAGATGCACGAGTCGGGATCGTTGCCATTGGGCAGAGAGCGGTAGCCGAGCGCGCAGCCCGTCTCGAGCAGGATCACCAGGGTCGGAAAGACGTGCCAGTCGCCCGCTCCCGCATCGAGCTGTGCGGGAGTGATCTCGGGCCAGCGCACCCCGTCGGCCTCGGCGTGCTCGCGGCGCAGCCGGACGAACTCCGCATACGGGTTTGCGTCGGGCGCGAGGTCCATCGCGAGCAGCTCCTGCGCCGCGCGCGCATCACTCTGTGTGTTCAGGGAGCGGAGCTGCGCGACCTGGTACAGGACGTTGTTGGCGACGGTCTCCTTTGCCACCTTCCCCGGCTGAAGCGACCCTCCATCGTCGCGAATGCCGAACACGAAGCGCGAGTGGTTGCGGTAGGTGATCGTCGGAGTCCAGGCCCCTCTGTCGAACTCGTCGACCGATGCGGGCCGGGCGCTCGGCTTTTCGCCCTCGGCGAAGCGTCCGTACTGGGGGTGCGTACCCGGGGTGTGATAGCCCTCGATGAACGCGTCGATCGCCGTCTTCCAGTTCGCCGGCAGGATCGTGCGCTTGTGCCAGAGATAACGCATGTCCGAAAGGCGCCAGGGTGCGAGCGCTTCCGGAATCGGATCCAGCCACTCGAGCAACGGCTCGGCGTCGGGATCGAAGCACACGAACACCCAGCCGCCCCAGAGCTCGCAGCGGATCTCGCGCAGGCGGCGCTGCGCTGGGGACCTCGGGTTGAACTCGTCGGCGCGGTACATGAAGGTGCACTCACCGTCGAGCGAGAAGCGCCAGCCGTGGAACGGGCAGCGCAGCTCCGACGTGCGCCCCCGGCCTCTCACCAGCCGCGTGCCGCGGTGGATGCAGGCGTTGTAGAACGCCTTGATTCCCGACTCGCTCCGCACCACGGCGATCGACTGATCGCCGATGCGGTACTCGAGCTGCGAGCCGACCGAGGGGATCTCCTCTTCCCGACAGGCCATCTGCCAGAGCCTGGGAAAGAGCCGCTCGTACTCGAGCTCGAGGAACTCGCGATCGACGTAGCGCCCCTTGGGCACGAAGTCCTCGCCCAGCTGCCACGCCTCGGGAATACGCCCGTCCATCGACATCGTGCGTGCATTATATGCCTCGGGAGAGAGATCCGATCGACAGGAGGTGAAGATGAGCGAGAGCGGCAAGGTGACCTGCGAGCGGCGCCCCGGACGGATCGCCATCGTCACGATCGACCGACCGCAGGCCCTCAATGCCTGCTCGCGAGCGATGTGGCGCGAGCTGGCCGAAATCTGGGACGAGCTCGAGCAGGACGACGGAGTGAGCGCGGTGGTCCTCACCGGTGCGGGCGACCGCGCCTTCAGCGCGGGCGTCGACCTCAACGAGATGGCTCAGGGGGAGCAGACGAGCAGTCCCTATCAACCCCCACCGCGGCTGCTGGAGAACTGGGACTTCGAGTTCTGGAAGCCGATCGTCTGCGCCGTCAACGGCCTGGCACTCGGCTCGGGCTTCAGCCTGATGCTCGCCACCGACATCCGCATCGCCTCCGAGACGGCGACCTTCGGCATGCGCCAGGTCAAGCTCGGACTTCTCAGCGGCCACGCAACACAGCTGCTGCCGCGCTTTCTCTCCTATCCGCTGGCGATGGAGCTGCTGCTGACGGGCGAGCCGATCAGCGCGCAACGCGCCCACGAGATCGGCCTGATCAACCGCGTCGTGCCCCCCGAGCGGGTGCTCGAAGCAGCCGTCGAGCAGGCGCAAGAGATCGCCAGCTACCCGCCCCTGACCCTGCAGGGCATCAAGGAGGCCGCCGTTCGTGGCCTCGACTTCAACCTGCGAGACGCGATCGTCTGGGGTCTGCGCATGGAACGACTCAACGCCACCACCGAAGACGCAGCCGAGGGCCCGCGCGCGTTTGCCGAGAAGCGGCCGCCGCGCTGGACGGGCCGCTGAGCGCGGGTGGCAAGCGGTATGCTGGCGATCCGATCGACAGGAGGACTCCCGAAATGCCGAGCATCGAAGACCGGATTCAAGCCATCGAAGACAGGGACGAGATCCGCGAGCTCACGGCGCGCTACTGCCACGCGGTGCGGGACGGAGCCGGTGAGGCCGTGGTGGATCTCTTCACCGAGGACGGCGCACTCGAGATGAACGACCGCAAGTTCGAAGGTCACGGTGAGCTCCGCCAGGCTTACGGCGCGAGCATGCGGCAGCCGACACCGCGGGCCTTCATCCAGAACCACGTGATCGACCTCGACGGCGACCGCGCCACGGGGCAGTGCTCCGTCGAGATCCGAGCGGTCGAAAAGGGCAGGGCCTTCACCGCGGCAGGTCACTACGACGACACCTACCGGCGAGACAACGGCTCCTGGCGCTTCGCGCGGCGGCTGCTCCACATCTACCACTGGGTACCGCTCGCCGACGGCTGGGGCGACGACGCGGAGGGAACGGGGCCACCCAATCCCCTCGAGTAGGCTCTCGGGGCGAGCTCGTGAACCCGGGGGACGCGGGTCGTTCGAGCGCCGAAGCCGTCGGAGACGCATGGCGCCCGTGCCTGGTACCATGACGCAAGCAGAACCGTCGCCAAGAGGGAACACCATGAACGAGCGCAAGTTCAAGCACATCGGGACCCGACCGGTCCGGCCGGACGGCGTCGACAAGGTGACCGGACGCGCCAACTACGGCGCCGACATCGACATGCCCGGGATGCTCCACGGTGTCGTACTGCGCAGTCCGTACGCCCACGCGCGAATCCGTTCCATCGATACCTCGGCGGCCGAGAAGAGCCCGGGGGTCAAGGCGGTGCTCGTCGGGACGGACCTTCCGGATTTGCCCCGGGACCTCAAGGGCGGCCCGGAGAATCACGTAACGCTCGCCGATCTGTCGCGCAACTGTCTCGCGCGGGAGACGGCGCTGTATCACGGGCACGCGGTCGCGGCGCTCGCCGCCACCAGCCTGGAGGCCGCCCAGGAGGCGGTCCAGAAGATCGTCGTCGACTACGAAGAGCTCGAGCCCGTGCTCGAGATCGATCAGGCCATCGCGCCCGACGCTCCCATCCTTCACGACCACGTGCGCACCGCTGGCATGCGGGGAGACCTCCCCGACGGACCCACCAACATCGCGTCCCGCATCGAGTTCTCGCGCGGAAACCTCGAGGAGGGGTTCGCCGACGCCGACGTCGTGGTCGAGCGCGAATTCTCGACTCCCTGGGCCCACCAGGGCTACATCGAGCCCCACGCCTGTGCGGCGCGCGTCGGCGAAGACGGCCAGGCAGTGCTGTACGGCTCCAGTCAGGGCCAGTTCCTGATGCGCGACCTGTGCGTCGGCCTGTTGCAGCTCGAGCCCGGCAAGCTGAAGGTCGTGCCCGCCGAGATCGGCGGCGGCTTCGGGGGCAAGACCACGGTCTACAACGAGCCGCTGGTGGTGGCTCTGGCGAAGAAGAGCAATCGACCGGTCAAGATGGTGATGACCCGCGAAGAAGTCTTCCGCGCCACCGGTCCCACCTCGGCGAGCAAGATGCGCTTCAAGATGGGAGCGAAGCGCGATGGCACGATCACCGCCGCAAGCGCCTCGATCTACATGGAGGCGGGCGCCTTCCCGGGCTCGCCCGCCGGTGCGGCGGCGATGTGCTGCTTCGGCCCCTACACGTTCCCGAACTTCAGCATCGAAGCCCACGACGTGCTCGTCAACAAGCTCAAGTCGGCCGCCTACCGGGCGCCCGGCGCACCGATGGGCGCACTCGGAACGGAGTCGCTCCTCGACGAGATCGCACGAGAGATCGGCATGGACCCGATCGAGCTGCGCCTGCGAAATGCCGTCCAGCAGGGCGACACCTCGACACTGGGCATGCCGTACGACCGCATCGGGTTCATCGAGACCCTCGAAGCCGCGAAGAGCCACCCCCACTACAAGGCGCCGCTCGGCCCCAACCAGGGTCGCGGCGTGGCGAGCGGCTACTGGTTCAACGCGGGCATGCAATCGAGCGCCAACATCAGCATCCACGCCGACGGAAGCGCCGTGGTGGCGTGCGGCAGTCCCGACATCGGCGGATGGCGCGCCTCGATGGCACTCATCGCCGCCGAAGAGCTCGGCATTCCCTACGAGCGCGTGCGCCCGGTGGTTCTCGACACCGACAGCGTCGGCTACTCGGATCTCACGGGCGGGAGTCGCACCACCGTCGTCACGGGCATGGCGATCATCGAGGCCGCGCGCCAGGTGATCGACGAGCTGCGCGCGCGGACGGCAAAGATGTGGGACGTCGAGCTCGATGCCGTCGGCTGGCAGGACGGCTGCGCCGTCGGCGTGAACGGTGCCGGGGACAACGAGCCCATGACCCTGGCCGAGATCGCCGCGGGATTCAGTGCGACGGGTGGCCCGGTGAATGCCGAGGCCTCGGTGGTGCCCGCGGCCACGGGGCCGTCGTTCGGAACGCACATCTGTGATCTCGAGGTCGACAAGGAAACCGGCGTCAGCAAGGTGGTCCGCTACACCGTGGTCCAGGACGCCGGCAAGGCCATCCATCCGAGCTACGTCGAAGGGCAGATGCAGGGCGGCGCCTCCCAGGGGATCGGCATCGCGCTGAACGAGGAGTACATCTACGACGAGAAGGGCGTGCTCGAGAACCCGAGCTTCCTCGACTACCGGATGCCCGTCGCCTCGGACCTGCCCATGATCGACACGGTGATCGTCGAAGTCCCCAACCCCGCTCACCCCTACGGAGCCCGCGGCGTGGGCGAGATCCCGATCGTCCCGCCCCTCGCCGCCGTGGCGAATGCGATGAGCGACGCACTCGGAGTGCGGATGACGGACCTGCCCCTCTCGCCCCCGCGTGTGCTCGGAGCGCTGAGCGAGGACGTCTGAGCGGAACGCGGACCTACGAGCGGCGTCTCGCGGTTGCTCATGCGGAGCTGCGGCGGGCGCTTCGCGCCGAGGTGTCCGGGTCTCATCCGCATTCGCCGCGTGAGGCGCGACGTCGCGGCAGGCTCTTCCACGCCTCTGATAGAGTGCAACGCAGCGGTCGGTGTCCCAGCCCGCGAGGTGCCGCATGCGAAATCAGAGGCCCGTCTTCGACGCGGATGGTCACGTCATCGAGCCGCCCAACGTCTGGACCGATACCCTCGATCCATCCCTTCGCTCCCGGGTAGAGCCCGACGCCGCCCGCCTCGGCGCCGTCTGCGGGGCTCTACTCCCGATCGTCGACGGACACCCGACCTTCGCGGGCTCTCCCATGATGACCGACTACCTGCGCAGCGGCTCGGCAGCAAAGATGCAGGCGGAACGCTTTGGGATCGACGCCGAGCAGGGGATCGCGCCCGGGACTTTCGTCAGCGCGATGGACACCGAGGGGATCGATGTCTCGGCCGTCTACCCGAGCTACGGCCTTCACGTCCCGTACTGCCAGGACCTCGACGCAGCGATCGCGATTGGGCTCGCGCGCGCCTACAACCGCTGGCTCGGGGGTTGGTGCGCGGACACCGCCGGGCGCGTGATTCCCGTGGCTCTCGCCCCGCTGCACGACCCCGAGCTCGCCGTGGAGGAGATCGCGCGCAGTGTTCGCGAAGACGGCAGCCGAGCCGTCATGCTGCGACCGAACCCGATCGCCGGACGCCCCCTCCACCACCGGGCGAACGATCGCGTGTTCGCGACGCTGGCAGACCTCGGCGTTGCGATGATCGTCCACGAAGGGCGCGGCGGAAACGTTCGCTTCCTCGGCGAGGACCGCTTCGACACGTGGTATGCGTCGCGCGCGGCGTGTCACCCCATGGAGGCAATGGCGGCGTTCGCCGGACTCGTCGTCGAAGGTGTCTTCGACCGTTTCCCGAACCTGCGCGTGGGCTTCCTCGAGTCGGGAACGGGATGGCTCCCGTACTGGCTCGACCGTCTCGACGAGCACCACGAGATGTGGGGTCCCTCGGAGAGGCCGGATCTCGAGTGCAGGCCCAGCGAGTACTTCGCGCGCCAATGTGTGATCTCGGGCGAGACGGACGACAAGTTTCTCGAATCCGTGATGGCGTCGGTGGGTGCGGAGCGGGTGATGTGGGCCTCGGACTATCCCCACATGGAGTGCGCCTATCCCGAGTCCGTCTCGGGGCTGCTCGCTTCGACCGCGCTGTCACCGGAAGCGTTGAGCGAGCTGCTGTGGGGGACACCGAGCCGACTGTACGGAGTGGACGCGCGGCCGGAGACCTCCAAGGCATGACCTCCTCGCTCGGCCCGCTATTCGCGAAGCCCTTCCAGGTAGGGGGTCAGGAAGCGGCCCTTCGGATCGAAGCGGTCTCGCACCTTCCACCAGTCGCGCCAGCGCGGATACAGTGAAGCCAGCTCCGCGCCGCTCTGGTAGTGGACCTTCCCCCAGTGTGGCCGGCCCGCGTAGCGCCGAAAGATGCCCTCACAGGCGCGGAAGAGGGGCTCGTCGTCGTCGTCGACTCCCTGGTGGGCCGACACGGTGACGGTGGGCCGTCCGGACGCGGTCGAGATCCACAGGTCGTCGGCTGCCACGGTCCGGTACTCGAGGGGCCAGCCGACGTCGGGGAAGTCGCGTTCGATCATCGCGCGCAGCTCGCGCAGACACGCGGGTCCGTGTTCGGCGGGAACCGAGTACTCGATCTCGCTGTGCTTGTCGGTGCGTTCGTTCGCGAGCACGTCGTAGCTCCAGGCCAGTCTCTGCCCCTCCTCGGCGAGCGGGTAGCGGGGCGCGGCGTCGGTTTCGTCGAGCGACTTGCAGGCGGCGCGCGCGCTCCCCGGCATCCAGAAGAACTCGAAGTGGCGGGTGGCCCGGGTGAGCTCGTCGATGCGGTCGAGCACGTCGTCGAGCGGCTCGAGCCACATGCGCTCCTCTAGCTTGTAGGCCTCTCGCACCGAGACGCGCAGCTCGGTGACGACGCCGACGGCCCCGAGCGAGAGTCGCGCCACCTCGAAGAGCTCCGGTTCGCTCGCCGCGTCGCAGTCGATGACCTCGCCGCCGTCGAGCACGACACGCGCGCCAATGACGCTTGCCGAGAAATTGCGCAGTGTCGAGCCCGTGCCGTGGGTTCCCGTGGCCACCGCGCCTGCAATCGCCTGCGTGTCGATGTCTCCCTGGTTGTGGAGCGCCGTGCCGGCCGCGCGCAGCGGCGCGCCCAGCGCCGAGATGCGCGTACCGGCGCGCACGACGGCCTCGCGCGCGTCCGCGTCCACGCCCAGGACTCCGACGAGCGCCTCGGTGTCGAGCACGAAGCCGGACGTGGCAACGAGCGGAGCGTGGCTGTGACCCGCGCCGAGGGACCGCACCGGCTGGCCGGCCTCGGCGGCCCGCCGCACCGCCGCGACGACCTCGAACTCGTCCGATACGCGAACGATTTCCGTCGGCTCGGCCGTGATACGCCCCGACCAGTTGCTCCAGTGCACGCGGTTTCCTCCCTCTCGCAGCCGATGCGGGACGGCGAAGTTTCCCCGGATCGGTTTCCGCTGAGCAGACAGTGTCTACAGAGTGCCGGAGACACTGTCTACTGGGCCGAAGCGCTGCGCGTACCGGGATCGCCGCTCGCGGAGCGCGCACGCTAGACTCGGGCTTCGCGCCCC